>NZ_JBVVPA010000001.1:0-447500 GCF_055807555.1 Bradyrhizobium sp. Ken64 | reverse complement strand
AACATCAGCCTCGTGCTCGGCGGCTTCGATCCCGCGACCAAGAAATATGTCGGCACCGAAGCCGTGATCAAGGCGCAGATCGCGCAGGTCCAGGCCGACAAGAAGATGCCGGCCAAGGACAAGAAGGAAGCGCTCGACGAACTCAACGAAGCGCTGAAGACGCCGGCGCCGCAGATCGAGAACAAGGCCAACATCGAGCTCGTCGGCAAGTATTACGACAAGCTGGTCGCGGCGCTGGGTGACGATGAGAATTGAGTGCGTCACTCTCGTGTCCCGGACGCGCTGCAACGCGTAAGCGTTGCTGCGCAGAGCCGGGACCCAGAGGCCACGGGATCATCATCGGCATGGGCCCCGGCTCTGCAACGCATCGTCGAAGAGACGCTGCGTAGCGTCCGGGGCACGAGAGCCCAACTTGCTTCGTGCCCTCATCGCAAACATCGCTGCAACAAAAAGCCCCGGAGACATCTCCGGGGCTTTTCGTCGTTTCTGACCTCACGCGTTGCTCAGCGCCTCACGTCCGTGTCCGCATCCGCATCATGAAACTATCGAAACTCAGCTCGGCGACCTGCATCCAGGCCAGCGATTCGCTGCGGAAAGCCGTCAGGCTCGCATACATCTTGCCGAAATGCGGATTGGTCTTGGCGAGATCGGCGTAGATCTCGTTGGCCGCGCCATAGCAGCTCTCCAGCACTTCCTGCGGGAACGGCTTGAGGATCGCACCGGCCACCAGCAGACGCTTGAGTGCCGGCGGATTGACGTAGTCGTATTTGCCGGTCACCCAGGTGAAGGTATCACGCGACGCGGCATCGACCGCCGCCTGGTAGTGCTTCGGCAGCGTATTCCACTTGTCGAGATTGATGACGTTGTGACCCTGGCCGGTGCCTTCCCACCAGCCGGGATAGTAATAGTACTTCGCGACCTTCACGAAGCCGAGCTTCTCGTCGTCATAGGGCCCGACCCATTCGGCGGCATCGAGCGTGCCTTTCTCCAGCGCGGGATAGATATCGCCAGCCGCGATCTGCTGCGGCACGCCGCCGACCTTGGCGATGATCGTTCCGGCAAAGCCGCCGACCCGGAATTTCAGTCCCTTGAGATCGTCGATCGACTTGATCTCCTTCCGGAACCAGCCGCCCATCTGGGCGCCGGTCGACCCGGTCGGAATGCCGATCGTGTTGTACTCCTTCAGGAGATTGTTGATCAGGTCCTGGCCGCCGCCCCACTCCAGCCAGGAAATGTGCTGGCGCGTGTTCAAGCCGAACGGCAGCGCCGTTCCGAACGTGAAGGCGGGGTTCTTGCCCCAATAATAATACAGCGCGGTGTTGCCCATCTCGACCGTGCCGTTGGCGACCGCGTCGAGCACCTGCAGGCCCGGCACGATCTCGCCGGCTGCGAATGGCTGGATCTGGAAACGATTGTCGGTGATCTCGGCGACGCGCTTGGCGAAATACTCGCAGCCGCCGTAGAGCGTATCGAGCGCCTTCGGCCAGCTTGCGGCATATCGCCATTTGATCTCGGGCATCGACTGTGCGATCGCCGGCGCAGCGACGGCACTCGCGGCCAGGCCCAATCCGCCTGCCGTCAGGAATTTACGACGTTCCATGCGCTACCCTCCGTTAAGTCGATGCTTCGACCAGGGAACGATCTTAAGTCGTCTTGTCTTCGTCGACGCTCGACGTTTTCTGTTGAGACGGTGTGGCGTTTCCGAACGGCCCTTGAGGGCCCTCGTAGATGGAATTCCGATCGTTGCGGTTCCGTGCGCGAGGATGACCGGACGCTTCGCCGGAATCAAGCCTCATGGGCGCCTCGCAAGTGCGAACGCCGGCCTGACGCAAGTCGGGCCTGTGAGCGATCTGCTATTCAGTCGCGCCAAAAACCAGGAGGCTTGCGCATGACAGGCAAGAAGGTCGTAGTGGCCGGAGCGAGCGGTCTCGTCGGCAATGCCGCCTTGCGACACTTCGGCCTAGCGGGCGGGTGCGATGTCATTGCCCTGTCCCGGCGGAAGCCGCGCGATCTCTACGGCGCTCGCCATGTCCCGATCGACCTGACCAGCGCAGCTGATTGCGGGCGCGCCGCTTCGGAACTGAGCGGCGCCACGCACCTGATCTACGCTGCGCTCTACGAGGCGCCGCAGCTCGTCGACGGCTGGCGCGACCCGCAGCAGATCAAGACCAACGACCTGATGCTGCGCAATCTGATGGGTGCCCTCGAGCCTGTGGCGCCCGGCCTCAGGCACGTCGCTCTGCTGCAGGGCACCAAGGCCTACGGCGTCCACGTGCGCCCCTTGACCGTGCCGGCCCGCGAAGGCCGCTCTGAAATGTACGAGCAGCACAACTTCTACTGGGCGCAGGAAAACTTCTTGCGCGACCTCCAGGCCGGCAAGGCTTGGCATTGGAGCATCCTGCGGCCGGTGCTGATCGTGGGTCTCGCCATGGGCGGCGCCATGGACCTGATCCCGCCGCTCGGCGTCTATGCCGCGATGCTGCGCGAGCAGGGCAGGCCGCTCGACTACCCCGGCGGCGCCGCGCGGGTGGGGCAGGCCGTCGATGTCGATCTCCTCGCCCGCGCCATCGCCTGGTCGGGCGGGGCCGAGGCCGCGCGCAACGAGGCCTTCAACGTGACCAATGGCGACGTCTTCACCTGGGAGAACATCTGGCCTGCGGTCGCCGATGCACTGGAGATGAAGCCGGGCAAACCGGTCCCGCTGTCGCTCGCCAGGGCGTTTCCATCCTGGGGCGGCCCCTGGGATGCGCTGCGGCGCAAGCACGACCTTGCATCGCCTGCGCTGGCCGAATTTGTCGGCCTCTCGTTCCAATACGCCGACTACAGCCTGCGCTACGGCCAGACCGAATCCGGTCCGCCCTCGATCGTCTCGACCGTGAAGATCAACCGTGCCGGCTTCACTGAGATGATGGACACCGAGGACATGTTCAGGAAGTGGTTCAGGCAGGCGAAGCAAGAGCGGTTGCTGCCATGAAAGCGACTTATCAGGACGTCCAAGTCCACTGCAAGCGGTTGCAGAGGCGGACCGAACCGCAGAGAAAATGTGTTATAAGAAATGATGGCAAGCACTGCATCGGGCAACGGGGCGCTCCGCGAAGCTTCTTTGTCGCGGGTATGCAAGCGGCCCTTCGGCAAAGGGGCAGCATCGCTCCACGGGTCCGCTTATTCAGGCATGGCGGACAAGATCTGCTCAGCCTGAGTTCTTCGCATTTTGACCCAGAGCGGACATCGCGGATATCCAAATTCTTAATATCGATGGCGCTGCTGTAGGCCAGCAACTGAATGGGATGATGTCCTCGCAGTGATTACCAGCTTCTCCTGGCCTCTCAGAGCGTCCAGAAGTTCGTCGGCCGAGAAGGGCTTGATCAGGGCAGTGAGACCTTGCGCGGAAATCAAGTTCATCGTTTGCGACCTGATGTCGCCCGTCATCACGACGGCCGGTACGTTCAAGCCAAGGGCGACACGCAGGCTCTTAATGGTCTCGATGCCATCCGATGAGCCACGTAGGTTGTAGTCACACAGCAGTACATCCGGGCGCAGACCCTGCTCTTTGACAAGGTTCAAGGCTTCTCTCGCCGTTGCAATAACGGTGGCGTCAATCCCTCTTGCCTTCAACGATCTCTGCAGCGCTGATCGCAGGGACGCCTCGTCCTCTATCGCGAGAACGCTGCCCAGGAAGGCACCATGACAAGGGTGCGCCAGCGACGCCGCTTCCGGCACATTGACGCCGGATCGACCGAGCGGAACCTCGATGAAAAACCCTGTGCCCTTCCCTGGGATAGAACGCACCTCGACCCTGTGATCCAATATTTCTCCAAGCCGCCTTACGATCGCAAGGCCCAGCCCAAAACCGCCTCGTTCCGCGCCATCACTCCCCTGGTAGTACTCATCGAATATGTGCGGAAGTTGATCTTCTGTGATACCGATGCCGCTGTCCCAGACCTCGATGCGAACCTTGTCGCCGGTTCGTCGGCATCCAAGCAAGATTCGCCCCCGGTCAGTGTATCGGACTGCATTCGATAAGAGGTTGCGGATCATCTCCGCAAGCATTCGACTGTCGCTGCGGACGATGAGCCCGGAACGTGCAACGCGCAGTCGGAGTCCTCTTTCCTGCACAGACGCGGCGAAGTCTCTAGCGAGCGGCTCGAAGATTTCGACTAGAGAAAACTCACTCAAGGATGGACGCAGTTTTCCGGATTCCAGCTTGTTTACGTCGAGCAGGCTGGAGAGGATGCTGGTCATGGTATCCAGCGATTTCCCAATGTCAGCGACAAGATTGCGCGCTTCGCCGCTTGAATGGAGCGACTCAAGCGCTACCTGCAGAAGTTTCAGGGTCTGCAATGGCTGGCGCATGTCATGGCTTGCCGCAGCAAGAAAGCTCGATTTGGCGCGATCGGCCAATTCTGCCGATTCTAAAGCGTCCTGCAATCGGGACTCCCTCTCCAGAATGGCGTGATGGTGAAGCCTCCGCTCGCTAAACAGGGCAGCAAGAACAAGCGAACCCAATGTGATCGCCAGGATGGTCGCTTGAGACGTCAGCACACGATCTTCGATCGACAGACGTGGGTCCCCGAAAATGCCGATGGTGAAAATTGTCGTCCAGACGACCGTAGTCGAGCAGAGGAACGTGGCAATCGCGGTGAACGCTGAACGAAGGCGAGCGGCGATCCAGAGCAGAAGTGGGCAGAGTGCGCTGACCGCCAGCACCGCGGTCCATGGCTCATTGGGCAAGAAAACCAGCAACGCGCATACGAGAGACACCACGCCGAGCGCAAGAACGCCCTCCGCAACTTCCCCCCGCGGCGGGGGAGCGCGCGCTAACGACGCCAGCCCGATTGCGAGCGGCGTCACGGTAATCATCCCAGTTGCGGCAGATGAAAACCAGTGAAGCCAGATCACCGCCGGGGACGCAGCCGATCCATGAAACAGCGCAAATACTGCCATACCACCAAGGCCGGAAAGGCTCGCTGCAATACCGGTCGCGGCAAATAGCGCAAGTACGCTGCGCAGTTCATTCAACTCGAATGGAGATCCACAGAAGCGGTGAATCAGGCCCGCTATGATGACGACTTCACCGGAGTTCGTGACAGCAAAGAATAACGAACTCCAGATGTTGCGATCGCCTAGCAGGTTAGCCGCGATCGTTGCAGCACCCACTCCGAGCACGACAGGCAGCTGTGCCGCTGGACCAAGCGCGACCAAAATCCCCGAAGCCACTCCCCCCGCTGGCCAGAATAGGGCAACCCCATCGGCCGGGTCCAGTAATGCAAGGCTCAGCCGCGCGGTGAGAAAATAGGCCAGTGCCACTGCGACTGTTAAAAGAACGTCTGCGCCGCCTGCGAGCGGGCGGCGAGCCACCATCTGTTTTGCGGTAATCCCCAATGTCTTCCACCACTCGTCTGGGCCAATATCCCTGACGTGAAAAGCCTTCCGGGGCCGCCGCGACGTCACCAAACTCGGCGGCTCTAGCGACTATAGGCCAGATTTCCTCTCAAGCCATCATGTTGTCGTGCATTAGTCTTCCAGTGGCCCGTTACTGACCTCCGCTCAGGAGGCCGCGACGGCCGCTTCGGGGAGGTGAGCCGACCTGCGCCTCCAAGCTAGGCGACGGCTGCCTTTGACCCGAAGCGGACGCGTGAGGCTGACGAGATCTCTTTCATTTTGCCAAAATGCCAAAGACGACCTGAGAAATAAATGCTACCTTGGGATGCGACTGGCTGCTGTAATCGAATAAGGCGAAAACAGATGGCTGATGAGTCAGGGATTGGGGCTCTTTGGCGAGGGCCGAAAAACTTTTTCAAGAAATTCTCGGACGAAAGATTTGCTGGTTGGGGATTTCTGCTTTCCGTGTTTGGCGGCTGGGGCGTCGAATTTGCATATGGGATCGTGGCCGAGCCCGACCTGAGATCGGGCTTGCGCACGTTCTGTTTGCTTTGGTTCGCGTCGGCCGCGGCTTTCTTCGCCGGCACGTCAGGTGGCTTTTTATTCGGGGTACCGAAGGCTATATCCAACCCCGCCAATACACCTAGCGCGCCGACTGGTCTGTACAAGGTCAACACAAATCTGGAAGAGATATCAGACTGGCTTACAAAGATTATCCTTGGTCTCGGTCTTGTTAATTTGGACAAGGTCATCGCCTTTATTAATTCTGTAGGCGAAGAGGTGGCCACCGCCATCGGGCAGGCGAAAGGCGCGAAAGCTATTGCGATATCTGCCATGATTTATGGCTTTGTCTGCGGATTTATAGTCGTTTACATTTGGACTCGCACGAACCTCAAACTGTATTTAGAAGCAAGCGAGCGCCCAGACCTGAGCTAACGCCGTTTCTCGACGGACTTCTGCTGTTGGCCCATAGCTGACCTGAGGCAATGTTCAGCTTGAGTCCGCAAAGCGTCGGCCAGCGGACATCGCTCAGGCCGCACCAATGAATCTCGATCTATGAGTGCGCGGCCTGATCTGCGCTGACGAATGCCGCTTCCATGGCCTTGCGCGTCCTTATCGTCTCGTTGCCTGCGTCGAATTCGACGTCGCTCCAGCGCACGATCTCGCCATGGGCGACGTCGTGCTTCAGCTTCAGCCGATGCGCGAGGCCGATCGGAAGCGCGCTGGCCCTGAGGCTTGTGGCCGCCGGCACCAGCTTGCCCCACACCGTGTAGCCGCCTTCGCCGTCCAGCATCTCGCCGGCGCGCAGATTGCGTTTTGCCACTGAGGCGACGTCGCCACGGAAGCCGTGGGGCTGCCCGGTCGGTTCGCCGCGCAGCGCGGCCGACAGCACCGAGATGTTCAGCTCGAGGCCGATCAGATGATAGGGCTTGTACATCGCCGCGTACCGTCCGCTGCCGTCGGTCTTGAGGCCGTATTGCCTGAAGCAGTCGGCGGCGTAGTCGTTCGGCGCCTCCAGCACGACATAGACGCCCCAGCGCAGATCGCGAAACACCGGCCGTCCGTCGCGCTCGAGCGAGGAGACCACCTCCACGACGCCCGACCGCTCCAGCACGCCGCCCCTGCTGCGCGGCCGCATGATATGCGGCAGGTCGTCGACGCCGCAGGGTGGAAACAGCAGGCCCTCTGCAGGCACGTCCAGTCCGCAGGCATTGGCGATCGCGGCCATCTCGATCGCCGACTTGGTGCCGTCGAGGAAAGAGTTGAACATCTGCGGATTCATCCCGGCCGATTGCGCCTCGCCCGCGGTCAACCCGTAATGCAGCCAGACGCTGTCAGGCGTCACGTCGTGATAGGCCGGCAGATACTTTGTCCCTTTGCCGGCGGCAACCACGTGAAAACCGGTGGCGCGGGCCCAATCCACCATCTCCGCGGTCAGCGCCGGCTGGTCGCCATAGGCGAGCGAATAGACCACGCCGGCCTTGCGGGCCTCCTCGGCGAGCAGAGGACCCGCCAGCACGTCGGCCTCGACATTGACCATCACGATATGCTTGCCGGCCGCGATCGCCGCGCGGCCGTGCTTGATGCCGACGGCCGGATTGCCGGTCGCCTCCACCACCACGTCCATCGCGCCGCCGGCAATGGCGCGCGCGCCGTCATCGGTGAAGACGGTGGCGGCGATGCGGTCCTCGTCCCACCCGACGGTGCGGCAGGCCTCGCGCGCGCGGTCGCGGTCGATGTCGACGATAATGGGCACCTCCAGCCCCGGCGTATGCGGCACCTGCGCCAGGAACATCGAGCCGAATTTGCCGGCGCCGATCAGCGCCACACGGACGGGCTTGCCGGCGGCAGCGCGGGCCTGGAGGAGGCGGAAGAGGTTCATGGGGATGTCCGATTATGCTCGTGTCCCGGACGCGATGCAGCGTGAAACGCTGCTTCGCAGAGCCGGGACCCAGTGTAAGGGATTCCGTATGGCATGGGCCCCGGCTCTGCAGCGCATCGCTGAAGAAGCGCTGCGCCGCGTCCGGGGCACGAGAGACCTGTCCTACTCCGCCGCCTGCCGCGGCGCACGGGCGAGCCGCACCAGCGCGTCATCATCCACCGTCTTGATCGGCGCAAAATCGCGATGCGCGATGTACTCCGGCCGCGTCGGGGTTCGGATGTAGTTCGAAACTGCGTTCAGCGTCAGGTACACGATCTTGCGCGGGTAGGGCGTGATGTTGCCGGCCGAGCCATGCACGAGATTGCCGTGGAACATCAGCATGCCGCCGGGCTTGCCGGTCGGCGCCACGATGCCGCCCTGCTTGACCAGCCTCGTCACGGTCTCCTCGTCCAGCGTCCACAGCGGATAGGAGGTCGTCGCGAGGTCGTGCGAGGCCTTGAGGTCGCCGGCGTTCTGGCTCTGCGGTACCAGCATCAGCGGGCCATTGATCGGCATCACCTCGTCCAGGAAGATCGCGATGTTCATCGCGCGCGGCTCGGGCATGCCGTCGTCGCGCTTCCAGGTGCCGTAATCCTGGTGCCATTGCCAGACGTCGCCGGTGAAGGCGGATTTTGCGTTGATCTTGAACTGGTGCATGTAGACCTGCTCGCCGAACAGCTGCTCGACGGGGTCGATCATGCGCGGATGCGCACCCAGAATGCCGAACGCCTCATTGTAGAGATGCGCGGCAAAGGCGGTGCGTGGCGCGCCGCTCTTCTCGCGCCAGACTTCCGGCCGGTTCGCGTCATAGATGGCAACCGCCTCGCGCGCGAGGAGATCGACCTCCTCCTGGCTGAACAATTCGGGCAGGAACAGCCAGCCCTCGCGGTGGAAGAACTCCAATTGCTCCTGGGACAGTTTCATAAGGCGTCCTCCTTTGGTTTGTTTTGTTGTCATTCCGGGGGCACGCGAAGCGTGAGCCCGGAATCCATTTCTCCGCAGCGCAGGCCGTCCGATGGATTCCGGGCTCGATGCTGCGCATCGCCCCGGAACGACAGCGTGTGCGGTTACGCCGCCTCTTCCGTCGCCCTCAATCTCTCCTCGGTCAGCCGTCCCGCCGTCTGCGCATGCGCAAGCGCCGCACGTTCGGCCGCCTTCGCATCGCCTGCGAAAATGTGTCCGGCAATGTCGGCATGCTCGGCCCAGGCGCTGCCGCGATAATCGAGCTCCGACAGCACCGTCGCCATCGAGCGGCGCATATGCGGCCATTGCGGCGTAATCGTCTCCTCGATCGCGGGATTGCCGGCGAGCCGATAGATCGCGCGATGAAACTCGACGTCGAGCGCGATCAGCTCGGCGAGCGTGGTCTTGCCATCGATCCCGCGCCCGGCGGCGAGCGCCGCCTCCAGCCGCGCGCGTCCTGCCGCATCGCTTGCGGCGCGTTCGCCGGCAAGCCGCGCCGCCAGCGCATCGATCGCGCCGCGTACCTCGTAGAGCTGGCGGATGCGCGCGGGATCGAGCTGGGTGACTTCAAAGCCGCGCCGGCCGCTCTCGGCGACCAGCCCCTGCCGGTGCAACAGGTGCAGCGCATGCGATACCGGTTGGCGCGATACGCCGAGCCTGTCGGCAAGCTCGTTCTGCCGGATGCGCTGACCGGGCTGCAGCGTGCGGTCGGAGATCGCCTCCAGGATCCGCGCATAGACCTGGTCGATCAGATTCGGAAGCGGGTCGAGAGGGATCACGCCGGCAGCTCCGAGACCGTGAGAGGGAACACGGAATTCCGTATTCGAAGGTACGGCGAGAGGATAAGGGCGTCAAGCGCGACCGACGGGGTCTCCAACCTTGTTTTTGCGCCCCGCCAAGTCGTTGATATTGCTGGGGTCGGCTACTGTGCATGGGGTTGTTTTCGAGGAAAAAAAGCGTGAGGCGTTTACTCCCCCAAAAACGCGTCCACCGCCTCGCCGAACTCCAGCGGCGCCTGCTCGAACATCCAGTGGCCGGCTTCGGGGATCACGGCCGTCTTCGCCCCTGCGATGTGCTCGGCCAGCACGCGCCACATCACCGATAGGCTCCCCGTCGTCGCGCCGCCGCCGATCAGGAGCGTCGGGGTCCTGATCGCCTGCGCGTCCGCGCGCGTGTAGGGCCTGCGCTGCTCGTTGACCTGGCCGAGGAAGGTGATGGCGTTGTCGCGCAATTGCTGCTTCGCCGCCGCCGGCACGCGCCGCCACGAGCCGTCGCCTTCGATGCCTTCGTAGAAATTCTGCAGCGCGCTCTCGATGTCGCCGGCGCGGATCATCTCGACCGAGCGCGCCGTGCGCGCCGCCAGCGGCGGGTGCGCGGGCGTGCCCGCGGGCACCGGCAGGCTCGCATCGAGATCGCCGCCGGGCTCGGCCAGCACCAGCTTTCGCAACAGATCCGGCCGCGACTGCGCCACGCGAAACGCGATGTGGCCGCCGCGCGAATGGCCCATCAGATCGACCGGCGCGGGTTCGACCTGCTCGATGAAGGCGATCACGTCGGCGACGTGCTGGGCCATCTTGTAGTCGTCGCCGACGGCATCCCAGTGCTCGGGAAAGAAGTGCCGCAGGCTGACCGAGATCACGCGATGCGATTTCGACAGCGGACCGAGCACTGAATACCAGGTGCGGAAATCGCCGAGCGTGCCGTGCACGCAGACCAGCGGCGGGCCTCGGCCCATTTCGAGATAGGCCATGTCGTAACCATTGACGCGAAATGTCTGCATGATCAGCTCGCCAGAAAATCCAGCACCACTTCGGAGTATTTCTGCGGTGCCTGCTCGAACATCGGGTGCGTTGCGTTCGGGATGACGGCCGTCCTGGAATACGGCACATGCGCCGCCAGCGCATGCAGCACTTTCGGCAGCAGGCCCTTGGTCCGCGCGCCCAGGATGAACAGCGTCGGCATCCTGATGGACTCCGCGTCCGCCTTCGAGAACGGCGGTCGGTTGTCGCGGACCTGGCCGATCAGGGTGAAGGCGTTGTCACGCAGGTTCTGCTTCACCAGCGCCGGCAGCCGCGGCCAGGTGCCGGCGCCTTCAAGCGTGTCGACGAAAACCGCAAGGCCGCCGTCGATGTCGCCGGCCGCGATCTTCTCGGCCGAGGCCGTGAACCGTGCCAGCAGCGGCGAGGGGCCGCCGGCATAATCGGGGTCGAGGCTCGCATCGAGCTCGCCACCGGGCTCGGCCAGCACCAGCCGCCGAAGCAGCTCCGGCCGCCGCTGCGCTACACGGAAGCAGATGTGCCCGCCGCGGGAATGGCCCATCAAATCGACCGGGCCGAGGTCGAGCTTGTCGATGAAGGCGATGACGTCGTCGACATGCTGGGCGATCGAATAGGTGTCGCCGACGCCATCCCATCGCGCCGGGAAGAAATGCCGCAGGCTGACGCAGATCAGCCGGTGCCGCTGCGACAGCGGCCCGAGCACGCAGCCCCAGACACGGAAGTCGTTGAGCGAACCATGCACGCAGACCAGCGGCGGCCGGCCTCGGTCTTCGCCCACGTCGAGATAGGGCATGTCGTATCCGTTGACGTGGAGGTTTTGCATTGTGGGCTCGCGAAAAGGGAAGGCGGAACTCCTGTGCAAGATTCCCGGAAACCGGGTGGATCGCAACTATTTCCAAGCCTAGATTTGGGCTCAGTTCACATTGGGGGCACGCGAGGGAACGCGAGCCAGGGACCAAACCATGACCGATCAGCATTTTGCCCTGTTCGATAGCAAGATCGGCCTGTGCGCCATTGCCTGGGGTCCGCGCGGCATCAACGGCACGCAACTGCCGATGGGCGGTGAGCAGAAGATCCGCACCCGCATCAGCCAGCGCCATGCCGACGCCAGCGAAGCCGAGCCGACCGCCGACGTGCAACAGGCGATCGACCGCATTACAAAACTGCTCGCGGGCGAGCCGGATGACCTCACCGACATCCCGCTCGATCTCGATGGCGTGCCCGACTTCAACCGCGGCGTCTACGAGATCGCCCGCACCATTCCGCCGGGCAAGACCGTCACCTATGGCGATATTGCCAAGCAACTCGGCGGTGTCGAGCTGTCGCGCGACGTCGGCCAGGCGCTCGGCCGCAACCCGTGCCCGATCGTCGTGCCCTGCCACCGCGTGCTGGCGGCCGGCAACAAGCCCGGCGGCTTCTCGGCCAATGGCGGCGTGGTGACGAAGCTGAAGATGCTGGAGATCGAAGGCGCGCTGGTGAACCACACGCCGAGCTTGTTTGATTGAAGCGATCAGGCGGCTGGCTAGATTTTCGCCGCCGCCTTCGGCCAATATTTGTCGCGCAAATGCCGCTTCACCAGCTTGCCGGTGGGGGTGCGCGGCAGCTCGGCTTCGAAATCGATCGAGCGTGGGCATTTGATCGTCGAGAGGCGGCTCTTGCAGTAGGCGATCAGGTCGGCCTCGAGCTCCTTGCCGGCGCGCTGGGGATCGTGCGGCTGCACCACCGCCTTGACCTCTTCGCCCATCTCCTCGTTCGGCACACCGAACACGGCAACGTCGGCGACCTCGGGGTGGGTGATGAGCACGTCCTCGGTTTCCTGCGGGTAGATGTTCACGCCGCCCGAGATGATCATGTAGGACTTGCGGTCGGTGAGAAAGAGAAAGCCGTCTCTGTCGAGATAGCCGACGTCGCCGAGCGTCGACCAGCCTTTTGCGTTGTAGGCCTTCTTCGTCTTCTCGGGATCGTTGTGATAGGTGAAAACCGGCGCATCGGCGAAATAGACCGTGCCGATCTCGCCCGTCGGCAGCTCCTCGTCGTTTTCGTCCAGAATCTTGATCTTGCCCACCACGGCGCGGCCGACGCTGCCGCGGTGCTCCAGCCATTCTCTCGAGTTGCAGACAGTGACACCGTTGCCTTCGGAGCCAGCGTAATACTCGATCAGGATCGGCCCCCACCATTCGATCATCTTGGCCTTGACGTCGATCGGGCAGGGCGCGGCGGCGTGGATCGCGCCCTTCAGCGTCGAGACGTCGTAGCGGTTGCGGACCTCGTCCGGCAGCTTCAGCATGCGCACGAACATGGTCGGCACGAGCTGCGCGTGGGTCACCTTGTATTTTTCAACCAGCCTCAGGAAATCTTCGGCGTCAAAGTGCTCCATGATGATGGAGGTGCCGCCGAGCACGACCGCCATCATGTTGAAGCGCAGGGGAGCCGCGTGATAGAGCGGCGCCGGTGAGAGATAAATAGTCTCGGCGTTCATGCCGCACATGCCGGCGCAGAGCACGCGCAGAAACGCGTTGGGCTCTTCGATCGGCTTGCCCTCGAACGACTTCTTGATGCCCTTGGGTCGGCCGGTGGTGCCGGACGAATACAGCATGTCGTAGCCGGCGACCTCGTCGGCGATCGGGGTTGTCGGCTGCGCGGCCGCTTCCTTGTCATAGGAGCGGAAGCCGGCTTGCGGCTCGTCCATCATGTAGAAGACCGGCTCGCCGGGCGCACCCTTGATCAGGGCCTTGATCTGGTCGGCGCATTTCGGTGTCGTGATCACGACCTTGGCGCCGCAATCGGCGATGATGTAGTCGATCTCGTCCTGCTTCAAATAGCGGCTGATCGCGGTGTAATAGAGCCCGCTGCGTTGCGCCGCCCAGCAGATCTCCATGAAGGCGAGCCGGTTCTCCATCAGCAGCGCGATGTGGTCGCCGGCCTTCAGCCCGAGCGAGCGGAACAGGTGCGCGCCCTGGTTCGAGAGCTCCTCGAGCTCGCGATAGGTGATCGCCTTGCCGGTCCCGGCCATCTGATAGGCGATCTTGTCGGGTGTGGCGCGGGCGTGGATGGAGGGGTGGGTCATAAGCGCGGTCCCAAGGCATACGAGATGTCGTCCCGGCGAAGGCCGGGACCCATAACCACTAATCGTGGCAATTGAAGTAAACTGTCGCCCCAGCTCGCCCTCACCACAAATTCCTGTGGCTATGGGTCCCGGCCCCCGTGCGCAATTGCGCACTAGGCCGGGACGACACCTCTAATGCGGCAGCAGCTTACAGCCGCTCCACGATCGTCACGTTCGCCATGCCGCCACCCTCGCACATGGTCTGCAAGCCGTAACGCTTGCCGCGCTGATGCAGGGCATGCACCAGGGTCGTCATCAGCTTGGTGCCGGAGCCGCCGAGCGGATGGCCGAGCGCGATGGCGCCGCCATTGACGTTGAGACGCTCGGGATCGGCGCCGGTGGTCTTGAGCCAGGCGGTCGGCACCGAGGCAAAGGCCTCGTTGACCTCGAACAGGTCGATGTCGTCGATCGCCATGCCCGCCTTTTCCAGCGCGCGCTTGGTGGCGTGCAGCGGTGCGTCGAGCATGATCACGGGATCGCCGCCCATCATGGTCATGTGGTGGACGCGCGCCAGCGGCTTGACGCCAAGCTGCTTCAGGCCACGATCGTTCACCACCATCACGCCGGAGGCGCCATCGCAGATCTGGCTGGCGCTGGCCGCGGAGAGCTTGCCGTTTTCGACGATCAGCTTGACGCCCTTGATGCCGTCGAGCGTGGCGTCGAAGCGGATGCCCTCGTCGATATGGTGGGTGTCCTTGGAGCCGTCGGCGCGGGTGATCTCGAGCGGCACGATCTCCTTTTTGAAGTGGCCGGCCTGCGTTGCCGCGATCGCGCGCTGATGGCTGTTATAGGAGTACTCGTCGAGCTCGTCCTTGGAGAGGCCGTATTTCTCGGCCATCATCTCAGCGCCTGTGAACTGGCTGAACACGATGTTCGGATAACGGTGCTCGATACCCGGGCTCTTGTTATTGCCAAAGCCGTTCTTGGCCGGAAGCTGCGACGACAGGCCCATCGGCACGCGCGTCATCGATTCCACGCCGGCGGCGATCACCACGTCCATCGCGCCGGACATCACGGCTTGGGCTGCGAAGTGCAGCGCCTGCTGCGAGGAGCCGCATTGGCGGTCGACCGAAGTGCCCGGCACGCTTTCCGGCAGCTTCGAGGCCATGATCGCATTGCGCGCGACATTGTTGGACTGCTCGCCGACCTGCATGACGCAGCCCATGATCACATCCTCGACCAAAGCGGGATCGACCTTGGTGCGGTCGACCAGCTCGTCCAGCACCTTCGCGGCGAGATCGGCCGGATGCCATCCGGCGAGGCGGCCCCCCTTGCGCCCACCGGCGGTACGCGCAGCGGCGACGATATAAGCCTCGGCCATGTCGGTTTCTCCCTGGATTATTCTGAATGGTTGGTTGTTGGGGTGGATTTAAGGGGTGACCGGTTGTTTAGTCAATCGATCAATTAACTCTTGTGGGGAGGCGCTGCTTGGGCTTATCTGCGGCCGCTCTCGCGCCAAAATCAGGGATCTCCGTGACGACCAGCGTACCGAACAGGCTCCCCAGCGGAAAGAATTCCACGGCAGAGAAATTGCTCGTGGCCGCGAGCGAGCTGATGATCGAACGCTCCTCGATCGAGATTTCGCTGAGCGACATCGCCCAGAAGTCCGGCGCCAATGCCGCGCTGGTCAAATATCACTTCGGCAACAAGGACGGCCTGCTGTTGGCGCTGCTCGAGCGCGACGCGGGGACGGAATTGTCCAATCTCGAATATCTGCTGGCGCAGCCGATCACGCCGACCGCGAAGCTGAAGCTGCATATCGGCGGCATCATCCGCGCCTATCACCGGTTTCCCTATATGAACCGGCTGATCCACTATCTGCTGCACGAGAGCGTCGCGGGCTCCGCGGACGAAGTCTCGAAATTCTTCGTCGCGCCGCTGCTGGATTTCCACCGCCGCCTGCTCGCCGAAGGCGTCAGTCAGGGCGAATTCCGCGCCACCGATCCGGTGCTGTTCTACACCAGCCTGATCGGCGCCTGCGATCACTTGTTCTTCGGCCGGCACGCGATGTCGCGCGCGACGGGCGTCGGCCCGGTCACCGACGACGTCTGCCGACAATACATCAAGCACATGGAAACGCTGATCTGCGGCGGCATTCTCACGAATATCGAGGAAGCTGCCGCGGCCGGATGACCGGCCAGAACGCAGAAGTCTAGAGAAGAAACGTCCAAGGAAAGGTAGCTTACGATGCAGTTGAAAGACGTTGCCGTTCTCATCACCGGCGGTGGTTCGGGCCTTGGTGCCGCGACCGCCCGCGCCATGGCCGCCAAGGGCGCCAAGATCGGCGTGATCGACCAGAGCAAGGAAAACGCCGAGAAGGTTGCCGCCGAAGTGAAGGGCATCGCGCTTCACGCCGATGTCACCAGCGAGGAGCAGATCAAGGCGGCGATCGCCAAGGCGGAAGCCGCGCACGGCGTCGCGCGCGTGCTGATGAACTGCGCCGGCATCGGCGGCTCGCAGCGCATCGTCGGCCGCGACGGCGTCTACCCGCTGGAAAAGTTCGCGCGCATCATCAACGTCAATTTGATCGGCACCTTCAACTGCCTGCGGCTTTTCGCCGAGCGTCTCGTCACGATCGAGCCGGTCGGTGAAGAACGCGGCGTCATCGTCAACACGGCGTCGGTCGCGGCTTACGAAGGCCAGATCGGCCAGATCGCTTATGCAGCGTCGAAGGGCGGCGTCGTCGGTCTCACGCTGCCGGCCGCGCGCGACCTCGCGAGCCAGAAGATCCGCGTCAACACGATCGCGCCCGGCCTGTTCCTGACGCCGCTGCTGATGGGTCTGAACGAAGAGGCCCGCAAGAGCTTAGGGGCCCAGGTGCCGCATCCCGCGCGCCTTGGCGATGCCAATGAATACGGCTCGCTGGCCGTGCATATCGTCGAGAACCCGATGCTCAACGGCGAAACCATCCGCCTCGACGGCGCGATCCGCATGGCGCCGCGGTAGCTCTTCCTCCCTTCTCCCCTTGTGGGAGAAGGTGGCGCGCGTAGCGCAACGGATGAGGGGTTCTCTCCACGATCTCACCCGGAGACAGACCCCTCACCCAAGCGACTTCCGGGCTCACAGCGTACATGCCCTCTCCCACAAGGGGAGAGGGCGCAGCAATCGGCACCGCCAATGGCGGCAAGCACGAGGCGCCTCATGTCCCAACCGCTGCTGATCGAGCACAACGACGGCGTCGACACCGTGACGCTCAATCGTCCCGAACACCTCAACGCGCTTGATCCCGCGCTGATCGACGCGCTCAACGTCTACTTCCAGGGCCTCCAGCGCAACCGCGATACGCGCGTCGTGGTGCTGAAGGGCGCCGGCAAGAATTTTTGCGCGGGTCTCGATCTCAAGGCGGCGATGCAACGTCGTGCCGGGCAGCAGGAGCCGCCTGGTGTCACCGAGTCGCTGGATTCGCAGCGGCGCATCGCCGACATCGTGATGCTGATGCGCCGATGTCCGCAGCCGATCCTCGCACTGGTACAGGGCGCGGCGGCCGGCGGCGGCTTTGCGCTGGCGCTCGCCTCCGATATCCGCGTCGCGACGCGATCGGCGCGGATGAACTGCGCCTTCATCAAGCTCGGCCTTGGCGGCTGCGACATCGGCACCAGCTATTTCCTGCCACGCCTGGTCGGTGTCTCCATCGCCTCGGAGCTGATCCTCACAGGACGCTTCATCGGCGCCGAGCGGGCGCTCGCGGTCGGGCTGGTCTCCGAGGTCGTTGACGAGGACAAGCTCGATGACGCCGCCGAACCCTATGTCGACGCGATGATCACGGCCTCGCCCGTGGGTCTGCGCCTGTCCAAGGAATGTCTCAACATGAGCGTCGATGCCGGATCGCTGGAAGCCGTGATCGCGATGGAGGATCGCAACCAGGTCCTGTGCAGCCGCTCCGAGGAATTTTCGGAAGGCATCAGGGCCTTCCTTGAGAAGCGAAAGCCTGTCTATATCAGGCGCTGACAATGAAGATCCGCAAAGGACAAGAAATTCCGGGAGACGCACAATGAGTGGAAGCGCGGCGGCGGTGATGACGAAGCCCGCCTTTCGCAAGGTCGAGTGGCTGGCGCGCGACATCGATGTCGAGCGCCGCGACGACGGCACGGTGGTGCTGAAGTCGCGCATCCCGCTGCAGACCTACGAGAAGCATATCCCGGCTTCACTGGCGAAATGGGCGAAGGAAGCGCCCGAGCGGATCTGGCTTGCCCAGCGCGGCGGCCCTAACCGCGAATGGCGTAAGGTGTCCTATGGGGTGGCCAAGCGCACCGTGGATGCGCTGACGCAAGGCCTGCTCAATCTTGCGCTCGATGGCCGCCCGGTCGCGATCCTCTCCGGCAATTCGATCGAGCACGCGCTGATGACCCAGGCCGCGATGCAGGCGCGCGTCCCTGCCGCGCCGGTCTCGCCGGCCTACTCCTTGATGAGCCATGATCACGTCAAGCTGAAATATTTGTTCGACCTGATCAAACCCGGCGTGGTGATGGTGCAGGACGGCCCGACCTTCGAGAAGGCACTCAAAGCGCTCGATCTCACCGGCGTCACCGTCGTTCATGTCCTGCGGCCCTGCGAGGGCATTGAGAGCGTCAGCTTCGCCGAGCTCGCGGCGACAGCCGTGACTGCCGATGTCGAAGCGTCGATCGCGAAGATCACGCCTGAGACCGTCGGCAAACTGCTGTTCACGTCAGGCTCGACCGGCTTGCCCAAGGCCGTCATCAACACGCAAGCGATGATGTGCGCTAATGCGGCGATGATGATGCAGGTGCGGCCGCGCGATCCCAGCGGTCCGATCTCGACCATGCTGGACTGGATGCCCTGGAACCACACCATGGGCGGCAACGCGGCGTTCCACCCGATTCTGGTCGACGGCGGCACGCTCTATATCGATGACGGCCGGCCGATGCCGGGCCAATTCGAGGAAACTCTCCGGAATCTGCGCGAGATCTCGCCGACCTATTACGCCAACGTCCCCGCCGGCTATGCCGCGCTCGCCGCCGCCATGGAGAAGGACGACGCGCTGTGCCGATCCTTCTTCAAGAACCTCTCGATCATGGCCTATGGCGGCGCGCGGCTGCCGGATGATCTCTACGACCGCATGCAGGCCCTCGCCGTGAAGACCACCGGCGAGCGCATCGTGTTCTACACCGGCTGGGGCTCGACCGAGACAGCGCCGACCTCGACCGGCACCTATTGGGACACCGAGCGCGTCGGCCTGATCGGCCTGCCGTTCCCCGGGGTCGAACTGAAGATGGTGCCGTGCGGCTCGAAATACGAGCTGCGTCTGCGCGGCGTCAACGTCACCCCGGGCTATTTCGGCCAGCCCGACCTGACAAAGAAGATGTTCGACGTGGAAGGTTTTTATTGCATCGGTGACGCCGGCATCTTCGTCGACGACACCGATCCGGTGAAGGGCATCATCTTTGCCGGGCGCGTGGTCGAGGATTTCAAGCTGACCACCGGCACCTTCGTCCATGTCGGCTCGCTACGCACCGATGCGATCGCCGCCGCGACGCCCGTCGTGCATGATGCGCTGGTCGCGGGGCAGGATCGCGCCCTCATCGGCCTGCTGGCCTGGCCGAACCTGCATGCCTGCCGCCAGCTCGTCGGCAAGCCCGACCTCAGCTTTGAGGACGCCGTGAAGCATCCCGAGGTGATCGCTTGCTTCAGGCGCGGGCTGGAGGCTCACAACAAGGAGTGCGAAGGCGCCAGCAGCCGCATCATCGCGCGTGCCATGCTGATGGCCGAACCGCCCTCGATCGACGGCAACGAGCTCACCGACAAGGGTTACATCAACCAGCGCGCCGGCCTGGAGCGCCGTGCCGCGTTGGTGGAGCGGCTTTATGCGGACAAGCCCGACCAGGACGTCATCATTCTGAAGTAATCGACATCATCAACACGGATACGCGCCATGAACTTCGATTTCTCCGACGACCAGAAGCAGCTCCGCGACCAGGCGCGCAAATTCCTCACCGAGAAGTGCCCACCCAAGGCGGTGCGCGCAGTTCTCGATGGCAAGGCGCCGTACGACAAGGAGCTGTGGAAAGGCCTCGCCGAGATGGGTTTTCTCGGCGTCGCCATTCCCGAGGATTTTGGCGGAGCCGGCGCCGGTCATCTCGAACTTTGCGTGATCGCCGAAGAAATGGGCCGGGCGAACGCGCCGGTGCCGTTTTCCTCCACCGTCTATGTCGCTGCCGAGGCGCTGCTGATCGCCGGCAGTGAGGCGCAGAAGAAGAAATGGCTGCCGGCGATTGCCTCGGGCGAGGCGATCGGTACGCTGGCGCTGTTCGAGGGCAAGGGCAATCCGTCACCGAAGAACGTCAAGCTGACGGCTGCGAATGGCGTGCTCAACGGGGTCAAGAAGCCGGTCGCCGATGGCGCGATCGCCGACTTCGCGGTGGTCGCGGCACGCACGGGATCGAGCGGACGCGACGGCGACATCTCCTTGTTCATTGTCGATCTCAAGGACGGCGGCGTCGAGGTGAAGAGCCTGACCAATCTCGATCCGACCCGCGGGCAGGCCGAGATCACTTTCAGGGATTGCAAGGCCGAGCCGCTGGGCGCGGCCGGCGAAGGCTGGAGCATCTTGACTCAACTGCTGGACCGCGCCGCGGTACTCTGCGCGTTCGAGCAGGTCGGCGGCTCCGACCGCGCCCTGGAGATGGGCCGCGACTACGCGCTCGACCGCATTGCCTTCGGCCGACAGATCGGCTCGTTCCAGGCCGTCAAGCACATGCTGGCGGACATGTACGTGTCGGCGACGCTGGCACGTTCCAACAGCTATTACGGCGCCTGGGCGCTCTCGACCAACGCCGCGGAGCTGCCGGAAGCCGCCGCCGCGGCCCGCATCAGCGCGACGCAGGCGTTCCAGCACTGCGCCAAGAACAACATCCAGGTTCACGGCGGCATGGGTTTCACCTGGGAGTTCGACTGCCACATGTACTACCGCCGCGCCAACGCCATGGCGCTCGGGCTCGGCAGCCTCTCCTATTGGGAAGACCAGTTGATCGACCGTATGCGCAAGAAGAACGCGGCGTGACGTTATCGTCATTCCGGGGCGCCGCAACGCGGCGAACCCGGAATCTCGAAATGAGTCGATAACCTCTGGATTCCGGGTTCGATGCTTCGCATCGCCCCGGAATGACGGAAGAAGAGAGACACCATGAACTTCGACGACACCCCGCAGGAAGCCGAATTCCGCGCCATCGCCCGCGCCTGGATCGGTGCGAATGCACCGAAGCAGTACGAGGAAGAGCTTCGAAAGTCCTCGCTCGGCCGCACGCAATTGAAGAACGCCAACATTCTGGAAGTGGCAAAGGCCTGGCAAAAGAAGAAAGCCGATGCCGGCTGGGCCTGCCTGCATTGGCCGAAGGAGTATGGTGGCCGCGGCTCGTCGCCGATCGAACGTGTGATCTGGCAGCAGGAAGAGGGGCCATTCGGCCAGCTATCCCGCATGTTCATCATCGGCCACGGCATGTGCGGGCCGACCATGATGGCGTTCGCGCGCGAGGAGCATAAGCGTGCCTATCTGCCACCACTCGCCTCCGGCGAAAAGGTCTGGTGCCAGCTGTTCTCCGAACCGGCCGGCGGCTCCGACGTTGCGGGCCTGCGCACGCGCGCCGAGAAGGACGGCGACGAATGGGTGATCAACGGCCAGAAAATCTGGACGTCGGGCGCGCACTATTCCGACCACGGCATTTTGCTCACCCGCACCGATCCGACCGTGCCCAAGCACAAGGGCCTTACCATGTTCTTCCTGGACATGAAGAGCCCCGGCGTCGAGGTGCGGCCGATCAAGCAGGCGAGCGGCGCTTCCGACTTTAACGAGGTCTATTTCACCAACGTTCGCATTCCCGATCATCAACGCCTCGGCGAGGTCGGTGATGGCTGGAACGTCTCGCTGACCACGCTGATGAACGAGCGCAGCGCGATCGGCGCGGCCGTCTCGACCGGCTTCCCCGAGCTGTTCGAATATTGCTCGAGCCTGATGCTGGACGACGGCCCGGCAATCGAGGATCGCGCGGTGCGCGCGAAGCTGGCGAACTGGGCCGCGAAGGCGAGCGGGCTGAAATACACCAGCATGCGCGCGATCTCCGCGCTGTCGAAGGGCGAGCGGCCGGGACCGGAAAACTCCATCGGCAAGCTGGTGGCGGGATCGATGATCCAGGATGTCGCGACGTACGCCCTGGACTTGCAGGGTGCGAGCGGAGTGGTCAGCGGCGAGGATGCCGAACTCGCCGGCCGTTTCCAGGCGATGCTGCTGCGCGCGCCGGGTACCCGCGTCGAAGGCGGCACCGACGAGATCATGCGCAACATCATTGCCGAGCGAGTGTTGGGCCTGCCCGGCGACATCCGGGTCGACAAGGACGTGCCGTTCAACAAGATCCCGACGAAGGGAAGAGGCTGATGATCCTCATCCTGAGGAGCCGCGGAACGCGGCGTCTCGAAGGATGCAGGCCCGATTGGGGCCTCGTGGTTCGAGACGGCGCTGCGCGCCTCCTCACCATGAGGGACTAAGACAGAGCAAGAACGAAGAGGTTCGCCATGAATTTCGACGACACCCCGCAGGAAGCCGCATTCCGCGAGACCGCGCGCAAATGGGTCGAGGCCAACGCGCCGAAGGAATTTTTAGCTGAGCTGTCAAAATCCTCGCTCGGTCGCATCCGCTTGGCCAACCACGACATCGTCGATGTCGGCAAGGCCTGGCAGAAGAAGAAGGCCGAAGGCAATTGGGCCTGCCTGCATTGGCCCAAGGAATATGGCGGCCGAGGTGCGACGCCGATCGAGCGTGTGATCTGGCAGCAGGAGGAAGGCGTCTATGGCAAGCTGACGCAGCCGTTCCAGATCGGCGAGGGCATGTGCGGCCCAACCGTGATGGCTTTCGGCAGCGAGGACGCCAAGCGGCGCCATTTGCCGAAGCTGGCCGCCGGCGAGGAGATCTGGTGCCAGCTGTTCTCTGAGCCGTCGGCGGGCTCCGACGTCGCGGGCTTGCGCACACGCGCGGAGAAGAAGGGCGACAATTGGGTCGTCAACGGTCAGAAGATCTGGACCTCCGGTGCGCACTATTCCGACTACGGACTTTTGATCGCGCGCACCGATCCCAATGTGCCCAAGCACAAGGGCCTCACCATGTTCTTCCTGGACATGAAGAGCCCCGGCGTCGAGGTGCGCCCGATCAAGCAGGCCAACGGCATGCAGGAGTTCAACGAGGTCTATTTCACCGACGTCGTCATTCCGGACAGCCAGCGCCTCGGCGCCATCGGCGAGGGCTGGAGCGTGTCGCTGACCACGTTGATGAACGAGCGGATGTCGATCGGCTCGCGGCTTGCGACCGGCGTCCCCGAGATGTTCGAGTTCTGCTCCAATCTGATGCTGGAGGATGGCCTCGCGATCGACGATCCCGCCGTGCGCTCAAAACTCGCGAGCTGGGCGGTGAAGTCGAGCGGGCTGAAATACACCAGCTACCGCGCGATCTCGGCCCTGTCCAAGGGCGAGCGGCCGGGGCCGGAGAATTCGATTGGCAAGCTCGTCTCCGGCATGATGCTGCAGGACATCGCAACCTACGCCATGGACCTCCAGGGCGCGGCCGGCGTTCTCACCGGCACGGACGAGCAGACCGTGCAGGGCCAGTTCCAGCAGATGCTGCTGTCCTCGCCTTCGATGCGCATCGCAGGCGGCACCGACGAGATCTTGCGCAACATCATCGCCGAGCGCGTGCTGGGATTGCCGGGCGACATCCGCGTGGACAAGGACGTGCCGTATAACAAGATCCCGACCAAGGGACGATGATATCTCGTGTCCCGGACGCGCGAAGCGCGAGCCGGGACCCAGGAGCCATAATAGACAGGCCACAATGGGCCCCGCCTCAGCGCCGCATCACTTCGTGCTGCGTCGCGTCCGGGGCACGAAAGCGAGCTTAAGCAATGGACGCTGCAGTCAATCAGAACCACCGCATCGGCGTGCTCGAAGAGCTGCTCAACGAGCGCTACTCGGTCCGTGCCTTCTTGGCCAAGGAGGTCGATCGCGCGACGATCGAACATTTGCTGACCACCGCGCAACGCACGGCGTCCTGGTGCAACAGCCAGCCCTGGCAAGTCGTCATCGCCAGCGGCGAGGCCAAGGAGCGCTTCCGCAAGCTGATCTATAAGGAGGCTTCGGGCGGTCTCGGGGACGACTATGATTTCCCGCCGCCGCGCGAATATCTCGGCGCGTACCTCGAACGCCGCCGCGAGAGCGGTTTTCAGCTCTACAACACGCTCGGCATCGTGCGCGGAGACAAGTCGGCCTATGCCAAGCAGGCGCTGGAGAACTACAATTTCTTCGGTGCGCCGCATGTGGCCATCATCCACACCGACGAGCCGCTCGGCATCTACGGTGCGATCGATTGCGGCGCCTATGTCTCGAATTTCATGCTGGCCGCGCAGGCGCTCGGGCTCGGCACGATTCCGCAGGCGGCGCTCGCGCGCCACTCCGGCCTGATCCGCCGCCATTTCAACCTGCCTGCTGACCGCCGCATCGTGTGCGGCATCTCGTTCGGCTATGCCGACAACGCCCACAAGGTCAACAGCTACCGCACTTCGCGTGCGAGCGTGGCCGAGACCGTGACCTTCGTGGACGAGTAATCGATGCAGCACAGGCTCCGCCGCATCACGTTTCGGACGTGATTACGTCAGACGTGCGAAGACGGCCGCGGAAGCGGCCGCCTTCATCGCGGTCTCAGTCCGATTGACGCCGGCTTCAGCCGCCGCTGCCGCCGATCACGGCGCGAATGGTCTCGTCGGGCCCGAAATCCTCCGCGCCGTCGACATAGAGCAGCGCCGCGAGCTTGGAGCGCGCGCGGTTGACGCGGCTCTTGATCGTGCCGACTGCGCAGCCGCAGATCGAAGCCGCATCCTCATAGGAGAAGCCGGAGGCGCCGACGAGGATCAGCGCTTCACGCTGGTCCTGCGGAAGCTTGTCGAGCGCCGTGCGGAATTCCTCGAACTCGAGATGGGCGTTCTGCGAGGGCTGCGTCTTCAGCGTCTTGGCATAGTTGCCTTCGGCATCCTCGACTTCCCGCCGCCGCTTGCGATAATCAGATCGGAACAGGTTGCGCAGGATCGTGAACAGCCACGCCGGCAGATTGGAGCCGGGCTGGAACGAGTCGATGTTGGCGAGCGCGCGCAACAGCGTCTCCTGGACCAGATCGTCGGCGCGATCGGCATTGCCGCTGAGCGAGATGGCGAACGCGCGCAGACTGGGCACGGCCGCCAGGATGTCGTTACGCAGGGAGTCCGTGAGAGGCATTAATCCCTCCCATTGTTGTCGTTAGAGCCGCCACCATTTTCCACTTGGGGTACCGCTCCCGGCGCATCAAGTTTCTTGATCAGTTCCGCGAACCGGTCCGGAACCCCCTGCCGCACCACGTCGTCGTACATGGCGCGCAGCTGGTGCCCGATCCGGGACTGGATCTCCGGAGTGAGCCCTCCCTTGCCGGGGGTCGTGCTTTTGCTGGCTTGAGACTTGAGATCTTTCATGACCTGTTCCACGTTTCCCCGAGTTAAGTAACTGTAAAATCGAGAAGTTCTCTCAACCGGGAGCCGTTCCCTGGATAGGCTCAATGCGAGCTGCGAGAAAAAGTTCCGCCCCGATGCGGAACTTTTCTCAGGCTGAGGCGTAATCAGCCCAGCAGGGGAACCCGGGCCCCCCGCCTAACGCCTGCACGTCAAGGTCGGCCCGAAAATGATATGGAGTGGGGATGTCCCGTTCACAGCTTGTTGCTGAACACTTGCCGTTATTGCGCCGGTACGCACGCGCCCTGACGGGCAGCCAGTCCTCCGGTGACGCCTATGTCGCAGCCATGTTGGAGGCCATGCTGGGAGATCCGTCGGTGCTCGACGAGAGCCACGGGCCGCGCGCCGGCCTGTTCCGGCTGTTCACCCAGATCTGGAATTCCGTTTCCGTCAACGACGATTCGGAGGTGACGAACCTGCCGATGCCGCCGGAGCGACGGCTGTCCAACATCACGCCGTTGCCGCGGCAAGCCTTCCTGCTGCTCTCGCTCGAGGGCTTTTCGGAGGAAGAGGTCGGCTACATTCTCGGCACCGACGTCGGCGAGACGCGCCGGCTCGCGGATGCCGCAGGGCGTGAGATGGCCGCCGAGATCGCCACCGACGTGCTGATCATCGAAGATGAGACCTTCATCGCCATGGATCTCGAGAGCCTGGTGAAGAACCTCGGCCACAATGTCGTCGGCGTCGCCCGCACCCACGCCGATGCGGTCGCCTTGGCCAAGAACAAGCGGCCCGGCCTGATCCTCGCCGACATCCAGCTCGCCGATGGCTCGTCGGGCCTCGACGCCGTCAACGAGTTGCTCCGCACCTTTGAGGTGCCGGTGGTGTTCATCACCGCGTACCCGGAACGCTTCCTCACCGGCGAGCGCCCCGAGCCGGCCTTCCTGATCTCGAAGCCGTTCCAGCCGGCGATGGTGTCGGCGGTGGCGAGCCAGGCGCTGTTCTTCCAACGCAACTCCCGCAACCGCGCACCGAAGGTGCCGGCGGCGTAAGGGAAGCGCCTGCGCCCGGCATTTGACGAAATCCGATCCGGCGTGCCGCAAGGTGCGCCGGATTTTCGTTGATCCGGTTGCCGCGCTTGACGGCCATCGAATTCGCCGCTCATACCTCGTGCAGCGGCTGCGTTGCAGCCGCGGTGCCATCGGAGACGCATTCATGGACCAGCAACTCCTCGACCGCCTCGCTATCCGCGACCTCGTCGAGAACTGGGCGGTGTGGCGGGATGCCGGCGACTGGGAGCGCTTTGCCACCGTCTGGCACGAAGAGGGCTGGATGTCTGCCACCTGGTTTCAGGGGCCGGCGCGGGATTTCATGCGGGTCAGCCAGGAGGGGTTCGCCAAGAGCGTGCGCATCCTGCATTTCCTCGGCGGCACCAGTATCGACCTCGAGGGGACCCGCGCCATCGCGCAGACCAAGATGACCATCTCGCAGCGCGCGCCTGTGCACGACGTGCCCTGCGACGTCGTCTGCACCGGGCGCTTCTACGATTTCCTGGAGAAGCGGCAGGGAAAATGGGGCCTCGTCCGCCGCCAGCCGATCTACGAGAAGGACCGGATCGACCCGGTCGATCCCGCCGCGACACTTCTGCTCGACCAGAAAGCCCTTGCCGCGCTGCCCGAAGGCTACCGCCACCTCGCCTACATGCAGGAGCTGATCGGCTACAAGGTCAAGCGCGACATGCCGGGCCTCACCGGGCCCGAGGTCGAGAAGCTCTACGGGGAGGGGCGGGAGTGGCTCGCGGGGAAAGCGAACTGAACTCGAGACAAAAGTAAGGCGCGACTGGCATCACCACAGTCGCGCCCTACGTCGCCGGCTTATGGGGCAGGGGGGAATAGCCGGCTGTTGAGACGACTCCCGTCCGCAAAAGTCGTTCCAGGCGGTTGCGAATTTTTTTCGCGGGGACCGTGCCCTTTTCGCACACGGTTAAGTGATCTTAGCGACTGAGAACTCTGGGTCCTCTGCTCGCGTTGTTCCCGCGATCGCCATGGGGCGAGGGACCGACAGCCATGTCACAGTTTCAAAAGGTATTTTTAGGCGCCGTCGCGATCGCCGCGACGCTTGGCGCCGTCCAGGTCGGCGCCGTGCAGCTGGCCTCCGGCCATGATCTGGCCGACCGCTGGCAGGCGGTCGCGGACAAGCCGGGCCATAACGTCAATCGCTCCAGCAAAACCGACCGGCTGGCCGACATCAAGCAGGCTGAGGTTCCGACCCGTACCGTGTCGGTGCGGCTGAACGATCTGGCCGACACGTCGGTGCTGCTGCGGGTCCCCGCGGTGATTGAGACCGGTAACGCCAAGCCGCCGGTGCTGCTCCCGGACCGGAAGCAGAGCCGCAAAAAGCCGACGATCGCCTGCGAGCCGATGGTCAGCTCCCTGACCGAGGTCGCAAAACTGCTCCAGCCCGGCCGCTGCGTGACCTGATCGGCATTTGCCACGGACAAACTCGCCCTCCGCCGGGAGGGCGATTGCTTGCGTCCACTTGATCCCCTGCCTCCTCGCGTTATATCCCGGGTTTCTTCCCCTTTCGATTGACCGGGTAAACGCATGACGACGTCAGACGCGGCTGTGCATACGCAGCCCTTCCAGGCCGAGGTTTCCGAGCTTCTGCACCTGATGGTGCACTCCGTCTATTCCGAGACCGATATCTTCCTGCGCGAGCTCGTCTCCAACGCATCGGACGCCTGCGACAAGCTGCGCTATGAGGCCATCGCTACTCCCGCGCTGCTGGGCGACGGCGACGCGCTCAAGATCCGGATCATTCCGAACAAGACGGCCGGAACGGTTGCGATCTCCGACAATGGCATCGGCATGGAGCGGCAGGAGCTGATCGACCACCTCGGCACCATCGCTCGCTCCGGCACCAAGGCCTTCGTGTCGAAGCTCAAGGAAGCCAAGGATGGTCTCGGCCTGATCGGCCAATTCGGCGTCGGCTTCTATTCCGCCTTCATGGTCGCCGACAAGATCGTCGTGGTCAGCCGCCGCGCCGGCGAGAGCGACGTCTGGACCTGGACGTCCTCGGGTGGCTCGGGCTTCGAGATCGCGCGTGCCAGCGAGGAGGATGCGGGCCGCGTGCAGCGCGGCACCGAAATCGTCCTGCACCTCAAGGATGATGCGAAGAAATATCTCGAAGCTTACGAGATCGAGCGCATCGTCGGCGCTTATTCCGACAACATCCTCTTCCCCATCGAGCTCGTGCCGGAAGAGGGTGAACCGCGTCAGATCAATTCTGCGAGCGCGCTGTGGCAGCGCTCGAAATCCGAGCTCACGCCGGAAGACTACAAGAAGGCCTATCACCAGATCGCCTCCGCCTTCGACGATCCCGCGATGACGCTGCATTACCGCGCGGAGGGGCGTTACTCCTACGCCGTGCTGCTGTTCGCGCCCTCGACCAAGCCGTTCGACCTGTTCGAGCCGAACCGCAAGGGGCGAGTCAAGCTCTATGTCCGCCGCGTGTTCATCACCGACGATGCCGATCTGCTGCCGGGCTACCTCCGCTTCATCCGCGGCGTCGTCGACAGCGAGGATCTTCCGCTCAACATCTCCCGCGAGATGCTTCAGAACAATCCGCAGCTCGCGCAGATCCGCAAGGCCGGGGCGACCCGCGTGCTGTCCGAGCTCGAAAGCCTTGCGGAGAAGGATCCGGAGAACTTCGCGAAGATCTGGGAGGCCTTCGGCGCGGTGCTGAAGGAAGGCATCTACGAGGATTTCGAGCGCCGGGAAAAGCTGCTCGCGCTGTCGCGTTTCACCACGACCTCGGGCGAGAAGCGCTCGCTCAAGGACGTCATCGCCGATTTCAAGCCGAACCAGACCGAGATCTATTATCTCGTCGGCGACAGCATCGACCGGCTGAAGTCGAACCCCCGACTCGAGGCGGCGACTGCGCGCGGCATCGAAGTTCTGCTGCTGTCCGATCCCGTCGACGCCTTCTGGACCTCGATGCCCTCGGAGTTCGACGGCAAGCCGCTGAAGTCGCTGAGCCAGGGCGATCTCAATCTCGACCTGATCCCGCGCGTCGACGAGACCGACGAGGCGAAAAAGGACGAGCCGGCCGCCGACGAGGCCGCCACCATCGCGGTGATCAAGGCCGCGCTGGGCGAGCGCGTCAGCGACGTCAAGGCCTCGACGCGTCTTACCAGCTCCGCGTCCTGCCTCGTCGCCGACAGCCAGGGCCCAAGCCGCGAGCTCGAGCGCATCCTGTCTCAGCAGAACCGTGGCATGCGCACCAAGCCGATCCTCGAGATCAACCTGCGCCATGCGCTGGTGACCGCGATCACGAAGGCTCAGGCCGGCTCCAAGACCGTTGACGATCTCAGCCTGCTGCTGCTCGAACAGGCGCAGATCCTGGACGGCGAGCTGCCGGAAGACCCCGCCGCTTTTGCTGCGCGCCTGAACCGGCTGGTGTTGCAGGGGCTCGGTGGATAGCAGCCCGTAAACGGCGAATCATCTCACATCGCGCTCCTTCCCCCTTGTGGGGGAGGAGGTTGTCAGAAACGAAATCTGTCGCGATCTCGCGAACAGCGCCGAGCGGTTATGTGCGTCACACGAGCCGCACCTCAACTTGCCGTCATCTGTCCTTAGGAACAGTCGCGTGCACCGAGATGTTGTGTCATATCAAGCCGTCGGCATCGACTTCGCCGCAGTTACCGATTTGAGGATTTCTCCATGCGCCTGCCGTTCCTGACCCTCACTGCGATCTTCACGCTGCTGGGCGCAGCGGATGCCGGCGCGCAGCGGTACGATCCGGCCTATCCCGTATGCATGCACCGCTACACCGGCGGCGGTTTGGGGGGTGGGGGCGGTGACTACTTTGACTGCACCTTCACTTCGTTGCCGCAATGCCGTGCCACGGCATCGGGGCTTGCCGCGACCTGCGATCTCAATCCCTATTACGCCTTCAACGAACCGGTGCCGCCCCGCCGGCGTCACAAGAGGGTGCAACAGTAGCGGTAGGTGACTGCCGGTGCGGTTCTCATGGCCGTGCCTTGGTCCACCTTGCGGGCAGATGCCGCGCGCTATTCCTTCTTGATCCCAGACAGCTCTACCACCTTCCGCCAGCGCTCGGTTTCTGCGGTCAGCATGCAGCCGAACGCGTTGGCGTTGCCGTGCAATGGGATCGCGCCGAGCCCGGCGATGCGGGACTTGATCTCCGCATCGGACAGCGCGGCGGCGATTTCGCGATTGAGCAGGTCGACGATCTCGCGCGGCGTGTCGTGCGGAGCGCCGACACCGTAGAACGAACTCGTCTCGTAGCCGGTGAGCGTGTCCGCGATCGATGGCACGTCCGGCAGAATCTCCGAGCGCTCGCGCGTGGTGACGCCGAGCGCGCGCAGCTTGCCGGCGCGCACGAGCTCGAAGGATGAAGTGACGTTGTCGAACATGCCATGGATCTGGCCGCTCATCACGTCGGTCAATCCGAGTGCCGAGCCGCGATAGGGCACGTGGGTGAACTGCACGCCGGCCAGCGACTTGAACAGCTCACCGGAGAGATGCAGCGAGGTGCCGATGCCGGAAGAGGCGATCGACATCTTGCCGGGATTGGCCTCGGCGTAGGCGATGAAGTCGGCGACGTTGGTCACCGGCAGGTCGTTGTTGACGACCAGCACCAGCGGAATTCGCGCGAGGCCGGCGACCGGCGCGATGCCCTTGGCGAAATCATACGGCAGCGCCGGGTCGAACGAGGCGTTGATGGCGTTCGCGGTCGAGGTCACCGCGCACGCCGATCCCACCGGTTTGGTAAAGGATGACTAGAGTTAATCACCCACTAACCCGGTTTACCTTGTCTCTTAACTCCTGGGCAGGGCGTGCGAGTTAAGCTGCCGGGAACCAGCAGACACGTTCCGAAAGAATGAACGGCATGACAACCGGCGTCATCGAGCAACCGAAAGCTGCGCGCGCACCTTCGGCTTCGAAAATCTGGCTGAAGGCGATCGAGCTCACCGCACGGATCGAGACGTTGCCGGGCCGGCTGTTCGCCGACGTCGTCGATGATTGGGCGCAGCGCCAGCCCGATCGCATTGCGCTGGCCACCGATGACGCGAGCCTCGACTATGAGGGACTTTCGAAACGAATCAATCGTTATGCGCGGTGGGCGCGCTCGGCCGGTGTGGCCAAGGGCGGCACTGTTGCGCTGATCATGCCGAACGGCATCGACTATGTCGCAGCCTGGCTCGGCATCAGCCGGGTCGGCGGCGTGGTCGCGCTGATCAACACCAAGCTCGTCGGCCAGTCGCTCGCGCATTGCATCGGAGTAGCAAAGCCCGCTCACATCATTGTCGCGCACGAGCTCAAGGATGCGCTGGATGGCGCGTCGCCGCACCTGAAAGCGGTAGCAAAGGTCTGGACCCATGGCGATGCCCGCAGCGAACGCGCGATCGATGTCGCGCTCGCCGCCCTCTATGACGGGCCGCTTTCGCCGGACGAGCGTGGTGACGTCACCATCGACGACAGAGCCCTGCTGATCTACACGTCCGGGACGACCGGCCTTCCGAAAGCCGCCAGCATCAGCCACCGCCGCATCCTCAATTGGGGCTTTTGGTTCGCCGGCCTCACCAGCGCGACGCCGCAGGATCGGCTCTACGATTGCTTGCCGCTGTTCCACTCGGTCGGCGGCATCGTCGCGCCATGCAGCATGCTCGCTGCCGGCGGCTCGGTGGTGATCGCGGAAAAATTCTCAGCCTCGAATTTCTGGCCCGACATCGTGCGCCACGACTGCACGTTGTTTCAGTATATCGGCGAGCTCTGCCGCTACCTTCTCAAGGCGCCGCCCTCGGAATACGAGAACCGGCATCGCCTGCGGCTCGTCTGTGGCAACGGACTGCGCGGCGACATCTGGGACGATTTTCAGGGGCGTTTCGCCATTCCGCGCATCCTCGAATTCTACGCGGCGACGGAAGGCAATTTCTCGCTGTTCAACGTCGAGGGCCAGCCCGGCGCGATCGGCCGCATTCCGCCGCTGCTCGCGCATCGTTTCCCTGCCGGTCTCGTCAAGCTCGACCCCGATAACGGCGCGCCGCTGCGCAATGCAGAGGGATTTTGTATCGCCTGCGCGCGTGGCGAGGCCGGCGAAGCCATAGGCCGCATCGGCACGGCGGACGAGGGCGGCGGTCGCTTCGAAGGCTACACCGAGGCGAGCGAGACCGAGAAGAAGATCCTGCGCGATGTCTTTGCCAGGGGCGATTCCTGGTTTCGCACCGGCGATCTGATGCGGCTCGACGAGAAGGGCTTCTTCCACTTCGTCGACCGCATCGGCGACACCTTTCGCTGGAAGGGCGAGAACGTCGCGACCTCGGAGGTCAACGACGCCGTGCGCGATTTCACCGGCGTGATCGATGCCACCACCTACGGCGTCAGCATCCCCGGCACCGATGGGCGCGCCGGCATGAGCGCGATCGTGGTGAACGAGGGCTTTGCCGTCGAGGCGCTGCCCGCCCACTTCGCACAGCGCCTGCCGGCCTATGCTCACCCCGTCTTCATACGCATCTCGCGCGAGCTCGATGCGACCGAGACCTTCAAGCAGAAAAAGGGCGAGCTCGTGCGCGAGGGATTTGATCCGGGCGCGGTCTCCGATCCGCTGTTCATGCTGGACCCGAACACCGGCGCCTATGTCGCGCTGGACGCGGAGACGTATGCGCAAATCAACGATGGTACGATCCGGCTCTAGCCGCGCGAAAATTCGCCAGATAGGTCCAATTTTATCCGAATTGTCCAAGAAGCCATTTACTTCTGTCGGGTAAACAAACGGCCAAGGGAGGCGGTCATCAAGAACCGCCGCAACACGAACGACAACAGAAGCGAGCCAGCCATGTCGGTACGGTCTAAGGTCATTGAAGCGATCCAGCAGATCGCCAAGGAGCAGCACGTCGTGCTTCCCGCGCTTTCGGACGATCTGTCCCTGCACGAGACGGGCTTCGACTCGCTCGCCTTCGCCATCCTGGTGGCGCGCCTCGAGGACGAGACCGGCGTCGACCCCTTCACCATCTCCGAGGACGCAGCGTTCCCCGCCACCGTGGGCGATTTCGTGCGGGCCTACGAAAATGTCCCCGCGTGAGATCTTTGCGCTTCGCGACCATCTCGGCGCGGAGCTGACGGGCCGCGCTCTGTCGGATGCGCACCATGTCGTGTCGCTGACCGATATCCTGTCGCAGACGGTCCTGGGTGGCCGCCTGGGCGAGCTGTCCGGGCGCGCGGTGCTGCTGAAAGTGTCCGACCAGCTCCGATCGGGCCTTGCCATGATCGAGCTCGACGGTGTTGCCCGCCGCATGCTGCTGTGTCCGCCCGATCTCAACCCCGCGCATCTCGACACGCTGATGGCGGATGCCGGGGTCGATGCCGTCATCACCGACGAGCCCGATTGCTGGGCAGAGACTGGCGTGCCGCTGGTCGTCACCGCACAACTGCCGCTTCAGGCCACCGCACCGGCCAGGACCGAACGCGCCACGGAATGGCTGATGCTGACTTCGGGCACGTCGGGCGTGCCGAAAATCGTCGGTCATACACTGGAAGCACTCACCGGCGCCATCGTCGCCGAAGGCCCGGCGCGCGGACCCGCGCCGGTATGGGCGACGTTCTACGACATCCGCCGCTATGGCGGCCTGCAGATATTCCTCCGCGCCGTCCTCTCCGGCGGTTCGATGGTGCTATCCGATCCGCATGAGGCGCTCGGCGATCACGTTACGCGGCTGAACGCGCGCGGCGTATCCCACATCTCCGGCACGCCCTCGCACTGGCGCAAGCTGTTGATGAGCGGCTCGGTCGCGCAATTCGCGCCGCGTTACGTCCGCCTCTCCGGCGAGATCGCCGACCAGGCGGTGCTGGACGGCCTGAAAGCGGCGTTCCCGAATTCCTCCGTCGGCCATGCCTATGCATCGACCGAGGCCGGCGTCGGCTTTGCCGTCAATGACGGGCTGGAAGGCTTTCCGGCGGACTATCTCGGCAACCGCAACGGCGTCGAAATGAAGGTCGTCGACGGCTCGCTACGTATCCGCTCGACGCGCACGGCGCACGCCTATATCGGCCGCGACGCGGCTGCGCTCACCGATGCAGACGGGTATGTCGATAGCGGCGATATCGTCGAATTGCGTGGCGACCGCTACTATTTCGTCGGCCGCCGCGGCGGCATCATCAATATCGGTGGGCTGAAGGTTCACCCCGAAGAGATCGAGGCGGTGATCAACCGTCATCCCGACGTGCGGATGTCGCGGGCGAAGTCACGCAGGAGCCCGATCACCGGCGGCATCGTCGTCGCCGACGTGATCCTCGCCGACGGCACCGATCCGGCGCGCGCGAAAGAGATCCGCGACCAGATCCTGGATCAGTGCCGCGCGCAGCTCGCGTCCCACAAGGTGCCGGCGGTGATCCGCTTCGTCGAGGCGCTCGACGTCACCCCGGCCGGCAAACTGGCGCGCACCGATGCATAATGTTCTCGTCACGGGTGGTAGCCGCGGCATCGGCCTTGCGATCGGCCAGCGGCTTGTTGATGGCGGCTACAACGTGATCGCGGCGGCGCGGCGCGAGAGCGACGAGCTCAAGGCGGCGATTGCCGGGTCGGAGGGGCGCCTGCATTTCCGCGCCTGCGACCTCGCCGTGATCGATGCGATTCCCGCTTTCGCAAAACTCGTGCGCGATGAATTCGGCCCGATCTACGGCCTCGTCAACAATGCCGGCCTCGGCACCGAAGGCCTGCTGGCGACCATGCACAATTCCGAGATCGAGGCGCTGGTACAGCTCAACGTGCTGTCGCCGATCATTCTCACCAAATATGTGGCGCGCCAGATGATGGCCGACGGCGCCGGCCGCATCATCAACATCTCCTCGATCATTGCGACCACCGGCTATAACGGCCTCTCCGTTTACGGTGCGACCAAGGCCGCCGCTACCGGCTTCACCCGTTCGCTCGCGCGCGAGGTCGGCAAGCTGGGCATCACCGTGAACGCGATCGCGCCCGGTTTCATCGACACCGAGCTGACGCACAACCTGTCCGACGACAGCCGCAAGCGCATCGCCGGCCGCAGCGCGCTGCGCCGCCTGCCGGAGACCGACGACGTCGCGCGGATGGTGGAATATTTGCTGGGAGAGGGCGGCCGCAATGTGACGGGTACCGTGTTTACGGTCGACGCGGGCAACACGGCGTAGCCGGAACTCCGTCGCCACAATTGCATTGATCCGGCGCAATGACATCATCCGGATTTGGTCGTAAGATGCCGCGCAATCGATTGGGTTTACGTCAATCGATCTGCCCTAATCGATAGGGAGCAGTCCATGACCGCTTCGAGCCTGGACAAGGCGTCGGCAAAGCCATCTTGCGCACAGCAAAGCGACGTTCACTGCCAGCCCGTTCACTGCGAGCCGATGTCTCACCAAAATTCCGGTGACCACGGTCACGAAATGTATCCGCAGAAATTCGTGCGTCTGGTCGGTTGCCACGACGTACCCTCATCCGCGCTGCGCAAGCGTCAGGACGAGAAGCTGCACTAGACATTCAGGTCCGGTGCTTCGGCAGGTCAATCCGTTCGTGTGAGAACTCCGGCGGGCCGTCGGTCAGGCGGCGGATCCGGCGCTCGCGTTCGTCTTCAGACAGGGCAGGATCGAGCAGTCCCTCGAGTTCATGCACCGCAAGCTTTTCGATCCTGGTGGCATCCGAAGCGAGCGGGTGCCCTGGCGGGAGTGCCGGGGGCGCGACCTTCAGGCCCAGCTCGACCAGCTGACGGATGGCATCCGAGCGCGACAGGTGATGGGTTTCGGCCCAACTATCGACGGCGGCGGTCAGGCTTTCCGGCATCTTCACCGCGCTGATCGGATCACGCCCAGTGCGCCGGCTTACCGGAGCGATGGGGTCCTTCCTGTCGGAGTCGGACACGTCGATGTTCCCTCGCTACCATGTCAGATCATCGAGACTAGACGCCATTTGCGCGCAGCTGTTTGATGCCGATCAATGACCTTCTGTGGCATTGCAGCGCGCCTTCATCTTGTTGTCCCGGTCCATTTCGGCCAATGGTTGCAAGGGCGCGCGCCTGGCGTACCCGAACCGATTCTTCTACGTATGTCTCTTTGGACGTGCGTCCCAACCATCCGGCATCATCCGATGACATCAGCGTTCTATAGCGGCATTCCGGTCTTTCGCGGCTTCACCAGCCTGATGGACCCCGCTTTGTATTCGCCGCTGCCCGACGACTGGAGCGTCGGCGTTGCCGACATCGTGGATTCGACCAAGGCTATCGCGGCGCAGCTCTACAAGGCTGTGAACATGGCCGGTGCCGCCGTGATCGCGGCCGTGACCAACGCATTGGAGGGACGCGAATTTCCCTTTGTGTTCGGCGGCGACGGCGCGAGTTTTGCGATCGCGCCCAATGATCTCGAACTGGCCCGCGAGGCTTTGGCTGCGACCGCGACCTGGGTCCGGGAAGATCTCGACTTGCGGATGCGCGTCGCGCTGGTGCCGGTGAGCGCCATTCGCGCGCAGGGCTTCGACGTGCGCGTCGCGCGCTTCGGTCCGTCGGCCAATTTGTCCTACGCGATGTTTTCGGGCGGCGGGCTCGCCTGGGCGGACGCTGCGATGAAGCGCGGCGAGTTTGCGATACCCGAAGCGCCCGCGGGCACGCAGCCCGATCTCTCCGGCCTGTCCTGCCGCTTCGAGGTGATTCCGGCGGCGCGTGGCCTGATCCTGTCCGTGCTGGTGATGCCGGCCCAGGGCGCCGATCCCTCGGTATTCCGCAACGTGATCGAGGACATCATCCATCTCGTCGAGCGCAGTCCGGATGCCGGTCGGCCCGTGCCGCCACAAGGGCCGCCGCTGACATGGCCGCCACAGGGGCTGGAATATGAGGCGCGCACCAAGCGCGGAGGTCCGTTGTTCGCACGCCGCGCCAGCGTGCTGGCCTACACGCTTTTCGTCTATCTGATCATGCGCTTCGATCTCAAGGTCGGCGGCTTCGTGCCGAAGCTCTATACACGGCAGGTCGTGGAGAACTCCGATTTCCGAAAATATGACGACGGCCTGCGCATGATCCTCGACTGTACGCCCGAGCTCGAACGCGCCCTCAGCGATCGCCTCGCGACTGCCGCGCGCGACGGCATCGTACGTTACGGCCTCTACCAGCAGGACGCTGCGATGATGACCTGCTTCACCCCGTCGGCGCTCCGCAGCGACCACGTCCATTTCATCGACGGTGCGCGGGGCGGCTACGCCTCGGCTGCGACGGCGCTGAAGGCGATGACGGCGTGAAGCGCTAGCGCCCCGCCCGCGTCCAGGTCTCGCCGCCGCAGAGCGCGCCGACGCAGCCTTCGACCCGCAGTGAATCCGCTGACGTCACCGTAACGCTGCTCGCATAGGTGCTGCCGTCGTCGGCATTGTAGATCTGGCCCGACCATTTGTTCGGCCCTGAAGGCTGCATGCCGCTGAACAATGGCAAGCCGATCATCGGGCGCCTGGCGAGGGCGGGATTGGGATTCTTGCTGTCGGAGGCGGGCTGGCCGGTCGCGGTGTCGTGGGGTTCACGCAGCCAGACGACATTGCCGCAGATGCCGCTGCCGCATTTGCTGATCTTGACGCGGGCATCGCCGGCCTGGGTTAGCCAGGTCCCGTCGGCGCTCTGCGCATGGGCGGCAGTCGCGCCGAGGAGCGCAGCCAGAAGGACGATGAGAGCAGCGAATCTGGAAGTCATGGAGAGAGCCCCGAAGTGGAGCGCCTCCATAGCAGCCTAGCAGGACAGTGCAACGCTGGATGGAATCACATTCCTGCGTTTATTTGCCTGCGTGCAATGACCTGCGCTCATTTGCCCCAGCGCACCAAGGCGACCGAACCTGCGGTCGACAGCCCGAACACCATCATGGCGCCGCCGACCAGGGCGAATAGGGTCCAGGCTGGAGCCTGCGCCATCATGAGGGTGCCGCCGCCGATCGCGACGATCAGAAGCCGCGCGGTGGAGGCGAGCACGGGACCGCCGACCCGCGCCGCGCCCTGCGAGGAGAAATACAGCGATACGCCCATGCCGAAGAACACGAAGGTCGGGCCTGCCCAGTGGAAATAGCTGTGCGCGGCGGCGGCGACGCCGGGATCCCTGGTGAAGAGCGAAACCCACAGTGACGGATCGAGCGCGATGACGAGGCCGATCAGGCCGACCGTGATTCCCGAGGCCGCGGCCGCGGTCCAGGCCACGCGCCGCGCGCGCTTCACCTGGCCGGCGCCCATCGCCATGCCGACCATCGGCACCGATGCGATGCCGAAGGCGAAGGTGATCGGGATCAGCAAGAATTCCAGTCGCGAGCCGATGCCATAACCTGCCAGCATCTCGGTGCCGAAGGTCGCCAGGATCTTGGTGAAGATCAAAATGGTGAGCACGGTCTGGAGCGGCGACAGGCAGGCGACCGCGCCGACCTTGAGGATGTCGAAGAACAACGCGCGATCGAAATGGAAGGCGCGGAAATCCAGCGGCAGCCGGCTGCGGCCGGACCCGAGATACCAGAGGAAAAAGATCGCAGCGCAGGTGAACGCGATCAACTGACCGGCGGCGACACCGGGCATGCCGAATTGCGGCACGCCGAACAGGCCAAGCCCCAGCGTGCCGCCGAGCGCGATCTGGAGCACGCTCGTCCCGATCAGCGCCATCGAGGGCAGACGCATGTCGCCGGTGCCGCGGATCACCGAGGCCAGCGTGTTGACGAGCCAGATCGCGACCGCGCCGGAGAACAGCATTTGCGAATAGCCGCTGGCTTCCTCGAGTACACGCTCGCGCCCGCCCAGCAGCATGAAGAACGAGCGGCCGAAGACGAGCATGGTCACCGTGAAGAAAAGCCCGCCGCAGAGGCCGATGATGGCGGCGTGCAGCGCCAGCGTCGCCGCACGGGTCCGATCACCTGCGCCGAGCGCGCGGCTGATCGCAGACGAGACGCCGCCGCCCATCGCGCCCGCGCTCATCATCTGCGTCAGCATGGCGAACGGAAACACCAGCGCGATCGCTGCGAGCGGGATGGTGCCGAGCCGGCCGATATAGGAGGTCTCGGCAATCGCGACCAGCGTGCTGCCGACCATCGCGATCATGTTGGGGATCGCAAGCCGCAGCAGTGTCGGCAGGATCGGTGCCGTCAGCAAGCTGGCGATGGGGGAGGCGACCGGGGCAGGCGGCGGCACGGCGTCCAGGGAGGCGTCGATCGTCATGTGTCACCGCGCGGAATATTGGATGATGATCGACATATTACAGGGCGTGCGGCGCCGGCGCCAGCCTCGCTTCACGCAGGGCTCACCAAGGCAGGCCGCAGAGGTCGATAGTGCCCAGCGTCGGCGCGCTGACGATGTTGCAGACATAGGGCGCCATGTGGGTGAAGCGGATCCGCCCCTCCGGCTGCTCGCAATAGACCTCGCCCTTGAAGGGGAGCCAGCTGCGGGCCTCGTAGAACGCGACATTGTGCGGCTCACAGAACAGCAGTGCGAAGCGGACCGCCTCGTTGGCGCGCATGGTATGCACCGCGGCGTCGATCGCCATGGTCGCATAGCCGCGGCCGCGCCGGTCCTCCCGCGTGCAGACGCCGCCGATGCCGCCGATGTGAACCTTCTGCCCGTTCCAGGTGACGGTACGGAAATAGATGCCGACATGGCAGACGAGACCATCCTCGGGCGTCTCGATCAGCACGCGCAGGTCGGCATTGGCCCATTTGACGTGAGCCCAAGGCTGCTTCGCGACGATATCAGGTCCGAAGACCGCCTGATGCAGCGGCTGCGCCATTCGCCAAGAGGCGTCGCCGTTCAAAATGTCGATCTCGATGCTCATCGCTCTCTCTTTCGCATCTCCGCGCCGCCGGTGCGTTTCGTTCTGCCATAAGCATCTCAAAGGCAATGATATTTTACGGCCCGGTTGAAACGCCCGACATCCTTGCGGCGATTTTATGCAATCCGGCCAAGCCGCCGTACCATGCCTTTTGGAAAATTCGCGGTATTTAACGGCCACGGAACCTTCTATAAGGGGTGACCGTTAAGTCTCGTTCCCCCATCAGTCGCGGACAACACCCATGACCTTTACGCTGCCCCCACTCCCCTACGCCTATGACGCCCTCGGGCAATTCATGTCGAAGGAAACGCTCGAATTCCACCACGACAAGCATCATCAGGCCTATGTCACCAACGGCAACAACGCGCTCAAGGGCACCGAATGGGAAGGCAAGTCCCTTGAGGAGATCGTCAAGGGCTCGTTCGGCAAGAACCCCGCGGTGTTCAACAATGCCGGCCAGCACTACAACCACATCCATTTCTGGAGCTGGATGAAGCCCAATGGCGGCGGCACCAAGCTGCCGGGCAAGATCGAGAAGAAGATCAACGAGGACCTCGGCGGGTTCGAGAAGTTCAAGACGGACTTCCAGGCGGCCGGCGTCGGCCAGTTCGGCTCCGGTTGGTGCTGGCTCCAGGTCAAGAACGGCAAGCTCGAGATTGCCAAGACCCCGAACGGCGAGAATCCGCTGGTGCACGGCGCCACCCCGATCCTCGGCTGCGACGTCTGGGAGCACTCCTACTACATCGACTATCGCAACCGCCGTCCCGACTATCTGAAGGCGTTTGTCGAGAACCTCGTGAACTGGGAATACGTCGAGTCCCTGTTCGACAAGGCCTGAGTTAAGCCTCATCGGAATAGCGAAAGGCGGTCGCTCGTGCGGCCGCCTTTTTGCTGTGCGGAATTCGCACTTCGCCCGCATGGCCCTGCGCGACGTGCGCATCGCTCCCGTCATCGTACTGTTTGCATCGCATCTGCGGCGCCCTTAATCAGGACGGGCATCACCCTCGAGCCGAACGCGCCCGTTGTCAGAACCCTCCCCGAAAGACCCGGCGCCCGCCGAGGACGCGGACTCCGAGCCGCGGCCGGGTCGCGTGCGCAAGCCGATCGGCTGGTCGACCATCATCATCGCAGCGCTGGTGGCGGTGAGCGCGGGTCTGGTCTGGCGGCGTGACGGCACCGACGGTGTTCTCGAAATCCTGACCCACGATCTCTCGCTGTTCGGCGGCATCCTGCCGCGCGTGCTGGCCGGCTGCCTGCTCGGTGCGTTCATCTCCGAGATCCTGCCGCACGAGAAAGTCTCGCGCGCGCTCGGGCCGAAATCCGGCCTGAAAGGCCTTCTGATCGGCACCGCCTTCGGCGCGATCCTGCCCGGCGGTCCCTTCACCGCCTATCCCGTGGCGAGTGCGCTGCTCGCGGTCGGCGCCGATTTCGGTGCCACCATCGCCATGGTCGTGAGCTGGACCCTGATCGGCTATGGCCGAGCAGTGGCCTGGGAAATCCCGATCATGGGGACCGACTTCACGTTGTGGCGCATCGTCATCTCGCTGCCGTTGCCGGTGCTCGCAGGCGCGCTCGGCCGCTTCGTCTATGTCCGGCTTTATCCGAAGCCGGCCATCAAGGTCGACGAGACGTGAGCGCCGCGCTTCTGATCGACATCCTGTTGTGGGGCTCTGTGTTCGGCGTCGGCCTGATCGCCTTTCGCCGCGGCCCACCGGTTTTCAAGGCCTCGCTTCGCGAAGGCTCGATGGACTTCATCAACATCGTGCCGCGGATCGCGCTGGGGGTGATCGGCTCCGGCTACATCGCCGCCATCATCCCGCAGGAGGTGATCAGCGGCTGGCTCGGCCCGGACAGCGGCTGGCTCGGGGTCGCGACTGCCGTGATCGCCGGGGCCGCGACGCCCGGCGGCCCGGTGATCGGCTTCTCCATCGGTACGGTGGCGCTGAAATCAGGCGGTGGGGTGCCGCAGGTGGTTGCCTATGTCGTCGCCTGGGCGCTGTTTGCCTTCCAACGGGTAATTTTGTGGGAAATTCCGTTCATGCCGGCCCGTTTCGTCTGGTTCCGCTGCGCAGTCTCGGTGCCGTTCCCGTTCGTCGCCGCCGCCATCGCCATGGTGATCGGCAAGCCCTGAGCCCGGCGTGGACAGGGGTAACGTTATAATATAACGTTCCGACATGGTTCCCGCCGCGTCCCCAGCCCATCATCACGACCATCATGGCCATTCCAATGACCACGGGCATTCGCATGGACACGATCACACCCACGCGCATAACACCCACGCCCATGTCCACGATGCGGCCTCTCCGCATCCGGCTCAGGCGGCGCATTGGTCGATCCTGCGCATGACGATGGCCGCCCGCCTCGCGGCCGCGCTCGCGGTCTGCGCCGTGCTCTGGGGCGTGGTCTTCCTGGCGATGAGGTGACCATGGCGGCGCTGCATTTCCACAACGTTACGCTCGGCTATGACCGCCATCCGGCCGTGCACCACCTCAACGGGGAGGTCGCGCCGGGCGCGCTGCTGGCCGTGATCGGCCCGAACGGCGCCGGCAAGTCGACGCTGCTGCGGGGCATCGTCGGCATCCTCAAGCCGCTCGACGGCAGCATCCATATCGGCGGGCTCGACAGCCGCGATATCGCCTATCTGCCGCAGAGTGCGGAGATCGACCGCAGCTTCCCTATCTCGGTGTTGGACTTCGTTGCCACCGGGCTGTGGCGTGGGACCGGCCTGTTCGGCGGCATCGGCAAGGCGGCGCGCGAAAAGATCCTCCGCGCGATCGCTTCCGTTGGGCTCAACGGTTTCGAAAACCGCCCGATCGGCACACTCTCGGGCGGCCAGATGCAGCGCGTGCTGTTCGCGCGCGTGCTGCTCCAGGACGCCCGGCTGATCGTACTCGACGAGCCCTTCAACGCCATCGACAGCAAGACCACGGCCGATCTGCTGGCGCTGGTGAAGCACTGGCATGGCGAGGGCCGCACCGTGCTCGCCGCACTGCACGACATGGAGATGGTGCGCACCCATTTCAGCGAGACGCTGGTGCTGGCGCGCGGGCCCGTGGCGTGGGGGCCGACGGCGGAAGTGCTGACGCCGGAAAATCTGATGGTCGCAATGAGGATGTGCGAAGCCTTCGACGACAGCGCCGCCGCCTGCTCGGCCGATGATGCCCGCTCACGTGCGGCTTGATATCCGATGCTCTATGACGCGCTGATCGGCCCGTTCACCGAATTCGAGTTCATGCGACGTGCGCTCGCGGCCGTCATCGCGCTGTCGCTCGCGGGTGCGCCGATCGGCGTGTTCCTGATGTTGCGGCGGATGAGCCTGGTCGGCGATGCCATGGCGCATGCGATTCTTCCCGGCGCCGCTGTCGGTTTCCTGCTCTCGGGTCTCAATCTGTTCGCGATGACGGCCGGTGGCCTGATCGCAGGCTTTGCCGTCGCGATCCTCGCAGGCCTCGTCGCGCGCTCGACCGGGTTGAAGGAGGATGCCTCGCTGGCGACCTTCTATCTGGCCTCGCTGGCGCTGGGCGTGACTATCGTCTCGATCAAGGGCACCAACATCGACCTGCTGCACGTGCTGTTCGGCAATATTCTCGCGATGGACGACCAGACGCTGCTGGTCGTCGCCTTCAACGCCACGGTGACGCTGCTGGTGCTCGCCGTGATCTACCGGCCGCTAGTGATCGAGAGCGTCGATCCCTTGTTCTTGCGCACCGTGAGCCGGGCTGGCGGGCCTGCGCATCTGGCTTTCCTCGCGCTGGTCGTGATCAACCTCGTCAACGGCTTTCAGGCGCTCGGCACGCTGCTCGCGGTCGGTCTGATGATCCTCCCGGCCGGCATCGCGCGGTTCTGGTCGCGCGATCTCACCGTCATGATCTGCATTGCGGTCGTCGCTGCCGCCGTCTCCGGCTATGCAGGTCTCGTGCTGTCGTTCCAGACCCGTGTGCCGTCGGGCCCTGCGATCATTCTGGTGGCGAGCGCGCTCTACACCGTCTCCGTCCTATTCGGTCGGGTCGGCGGTGTCGTCAGGCAACTATTTCCCGGCCGGCATCTGGAAGCGTGACAGCGATGCGGCGCATCCTGCTTTGTGTGCTTTTGCTGATTGCCTCGCCGCTGCATGGCGCGGAGCAGCTCAAGGTCGTCGCGAGCTTCTCGATTCTCGCCGATTTCGTCCGCAATGTCGGCGGCGACCGGATCAATCTGACGACGCTGGTCGGGGCCGACAGCGACGTCCACGTCTACACGCCCGCGCCAAGCGATGCGAAGCGGATCGCGGACGCAAGGCTGGTCGTCGTCAACGGACTTGGTCTCGAGGGTTGGCTGCCGCGCCTCGTGCAGTCCTCGGGCAGCAAGGCGCAGGTGATCACCGCGAGCGCCGGCATCGCGCCGCTCAAGCTCGGCTCTGCCGCAGACCCGCATGGCTGGCAGTCCGTCCCCAACGCGAAGGTCTACGTCACCGACATCGCCAATGCGCTGGCTGCGGCCGACCCTGATGATGCGGAGTTCTTCCGCGCCAAGGCCAAGGCCTATCTGGAAAGGCTCGAAACGCTCGACCGCGAGGTCCGCGAGGCCGTGGCCAAGATCCCGCAAGAGCGGCGCAAGGTGATCTCGACCCATGACGCCTTCGGTTATTTTGCCGCCGAATACGGCGTCCAGTTCATCGCGCCCTTGGGCGTCTCCACGGAAACCGAGCCCAGCGCGCGGGACATCGCCACCATCATCGGCCAGATCAAGGCTCAAAAAATACCAGCCGTGTTCCTGGAAAATATCAGCGACGACCGGCTGATCCGGCGGATCGCGGCGGAGACCGGCTCAAAAGTCGGCGGGACCCTGATTTCGGACGGTTTGACCGGCGAAAAGGGGCCTGCACCCACTTACATTGATATGGTCAGGCACAATATAAAGGCCCTGACCAGCGCGCTTGACCACTAGGGCAGGGGCCACCCCGCCCCGCCTCGCGTCGCGCGAAAAGCCCGAAGTCCGGAGTTGTTATGTCTGAAGCGACCGCCCCAAAAATTCCCGTGACCGTCCTGACCGGCTATCTCGGTGCCGGCAAGACCACGCTGCTGAACCGCATCCTGTCGGAAAACCATGGCAAGAAGTACGCCGTCATCGTCAATGAATTCGGCGAGATCGGCATCGACAACGACCTCATCATCGGCGCCGATGAGGAAGTGTTCGAGATGAACAACGGCTGCATCTGCTGCACCGTGCGCGGCGATCTCGTGCGCATCATGGAAGGCCTGATGAAGCGCAAGGGCAAGTTCGACGCCATCATCGTCGAGACCACCGGTCTTGCCGATCCGGCACCGGTGGCGCAGACCTTCTTCGTCGACGAGGACGTGCAGAAGAACGCGCGGCTCGACGCGGTCGTGACGGTTGCGGACGCCAAATGGCTGTCCGACCGTCTCAAGGACGCGCCCGAGGCCAAGAACCAGATCGCCTTTGCCGACGTCATCGTGCTGAACAAGACCGATCTCGTCACCAAGGGCGAGCTTGCCGAGGTCGAGGCCCGCATCCGCGCCATCAACCCCTATGCGAAGCTGCACCGCACCGAGCGCTGCTCGGTGGCTTTGGCCGACGTGCTCGACCGCGGCGCCTTCGACCTCGATCGCATCCTCGACATCGAGCCGGACTTCCTGAATGCCGATGACCACGACCATGATCACCATCATCACGGCCACGACCATCATCACGATCATGATCACGGCCACGGCCTGAAGCACTATCATGACGAGGACATGCAATCGCTGTCGCTCAAGACCGACAAGCCGCTCGATCCGAACGTGTTCATGCCCTGGCTCCAGAATCTGGTGCAGGTGGAGGGCGGCAAGATCCTGCGCTCCAAGGGCATCCTCGCCTTCCACGACGACGACGACCGCTACGTCTTCCAGGGCGTCCACATGATGCTTGAGGGCAACCACCAGCGGAAGTGGAAGGACGGCGAGCCGCGCGAGAGCCGTCTCGTCTTCATCGGCCGCGAATTGCCGCAAGACCTCATTCGCCAGGGTTTTGAGAGCTGCATCGTCTCGTGATGAAAGAGTTTACGCCACCCGCCGATTCCGCCTCGATCGTCTCCGTCACCGAGCGCGTCAAGCCGCTCGCGCTCGGGATGGTCGTGACCTCCGTGCATTTCCTTGGCAACCGCGCCGCCTTCGTCGGCGGCGAGGAGAATGTCGCGTTCGTGGATGGCCAGGGCGAGATCAGCAAGGTCGCCGTGCACAGCGGCGGCATTCTCTCGGCCGCCTCCGATGGCAAGCGCCTCGTGATGGGCGGCGACGATGGAAAAGTCGTGTCGCTCGACACCAAGGGCGAAGTGACGCTGCTTGCGACTGACCCGAAGCGGCGTTGGATCGATGCAGTGGCGCTGCATCCGGATGGTGCCTACGCCTGGTCGGCCGGCAAGACCGCCTTCTTCAAGAGCGGCAAGAGCGAGGAGAAGTCGCTCGAGGTGCCCTCGACCGTGGGCGGCCTCGCCTTTGCGCCGAAGGGCCAGCGTCTCGCGATTGCCCATTACAACGGCGCGACGCTGTGGTTTCCCAACATGGCGGGATCGGCCGAATTCCTGCCCTGGGCCGGCTCGCATCTCGGCGTCACTTTCAGCCCGGATAACAAATTCCTGGTCACCACGATGCACGAATCGGCTCTGCACGGCTGGCGGCTTGCCGACAACAGGCACATGCGCATGACCGGCTATCCCGGCCGCGTCCGCTCGATGTCATGGAGCGCGGGCGGCAAGGCGCTGGCGACCTCGGGCGCCGACACCGTCATCCTGTGGCCTTTCGCAAGCAAGGACGGCCCGATGGGCAAGGAGCCCGCGATGCTCGCGCCGCTGCAGGCGCGCGTGTCGGTCGTCGCCTGCCATCCAAGGAACGACATCTTCGCGGCCGGCTACAGCGACGGCACCGTGCTGATGGTGCGGTTGGAGGACGGTGCCGAGATCCTGGTCCGCCGCAAGGGCACCCCGCCGGTGGCCGCGCTCGCCTGGAACGCCAAGGGGACTCTGCTGGCGTTCGCCGACGAAAATGGCGACGGCGGTCTGCTGGAGCTTTAAGCTGTCATCGTTCTGACCGTAGATGGGGCCATGCGGTTTCTGACGACCTTCCAGATCGCTGACTTTGCGGACACGCTGGTCAGCCTGTTCACGGCCTTCGTGCTGGGCACACTGATCGGCGCCGAGCGGCAGTATCGCCAGCGCACCGCGGGCCTGCGTACCAATGTGCTGGTCGCGGTCGGCGCCGCCGCCTTCGTCGATCTCGCCATGCACCTGACCGGCGCTGACGGCGCGGTGCGGGTGATCTCCTACGTCGTCTCGGGCATCGGCTTCCTCGGCGCCGGCGTCATCATGAAGCAGGGCATGGACGTGCGCGGGCTCAATACCGCGGCGACGCTTTGGGCTTCGGCTGCGGTCGGCTCCTGCGCCGGCGCCGACATGGTCGCGCAGGCCGCGGCGCTGACGGTGTTCGTGATTGCCGGGAACACCATGCTGCGGCCGCTGGTCAACGCCATCAACCGCATCCCACTGAACGAGAAGACCTCCGAGGCGACCTATTACTTCAAGCTCGCGGTCGCACCGGACGCTTTGCCCGACATGCGTGACCGGCTGGTCGAGAAGCTTGAGGGCGCAAAATATCTGGTGGCCGATATCGACATGGTCGAAACCGGGGACGATCTGATCGAGATCGTGGCAAAGCTGGTCGCGACCGCCGTCGATCCGAACGAACTGAATGCGGTGGCGACCGATCTCCAGCACCTCCCCGGCGTCCGCCACGCCACCTGGGAAGTCAGCACCACGGATTGAGCGCGGCGATGGGGCGCGCAGGCGTCGGGTTCCGGCGGCCATTGGCAGGGAACCGCAGACCGGCGATTTCGTTGATCCCGAGGACAAAGGCGGTGATCGACATGCCCGGCCAATATGACAAGCGCAGACTGAAGCTCGACATGATGGTCGCCTGCTCGCTGTTCGCAGCCGGCGTTGTGGTGTCAGGCATGTCGCTGGCGCAAATCCGCGCCGAGACCCGGATGCAGACCGCCCAGGCGACGCCCCCCCTTCAAGGCACGCCGTCTTCCGATCAGAACAAGCCCGCGGAAGCCAAGCCCGGCGGCGACCGGCCGACCACGCCCGCCCCAGAGCCCGCGCGGCCCGACCCGCAGACGCAAGGCGCTGCCGGCGCGGCGAAACCAGCATTGCCGCCGGCGCCGGCCGAGAAGATCGCGCCGCCGATCGAGAGGAAGTAGCTCCCCGCCAGTTGTGGCGTCAGGGCCGGGCTTGTCCCGGCCATCCGCGTTCTTGGCTTCGCGAGAAAAAAGTGCGTGGATGCCCGGGACAAGCCCGGGCATGACCGCACAATCACCGCACCAGAACGTTCCGGAACTGCCAGGGATCGCTCGTGTCGATATCTTCCGGGAACAGTCCCGGACGATCCGTCAGCGGCGTCCAGTCGGTGTAGAAGCCCTTCACCGGGCCGAGATACGGCAGCTGGATTTCCAACAGACGATCGAAATCCATCTCGTCGGCTTCGACGATGCCCTCGTTCGGGTTTTCGAGCGCCCACACCATGCCGCCGAGCACGGCGGAGGTCACTTGCAGGCCGGTGGCGTTCTGATAGGGCGCGAGCTTGCGGGTCTCTTCGATGGAGAGCTGCGAGCCGTACCAGTAGGCATTGTTGTCATGGCCGAACAGCAGCACGCCGAGCTCGTCGATGCCGTCGACGATTTCGTTCTCGTCGAGGATGTGGTGCTTTTCCTGCATCTTCGCGGCGCGGCCGAACATTTCGTGCAGCGACAGCACGGCATCGTCAGCCGGATGATAGGCGTAGTGGCAGGTCGGCCGATAGACCGCCGTGCCCGATGCATCGCGCACGGTGAAATAGTCGGCGATCGAGATCGACTCGTTGTGGGTGACGAGGAAGCCATACTGCGCGCCGCGGGTCGGGCACCAGGTGCGCACGCGTGTGTTGGCGCCGGGCTGCATCAGATAGATGGCAGCACCACAGCCGGCTTCGTGAGTCCGCGCATTTTCGGGCATCCATTTTTCATGAGTGCCCCAGCCGAGTTCTGATGGCTGCACGCCTTCCGACAGGAAACCTTCCACCGACCAAGTGTTGACGAAGACATCCGGCTCTTTCGGCTTCTTGGAGCGCTGGGTGTCGCGTTCAGCGATGTGGATGCCCTTGATGCCGGCTTGTCGCATCAAGTCCGCCCATTCGGCTTTGGTTTTCGGCTTGGGGGCATTGAGCTTCAGATCGGCGGCGACGTTGAGCAGCGCCTGCTTCACGAAAAACGAGACCATGCCGGGATTGGCGCCACAACAGGAGACGGCCGTCGTCGAGCCCGCGGGGCGCGCCTTCTTGGCGGCCAGCGTCGCCTCGCGAAGGGCGTAGTTGGAGCGCGCCTCCGGGCCCTTCGACGAATCGAAATAGAAGCCGAGCCAGGGCTCGTTGACGGTGTCGATATAGAGAGCGCCGAGCTCGTTGCAGAGCTCCATGATGTCGGTTGAGCCGGTGTCGACCGAGAGATTGACGCAAAAGCCCTGGCCACCGCCTTCAGTGAGCAGCGGGGTCAGCAACTCCCGATAATTGTCCTTGGTCACGCCCTTCTGGATGAAGCGCACATTGTGCTTCTCGCAATGCGCTTTGCGACCCTCGTCCTTGGGATCGATCACGGTGACGCGCGACTTGTCGTAGTCGAGATGCCGCTCGATCAGCGGCAGTGTGCCTTTCCCGATGGAGCCGAAGCCGACCATGACGATGGGACCGGTGATCTTCGCGTAGATCTGCGAGGCGGGGCTCATGGGATGGTTTCTCCGGAACGTGCTGGCGAACAAAGGATGGGGGATCAAGCGTTACGGCGCTTGGCGGTGACTTCGATCTCGACCTTCATCTCGGGCTTGGCTAGGCCGCTGACGACCAGCAAGGTCGCGGCCGGCCTGATGTCACCGAGAACGTCGCCGCAGACAGCGAAATGGGCATCGATATAGCTGGCGTCGGTGACGTAATAGGTCGCACGGACGATATCGGCCATCTCGAATCCGCCCTCCTGCAGGGCGGCTTCGATGGTCTTGAAGCAGTTGCGTGACTGGCTCGTGACATCGGCCGGCATCGTCATCGTTGTGTAGTCATAGCCCGTGGTTCCCGCAACGAAGGCGAACTCGCCGTCGATCACGGCGCGGCTGTAGCCGACGGTCTTCTCAAGCGGAGAGCCGGTGGAGATCAGGCGACGGGACATGGTCGTGGGCCTCGACTGAAGGGGGCGTTTGGCGGGTTAAAGGGCGTTTCTCAGCCCCGCGCAACCCTAAAGCAAAGGGCACGCGCGAGCATCTCCGCTCGGCGCGGCTTTGGTATTGCGATCATGGCAATCCCTTACGCCGCGCGCGCCTCGAGGCCGCGAACTACCCTCCGTTTGGGCAGGGTCGCGCCAGTCGGGACGATCATCCCCGCGGCGCCATCCAGCGCACCGGCCTGGAATTCGATCGCCAGCAGGCGGTCGCGCTCGAACGGGCCGGGCAGCGACAGCTCGCCGGTCCTCTCATGCGAGAATCCGAAGCGGGCGTAGTAAGGTGCGTCGCCGAGCAGGATCACGGCGGCATGTCCGCGCGCCCGGGCGGCAGCCAGCGCTTGTTGCATCAGCGCGGCGCCGATCCCGAGCTCGCGGCAGGCAGGGTCCACCGCCAGCGGTCCGAGGACCAGAGCGGGCCTGCCTCCGGCGCTGACGTGCCACAGCCGCACGGTTCCCACGAGTTTCCCCTCGCGCATCGCGGCCAGCGCAAGGCCGGCAGCGGGTGCGCGTCCGTCACGCAGGCGCTGGCAGGTGCGGCCATGGCGGTTCTCGCCAAAGGACGCATCGAGCAGCACTTCACGCATCGCAACGTCGGCAGCACGCTCGCTGCGGATCGCGAACGGAGCGGCTTTCGAGGTGGGGTCAACCTGTGTCTTCCGAAGAGCAGTCATGGCGCGTCAGTCCCCGCTTGAAACCGACGTGCGCAAAGCACGCCGGTCCAAGGCGTCGTCAGATCGAAATGTCAGGGAGGGAGCCGGCAAGCCGGCTCCCGGGTTCGTCAGGCCTCAGACGAGAGGCGGATCAGATATGATAGGTCTTCAGCGGCGGGATGCCGTTGAACGCCACCGCCGAGTAGGTTGACGTATAGGCCCCGGTGCCTTCGATCAGCAGCTTGTCGCCGATCTCGAGCGTCACCGGAAGCGGATACGGGTTCTTCTCGTACAGCACGTCGGCGCTGTCGCAGGTTGGGCCCGCGAGCACGCACGGCGTCATGTCCGCGCCGTCATGCGGGGTGCGGATGGCGTAACGGATCGACTCGTCCATGGTCTCGGCGAGACCGCCGAACTTGCCGATGTCCAGATAGACCCAGCGCACCTCGTCCTCGTCGCTCTTCTTCGAGATGAGCACGACCTCGGATTCAATGATGCCGGCGTTGCCCACCATGCCGCGGCCCGGCTCGATGATGGTCTCCGGAATCTGGTTGCCGAAGTGCTTACGCAGCGCGCGGAAGATCGAGCGCCCGTAGGTCACCACCGGCGGCACGTCCTTCAGGTACTTGGTCGGGAAACCGCCGCCCATGTTGACCATGGTCAGGTTGATGCCGCGCTCGGCGCAGTCGCGGAACACCTGCGAGGCCATCGCCAGCGCACGGTCCCACGCCTTCACCTTGCGCTGCTGCGAGCCGACATGGAAGGAGATGCCGCACGGCTCCAGGCCCAGACGCTTGGCAACGTCGAGCACGTCAACGGCCATCTCCGGGTCGCAGCCGAACTTGCGCGACAGCGGCCATTCGGCGCCGGCGCAGTCATAGAGGATGCGGCAGAACACCTTTGCGCCGGGCGCGGCACGGGCGACCTTCTCGACTTCGGCGGTGCAATCGACCGCGAACAGCCGAATGCCGAGCGCGAAGGCGCGCGCGATGTCGCGCTCCTTCTTGATCGTGTTGCCGAAGGAGATGCGGTCGGGCGTCGCACCGGCGGCCAACGCCATCTCGATCTCGGCGACCGTCGCGGTGTCGAAGCAGGAGCCCATTGAGGCGAGCAAAGCCAGCACTTCCGGCGCCGGGTTCGCCTTGACGGCATAGAACACGCGGCTGTCGGGCAGCGCCTTGGCAAAGGTCTGGTAATTGTCGCGCACGACTTCGAGGTCGACGACGAGGCACGGTTCGGTGTCGAGGCCCTCGCTGCGGCGGTTGCGCAGGAATTCCTGGATACGGTCGGTCATAGCACTCTCCCAAACGGCCCAGCGACGGGGATCCGTTCAAAAAATGACGTCGGATAAGAGCGCTCCGGCCAGATCGCGCGATGGAGGCGCGACGAGCCAAAGACTCACATCAGACTGTGCTGCCGTGGATTGGTTGGGAATGTTCCCGCCCGCACACCTGGCAATGAAGGACAAGCCTTTTCAGTAGCCCGCGCCGGCGTTGGACTGCCGGTAGAGACCAAAAAAGCCCGATCCGTCGTTGCTTTAAGTCGCGTCCCCCGTTGAGAGCGGGGTGCGCCGGTTCGCCTCCGGCTGCCAGTCACGGTTGCAAAGAGCAAAGTCACCTTCGACAAGGCATCTCTTTGAGAGAGATGCTGGACGCTCCGGGTTTGCTTTCGTCTTCCGGCTATGAGCCTTCCAACTTCCACACTTCCGAAGAGCCCCTCGGCTTCTTCACCCCTTGGCGGCTGTCCGGCCTCTTGTCCGGATACCTACCGACTGACACACGACCACAGGCACGTGCGAAATTGGGCAATCCGCACATAAGTGTTTTGACTCTGGTTCGCAAGAGATTTTTTAGGCTGCGAGCAGAATTGCCTAACATCTGCTTGCGAAGTGTTGCGCGAGCGACGCGGAAGATGAACGCGCGTTAAGTTTCTGCGCGCGTGTCTCGGGCGCGAGGAAGTGTCAGCCGCGCTTCGTGAACGGCTCGACGCGCTGAGCGGCGCGGATGAAGGCAGTCATCACGAGCACGCCGAGCGCAAACAGCGTGGCCTGAAGGATATGCGTGCCCTGCTCGCCCAGCCCGAACAGGATCGCGAGCGCCCAGCCGCCGGCAAACGCCGCGCCGAACACCTCGGCGCCGATCAGGATGGCGGCGCTGATGACGGTGATGACGCTCGGCCAGACGATCCGACGGGAAGACGAGGAGGTCGCGTTCATGAGCTCAGGGGTCCTAGGCTTGGAGGGCCGCAATCTCCCCGAAAAGGCAGCCGGGAGCAAGGGCAAATGGCCCAAAAAAGCCCCATCGCGTGCTATAGCTGGCCGCAACAATCGAGCCACAAATCGGGACTTGTAATGTCAGAACCCCGCCAAACTACGGACTCCGAGACCAACCCGCTGCTGAAGGCCTGGGTGACGCCGTTTGCGACCCCGCCCTTCGACGAGATCAAGCCGGAGCACTTCCTCCCGGCCTTCGAGCAGGCCTTCGCCGACCACTCCGCCGAGATCGCAGCGATCACCAACGACCCGACCGCGGCCGACTTCGCCAACACCATCACGGCGCTGGAGCGCTCGGGCAAGCTGCTCAGCAAGGTCGCGTCGGTCTTCTACGACCTCGTCTCGGCGCATTCCAACCCGGCCATTCTGGAGATCGACAAGGAGGTTTCCTTGCGGATGGCGCGGCACTGGAATCCGATCATGATGAACGCCGTGCTGTTTGGCCGCATCGCCCAGCTGCACGAGAACCGCGCCAATCTCGGTCTGACACCGGAACAGCTCCGCTTGCTCGAGCGCACCTACACCCGCTTCCACCGCTCCGGTGCCGGCCTCTCCGAAGAGGCCAAGACGCGGATGGCGGAGATCAACGAGAGATTAGCCCAGCTCGGCACCAGCTTCAGTCATCATCTGCTCGGCGACGAGCAGGATTGGTTCATGGAGCTCGGCGAAGCCGACCGCCAGGGCCTGCCGGAGAGTTTTGTCGCCAGCGCCAAGGCTGCGGCAGAAGAACGCCGCATGGCCGGCAAGGCCATCGTCACCCTGTCGCGCTCCTCGGTCGAACAATTCCTGAAGAGCTCGGCCCGGCGTGACCTGCGCGAGAAGGTCTACAAGGCCTTCACCGCGCGGGGCGACAACGGTAATGCCAACGACAACAACGCGACCATCGTCGAGGTCCTGAAGCTACGCGAGGAAAGCGCCAATCTCCTGGGCTACCCGACCTTCGCGGCCTACCGGCTCGAGGATTCCATGGCCAAGACGCCGGAAGCGGTGCGCGGCCTTCTGGAGCGGGTCTGGAAACCGGCGCGGGCGCGGGCCCTCGCCGACCGGGACGACATGCAGGCGCTGATCACGGAGGAGGGCGGCAATTTCAAGCTCGCCCCCTGGGACTGGCGCTTCTACGCCGAAAAGCTGCGCCTTCAGCGCGCCAATTTCGACGACGCCGCGATCAAGCCCTATCTCGCGCTTGATCACATGATCGCGGCCGCCTTCGACTGCGCCACGCGCCTGTTCGGCGTCACCTTCGAGGAGCGCAAGGATGTGCCGGTCTGGCATCCGGACGTCCGGGTCTGGGAGATGAAGGGGCGGGACGGCAAGCACAAGGCGCTGTTCTATGGCGACTACTTCGCCCGGCCGTCGAAGCGCTCCGGCGCCTGGATGACCTCGCTGCGCGACCAGCAGAAGCTCGACGGCGAGGTCGCGCCGCTGATCCTCAACATCTGCAACTTCTCCAAGGGCGCGGATGGGGAACCCTCGTTGCTGTCGCCCGACGACGCCCGCACCCTGTTCCACGAGTTCGGCCACGGCCTGCACGGGATGCTCTCAAACGTGACCTATCCGTCGTTGTCGGGCACCTCCGTGTTCACCGACTTCGTCGAATTGCCTTCGCAGCTCTACGAGCACTGGCAGGAGCGACCGGAGGTGCTGCAGCAGTTCGCCCGCCACTACCAGACCGGCGAGCCGCTGCCGGACGATCTGCTGCAACGGTTCCTGGCCGCGCGAAAATTCAACCAGGGTTTCGCCACCGTCGAGTTCGTCTCCTCGGCACTGATCGATCTTGAATTCCACACCCAGCCGGCCTCCGCCGCGCAGGATGTCCGCGCCTTCGAGAGACGCGAGCTGGAAAAGATCGGCATGCCCGAGGAGATCTCGCTGCGTCACCGTCCGACGCAATTCGGTCACATCTTCACCGGCGATCATTATGCGGCCGGATATTACAGCTACATGTGGTCGGAGGTGATGGACGCCGACGCCTTCGGTGCATTCGAGGAAGCCGGCGACATCTTCGATCCCGCCGTCGCAAAGCGCCTGCACGACGACATCTACTCGAGCGGCGGATCGGTCGATCCGGAAGCCGCCTATGAGGCCTTCCGCGGCCGGCCGCCGGAGCCGGACGCGCTCTTGCGCCGTCGCGGCCTGCTCGACGCCCCGAAGGCTGCCTGATGGGCATGCGGGCCCTGCTGGGGCTGCTGCTCGCCGTCGCCCTGTCGCTCGCGGCAGGCGCGGCGCGGGCGCATCCGCATGTCTGGATCACCGCGACCAGCGAGCTGCTCTACGCCCCCGACGGCACCATCACCGGCGTGCGCCACGCCTGGACTTTCGACGACATGTTCTCGGCCTATGCAGTGCAGGGGCTCGAGAGCAAGACCAAGGGCGCCTATACTCGCGAGGAGCTGGGGCCGCTGGCACAGACCAACGTCGAGTCGCTGAAGGAATACGCCTACTTCACCTTCGCGCGAGCCGACGGCAAGAAGGAGCGATTCCAGGAGCCGGTCGACTACTTCCTCGACTACAAGGATACCGTACTGACCCTGCACTTCACGCTGCCGCTGAAGAACCCGGTCAAGCCCAGGCAATTGGTGCTCGAAGTGTTCGACCGCTCCTTCTTCATCGACTTCCAGATGGCCAAGGACAATCCGGTCAAGCTGGTTGGCGCGCCCGCCGGCTGCCAGATGAAACTTGACCGGCCGAGCGACGGCACCGCGAGTGCCCAGAAGCTCAACGAGCAGACTTTCATGAACGGCGAGAATACCAATTTCGGCATGATGTTCGCCAACAAGATCACGGTGGATTGCCCTTGAAGCCGCAACTCACGCCTCTCGGGCGCGGGCTCGCCGTCTGCGCCGGCGTTCTTCTCGTCGTGGCCGTGGCCGACGCGGCGCTCCACGATCTCCTCGCGCAAAATCCGTTCGGCGCGCCGCGTTCGCCACAAGCCGCTCAGCCTGAGGCCGGCGGCCTGATCGGCTGGCTCTTGGCAAAACAGTCGGAATTCTATCGCCAGATGTCGGCGACGATCCGCGCCGCCAAGTCCGACGGCTCGGCGGTGTGGACGCTGCTCTTCATCTCGTTCGCCTATGGCATCTTCCACGCGGCCGGCCCCGGTCACGGCAAGGCGGTGATCGCCTCCTATCTCGTCGCCAATCGCGAGACCGCGCGGCGCGGCATCGTGCTGTCGTTTGCCTCCGCGCTGATGCAGTCGCTGGTGGCGATCCTGATCGTCGGTATCTCGGCCTGGGTGCTGAATGCGACCGCCAAGACCATGTGCAAGGCGGAAGGCGCGATCGAGATCGCAAGCTACGCGCTCATCGCACTGTTCGGCCTGCGGCTGGTCTGGGTCAAGGGCGGCACCTTCATCCGTGCGCTGCAGGCGGTTCAGCCGGTGCCGGCGATCGCGGGCGTGCCGCATGACCATCATGATCACGGTGACCACCACCACGATGCGCACGATCATCATGGTCACGATCATGCCCATCATCACCACCAGCATGATCACGTCCATGACGAGCATTGCGGCCATTCCCACGGGCCCACGCCCAGCGAACTCGCCGGCCCCGGTGGCTGGGGACGCGGCTTTGCCGCGATCCTGACCGTCGGCATTCGCCCCTGTTCAGGCGCGATCCTGGTGCTGGTGTTCGCGCTGGCCCAAGGCCTGTTCTGGGCCGGCATCGCCTCGACCTTGCTGATGGGGCTCGGCACCGCGATCACGGTCGCAGCCATTGCCGTGGTCGCCGTCTCCGCCAAGGACATCGCCGCCCGCCTGAGCGCCGGACGCGACGGCAACGGCGCACTGTTCATGCGCGGCATCGAATTCGCCGCCGCCGGCCTCGTGCTGCTGTTCGGTGCAGGCCTGTTGTTGGGTTACATCGCGGCCGAACGGACGACGTGTTTTTGAGCGGCAGGTGTTGTAGCCCGGATGGAGCGAAGCGCAATCCGGGATAGTGCCGCCGTGGAGGAATCCCGGATTACGCTTCGCTCCATCCGGGCTACGATCTCAAGCTCACACCGGCAAGAACTGCTTCAAGGCCGGCATGAAGAAGATCCCGAGATTGATTGCAAAGCCGATACTCCAGAGAATGGAGCGCAGCGTCGGGCGGTTGCCGAGATAGGTCAGCACATAGGCGATCCGTACGATCAGGAACAGCGCCGCGAGCTCGTCGATCAGGCGCTGCGGCGACTCCCTGTATTCGGCCAGCAACACCGCGAAGGCGAAGAACGGAAAGGTCTCGATGCCGTTCTGGTGCGCGCCGAGCGCGCGCTGCGCGATGGCGTCCTCGAAGAACGCTGGATCGCGCGGCCGCGAATTGTCGAAGCCACGAAATCTGATCCATTTGATCGAGACGATCGTTAAGAGATAGAGCAACAGCGCCCCGAAAACGCACCATTCCGCCAGCGTCATGGTTCTCTCCCCTGCGCACCGACCCTAGCGAAACCGGCCCAATCTTGACAAGTTCGGAACAACGCGCGACGCAACGGATCATGATGACAATCGCCCCCAGCCAGACCGCGATGCCGGCGACGCAGCCCGCCCCCTCGGGGGTCGGCGTACTCCTGGTCAATCTCGGCACGCCCGATACCGCCGACGCGCGCGGCGTGCGGGTCTATCTGAAGGAGTTCCTCTCGGACGCCCGCGTCATCGAGGATCAGGGCTTGATCTGGAAGGTGGTGCTGAACGGCATCATCCTGCGCACCCGCCCCCGCGCCAAGGCGCGCGACTATCTCAAGATCTGGAACACCGAGAAGAACGAGTCGCCGCTCAAGACCATCACGCGCTCGCAGAGCGACAAGCTCGGAGCCATGCTGTCGGACCGCGACCAGATCATGGTAGAGTGGGCGATGCGCTACGGTAATCCTTCGATCAAGTCGGGCATCGATGCACTGATTGCGAAGGGCTGCGATCGCATCCTTGCCGTGCCTCTCTATCCGCAATATTCCGCTGCGACATCGGCCACCGTCTGCGACGAGGTGTTTCGCGTGCTTGCCCAGCTGCGCGCGCAGCCGACGCTGCGGGTGACGCCGCCTTATTACGAGGACGAAGCCTATATCGAGGCGCTCGCCACCTCGACCGAGACGCATCTGGCGAGCCTGCCGTTCAAGCCGGAGCTGATCGTCGCCTCCTTCCACGGCATGCCGAAGGCCTATGTCGACAAGGGCGATCCGTATCAGGGCCAGTGCGTCGCGACCACCGAGGCGCTGCGCCGCCGGCTCGGAATGGACGAGACAAAGCTGCTGCTGACCTTTCAGTCACGCTTCGGATTCGACGAGTGGCTGCAGCCCTACACCGACAAGACCATGGAGCGTCTGGCGAAAGAGGGCGTGCGCCGTATCGCGGTGATCACGCCGGGTTTTTCCGCCGACTGCCTCGAGACGCTGGAGGAGATCGCGCAGGAGAATGCCGAGATCTTCGAGCACAATGGCGGCGAGCAGTTTTCCGCGATCCCCTGCCTCAACGACAGCGACCCAGGCATGAACGTGATCCGAACGCTGGTGCTACGCGAGCTCCAGGGCTGGATCTAGTGAGCCTGGATCCGAGGAGCGCCCCATGAACCGCCGCGAGGTTCTGGCGCTTCTTGGGGTGACCGCTGCGCTGCCGGCCTCGGTGCTGGCGCAAGCGAATGCGACGCGCCGGCTCGGCGTGCTCTCGGTCACTGCGGCCGACGATGCGATCGGGCAGACGCGTAGCGCGGTCCTGCTCCAGGCGCTTGCCGGCCATGGCTGGAAGGAGCGCGACAACCTCAAGATTGACTGGCGCAACGGCGGCGGCGACCGCGCACGGATCGCGCAATTCGCCGACGAACTTGTGGCACTCAAGCCCGACATCCTGCTTGCGGTCGGCACGCCCTCGGTCGAGGAGCTGCGCCGGCGCACGGCGACGATCCCGATCGTTTTCGCCGTCGTCACCGATCCCGTCAGCCAGGGCTTTGTCCAGAATCTCGCCCATCCCGGCGGCAATGTTACCGGCTTCACCGATTACGACGGCCCGCTGGCTGGCAAATGGCTGGAGATGCTGACGCAGGTCACGCCAAAACCGTCCCGTGTGTTCGTGGTCTACAATCCCGCCACCGCGCCGTTCGCGCCCCTGATGCTGGGTACGATCGAGGACGCTGGGCGCGCGCTCGATGTGACGGTGGAGTCCACGCCGGTCCATGACACGGCCTCGATCGTCGCCCTGGCTTCGCGGAAGGATGGCGGCCTGCTGGTGCTGCCGGACTTCTTCACCATGTCCAACCGTGCGCTTCTGCTGGCGGCCATCAATGAAGCGCGCGTGCCGGCGGTGTTCTGGAGCCGCACCTTCGTCGACGAGGGTGGCTTGATGTCCTACAGCACCGACAGCGCCGAGCAGCTCCGCCGCGCCGCCTCCTATATCGATCGCATCCTGAAGGGGGCACGGGCGGCCGACCTGCCGGTCCAAAATCCAACCACGTTCGAGCTGGCGATCAACTTGAAGACGGCCAGGGCGCTCGGCGTCACGCTTTCGCCAAGCCTGCTCTCAACCGCGAACGAAGTCATCGAGTAGGATTTGGCTGCGACCGCCGGCATGGCCGGATTCGTTAATTTCGTCGCTAGGTCTGCGCCAGCACGCTTTCAAGAGCGCCTCGCAAATACATAATCGCGACCATTCCCTCTCCCGGCGTCTTGTGTAGAATCGTGCCGATGCCGAAATCATCCACGACCGCTGAACACTAATCCTTTACTGAACCCTTTACTGAACCCCTGGGGTCGTGATCCCGACCAATGACAGCGCGGAAAAGGCTTTTTCCCGCCAATCTTTTCCGCCTTGGAGGAAATATGAGCGGTTTCGACATTTTCGCGATTGTGCTGGTTTTGCTCGTCATCGTCACGTTGGTTGCCGGCGTAAAAACGGTGCCGCAGGGCTATGACTGGACCATCGAGCGGTTCGGCAAATACACCCAGACGCTGAGCCCGGGGCTCAATCTGATCGTGCCCTATTTCGATCGTGTCGGGCGCAAGATCAACATGATGGAGCAGGTGATCGACATCCCCGAGCAGGAGGTGATCACCAAGGACAACGCCACCGTGACGGTCGACGGCGTCGCCTTCTTTCAGGTGTTCGATGCCGCCAAGGCGAGCTACGAGGTCTCCAACCTGACCCAGGCCGTCACCGTGCTGACCATGACCAACATCCGTTCAGTGATGGGGTCGATGGATCTCGACCAGGTGTTGTCGCACCGCGACGAAATCAACGAGCGCCTGCTGCGTGTAGTCGATGCCGCCGTCTCGCCCTGGGGCCTCAAGGTCAATCGTATCGAGATCAAGGACATCGTGCCGCCGGCAGATCTCGTCGAAGCCATGGGCCGACAGATGAAGGCCGAGCGCGTCAAACGCGCCGACATCCTTCAGGCCGAAGGTGCACGCCAGTCCGAGATCCTGCGCGCCGAAGGTGCCAAGCAGGGCCAGATCCTCCAGGCGGAAGGTCGCCGCGAGGCCGCCTTCCGCGACGCCGAAGCACGCGAGCGGTCGGCGGAAGCTGAGGCCAAGGCGACGCAGATGGTCAGTGAAGCCATTGCCAAGGGAGACGTCGCGGCGCTGAACTATTTCATCGCCGACAAATATATCAAGGCGTTCGGGCAGTTCGCGGACTCGCCGAACCAGAAGATCATCATGCTGCCGATCGAGGCCACCAGCATGCTCGGCTCGCTTGCCGGCATCGGCGAGATCGCGAAAGCCACGTTCGGCGAGAGTGCTGCATCCGCGGCTGCCGCCGCTCGTCGCGGTTCGGTGCCGACGACTGGGAGCACGCCGCCGGCGGTGCCTCCGCGGCAGGGGTAAAGCGCATGCCCCGGGAAAGTGGACACCGGTTTTCCGACAAGGGCATGCGTCATTTCAAAGAGGTCGTGTCATGACCGACATGTTCGTATCGCTCGGCACCTGGAACTGGCTGATCTTCGGCTTCATCCTGATGGCGCTGGAGGTGCTGGCGCCGGGCGTGTTCCTGTTCTGGCTCGGACTCGCCGCGTTGCTGGTCGGGCTGATCTCGTTCGGAGTCGCGACATCCTGGCAGATCCAGCTCGTGATGTTCGCGATCTTCGCCGCCGCCGCCGTGCCGGTATGGCGCCGCCTCGCCCGGCCGAAGCCGGATGCAATTGCCGCCAGCCCCTTCCTCAACAAGCGTGCGGATGCGCTGCTCGGCCGCGAGTTCACGCTGGAGAAGCCAATCGTCGACGGCAACGGCACCATGCGTATCGGCGACACCGTCTGGCGCGTCGCAGGTCCCGATACGCCGGCGGGCACGCGTGTGAAGGTGGTGCAAGTGGACGGTGCGAATCTGACGGTGGCGGCGACGTAGTCTTATCTTACCTCGCCCCGCTTGCGGGGAGAGGTCGGATTGCATCGAAGATGCAATCCGGGTGAGGGGGAGTCTCGGCGAAGGCAGCTGTCACTGAATTTGCGGAGGCAGCCCCTCACCTCAACCCTCTCCCCGTAAGAACGGGGAGAGGGAGATGACCGGCGTCTCAGCTCTTCTTCCACCTCTCCGCAAACCGGTGCAGCGGCATGAACGTCTCGCACAATTCCCGCCCGAGCGCCGTCAGTCCGTAACCGCCGGCTTCGCCCAGCTCCACGAACCCGGCCTCGCGCAAATCGTCCAGCCGCGCCTGCAGCACCGTCGGCGAGGCCTCGTCGCAGGCGGTGCGCAATGCGCGCGAGGTGAGGGGGGCATCGCGCAGCTCCCACAGGATCCGCAGGCTCCAGCGGCGCCCCAGGACGTCGAGCAGCGCCATGATCGGTCGCCCGGTGCGCGAGCCTCGGACGCCGCGCGATCTCGAACTGGTCTGTTTCGCCATCGTCCCCCTCTTGCGCGCCGCTACACATAGTGTAGCGTGATGCTACAAGAAATGTAGCAAGAGAGGCGGCCAATGTCCCAAGCCACATCGCGCATTGCCCCGCTCACCCCGCCTTATCCCCCGGAAATCCAGGCGCAGTTCGACCGCATCATGCGCGGTGCGCCGCCGCTGCTGCTGTTCCGGGTGATGGCGGGCCATACCCGCGCCTGGGACAAGTTTCGCGCCGGCGGCCTGCTCGATCCCGGACCGCTGTCGCTGCGCCAGCGCGAGATCGTCATCGACCGCACCTGCGCGCTGAACCAATGTGAATATGAATGGGGTGTGCACGTCGCGGTCTTCGCCGCGCCGGCGAAATTCACCGAGGAGGAGGTGCGCGCGACCGTGCTGGGCGATGCGGCGTCGTCGCGCTGGTCCCCGGCCGAGCAGGCGCTGATCGCCGCCGTCGAGGCGCTGCATCACCGCGCGACCTTTGACGACGCCGAGTTCGCCGCGCTGTCAGCGCATTATGACGAGGCGCAGATCCTGGAGATCATGCTGCTGTGCGGCTTCTACCGCACGGTCTCGTATCTGGCGAATGGGCTGCGGCTGCCGCTGGAGGACACGGCGGCAAGATTTCCGCAGCTCTAGCCACACGTCATTGCGAGGAGCTCTTGCGACGACGCAATCCAGGCTGTCTCCGCGGTGACAGTCTGGATTGCTTCGCTGCGCTCGCAATGACGAGCGGAGAGAGCGTGTCTTAAGCCACGCCCGCCCGCAGCAGATCGTGCAGGTGCACGATGCCCACCACCTTGTCCGCCTCTGTCACGACCAGCGTCGTGATCTTGCGGGTGTTCAGCACCTCGATCATCTCGGTGGCGAGCATCGAGGGCGGCACGGTCTTCGGCTGCCTGGTCATGATGTCGTCGACCGACGCCGTCAGCAGGTCCGGCCGCATGTGGCGGCGCAAATCGCCGTCGGTGATGATGCCGACAGCCTCGGCCGCATCGTTGACGATGCAGACGCAGCCGAGGCCCTTGGCCGACATCTCCATCACCGCGTCCGACATCTTGGTGCCGAGCGGCTTGAGGGGGATCTCCGCGCCGGTGCGCATGTAGTCGCGGACGAATTTCAGCATTGCGCCGAGCTTGCCGCCGGGGTGGAAGTGCGCGAACTCCAGCGCGGTGAAGCCGCGGCCTTCGAGCAGCGCGATCGCGAGCGCATCGCCGATCGCGGCCTGCATCAGGGTCGAGGTGGTCGGCGCCAGATTGTGCGGGCAGGCCTCGCGCGCCTTCGGCAGCTCAAGGACGATGTCGGCCGCTTGTCCCAGCGAGGACGCCGCGTTCGACGTCACCGCGATCATCGGGATCGCGAACCGCGCGGAATAGTTCACGAGAGTCTTCATCTCCGGCTGCTCGCCGGACCAGGACAGCGCCATGATAACGTCGTCGGTGGTGATCATGCCGAGGTCGCCATGGGCGGCTTCGGCGGTGTGGACGAAGAAGGCGGGCGTGCCGGTGGAGGCCAGCGTTGCCGCGATCTTGCGACCCATATGGCCCGACTTGCCGAGCCCTGTGACGATGACGCGGCCCTTCGCGTTGCGGATCAGATCGACCGCCTGGGCGAAGCTGGCGCCAAGCGAGCCGCGCAGGGCGGCGGCGAGCGCGTTGATACCGCCACTCTCGGTTTCCAGCGTGCGGAGTGCGGATTCGACGCTGTCGGGAATGGGGCCGGATGATTGGGTCATCAGCGGTTTCGAACTCGGCATGTTCTGGTCCAGGGAGGAGGGGCGTTCGCCCGTTGGCGCCTGCTTAGCACGCTACGGCCTTTGAGGCGACGAGGGCGCCCCGGCCTTCAACCGGTCGTTAACCATAACTGTTTTAACTCCATTAACGATGGTTCCAGCCAGTCGGCAGGGACAATCGCGAAAGTGTCTGATTTCGTTGGAGTTCTTCCATCGTGGGGTCGTCTCCAGGCACGAGCCGGAGCAAACGCGCGCATTTCCTGCGCGCGGCTTTGCCGTGCCTTGCGCTGACGGTCCTCGGAAGCGCCCCCGTGGCCGCCCAGAGCCTCACCCCCGACCTGTTCAGTCCCAACCGCGGCGGCTTCGCCTCGCCCGATACGCTCCCGATGCGCCGGACCGCGGGCGTGCCGCAGGCGCCGTCGGATGCGCTGCCGGCACTGCCCGATCCCAACGCCGATTTGCGCAAACGCCAGCAGACCCCGGCGCGCGCGGGCCAAAACCCGACCAACCAGAACCTGACCGGCCAGGTCCCGACCTATGGCCTGCCTGCCGCCAACGGCGCGAGCGCCTCCGGCTACGATTCGCTCAACCGCAAGCGGCAGCAGCCGAAGCTCTATCCGGGTCAGCCGAAGCCGAAGCGCCCTGCCGGTCCCGGCTCGCCGGTACCGCCTGCGACGCCTGAGCGAACGCTCGGCCCGCCGCGCATCGCGGCGCCGCCGTCCGAGACTGCGCACAAGACACCGGTGCCGCCGGCGATGGCCGGCAACGTGCCCGGCCAGCCGCTGCGCCGCCGCCTCAAGCTCGACGACGATGCGTTCGGCGCGGTCGGCGATTATGCTGGCAGCTTCCTGATCAAGGGCGGGCTCGAGCTCTCCACCGGCTACGACACCAACCCGGCGCGCCTAAACAAGCCGGTCGGCTCGCCGGCCTATGTCATTGCGCCCGACCTGCTCGTGGCGTCCGATTGGGAGCGCCACGCGCTGGTCGCGGATCTGCGCGGCTCGTTCTCGGGCTACACCAACAACATGCCCGCGACGATCGACGGCTTTGCCTCGCCCTCGCCGGTCGAGGTCGACCGCCCCGACTTCAACGGCCACATCGACGGCCGCATCGACGTCAATCGCGATCTCAAGCTGACCACGCAGCTGCGCCTGCGGCTCGCCACCGACAATCCCGGCAGCCCGAACGTGCAGGCCGGCCTGCAAAAATATCCTGTTTACGCCGCCTATGGCACGACAGTCGGCTTCGACCAGACCTTCAACCGCTTCCAGGTCGCGGCCGGGGCCACCGTGGACCGCACCGCCTACACCAACTCGAAACTCACCGACGGATCGACCTTCAGCAACGACGATCGCGACTTCAACCAGTATGGCGGCGTCGGACGGTTCTCCTACGAGTTGAAGCCGGGCCTGAAGCCGTTCGTCGAGATCCAGGGCGACACCCGCGTCCACGACCAGGCCGCCGACCGCAACGGCTTCTTCCGCGATTCGAACGGCGGCTATGCCAAGGTCGGCACGTCCTTCGAGTTCTCGCGCATTCTCATCGGCGAGGTCTCGGTCGGCTATTCCGCGCGCAACTATGTCGACCCGCGCCTGAGCCAGCTCGCGGGCTTCCTCACCTCGGGCTCGCTGATCTGGAGTGCGAGCGGCCTCACCACTGTGAAATTCGCCACCGACACGCAGATCGCCGAGACCACCGTCCCCGGCTCCTCCGGCGTGCTGGTGCACACCTACGGGATCGAAGTCGATCACGACTTCCGCCGCTGGCTCACGGCCGTCGGCAAATTCACCTACGGCACCTACGACTATCAGGGCCAGAACCGCAACGACAAGACCTACTCGCTTGAAGGCAATCTGATCTACAAGCTCAACCGCAACATCTGGATCAAGGGCACGCTCCGCCACGACATCCTGGATTCGAACCAGCCGGGCTCAAGCTCGCAGGGGACGGTGGTGATGGTTGGGGTGAGGCTGCAGAATTAAGGTAGGCCCTTGTCGGACTGAAAGGATAGTAGGTCCAGGGTCATCTAGGGTTCTCCGTAGGAGTTCGCCTCACGGCCTCCTTTTCTGACTAAGCTGCTGCCTGGGTAGAGAGCGTCTGATCGCGGTAGCTACAATTCCGAAGGCCGCGACGGCCATACCGGCTCTCGTCGCTTAGACAATCTAGTTGACAATATACGCAACTTTAAGTTCGACTACACCAGTTGTGCTCGCTTCCTTCAATCTTTTTAAATCGTCGTGCGGGATGCCGCGAGGGCGGATCGCAAATGAAATGGAAAGAAGTACTCATTGGAGCTGTGATAACGCTTGTCGTTAGCGTGATTGCAGGGGTCGTCGTTTGGTTCGTAACCACGTATCAAGTCTCGCCCTCCCAATCGGAGGACTTGAAGTACCAAGTGCAGAACATCGCGACGTTTGATGTTGGTGCTAATAAGCTTGGCTTTGTTCTGGTGAAGCTCACCAATCAGGGAGGTCGAGCAGCGAGGGATGTGAAGTTTGTCGTAACGTTCGCAGATCCCGTAGATATCCGCGAGAAAGAACTTACGATTTCGACAGGCAATGCGGGCAAGTTTGAAGAGGTCAAGACAGGACATTCGAACTCGCTTAATATCATCGTTCCGAATTTGGCTCCGAAGGAGAAGCTTTCTGCCTCTCTGCTCGTTGGTGGTACGAAGGCGAATTTTACCCCTGACGTAATTGTTAGAAGCTCCGAGACTGTCGGCGTCGCGGCCAATCTCGACGGCTCTGGTGAAAAGCCAGCGCCAGCCCTTATCACGCTAATCGTAGTGGTCGCGGTGATGCTGCAAGGGATCGCGCTTCTTTGGTTAGGGCGCAGGTTCATGCCATGGAAGTCAGCGCGTTTAGCGCCCTCTCTGGAATATGAGCGCAATCGCAACAATACAGCTTTTATGTACACCCATAGAAAGCTGCTCCCGGAGGCAACTAAGCTACTCGATAAGGAAATTGAAGCTGAGGGAGCGAGCGCCTTTGAGCTGAGCAACCTGGGTTTGCTTAGGGGATTGGCGGGAAATCGACTCGATGCAGAGAACTACTTTGGCATTGCTCAATGGTTTACTACGGACAAGCGCTCGAATGCGGTTCTAGCCTTCAATCGAGGCGCTCTTGCGATAGCCTCAAAGGATTATAGTCAAGCGAAAGATGAATTGATCAAAGCGTTCAGCTTAGACCCAGTTTCCGTGTTGGAATACTGCAAGCTAAGCAAGTTCGTCGAGGATGGGATCGTTGAGAGCGACTCGTTGCGAGAGCTCCTAACCGAGAAGGGAGTAGCGCCGGTGTAGTCGATTTGGCGAAAGTGAAGTAACTAATTGGACGCGCGTATCCAGATGCTTCATCCTTTGCCAAAAAGAAAGCAGCTCAAATCGAGGTGGCTAGCTATTCTCGTCTTGGCTATCGCGGCAGATCCGTCTTCCCCATCAAAAACGTATCGATCGACCGTGCACACAGCCGGCCCTCGCGGATCGCCCAAACCACCAGCGACTGGCCGCGGCGCATGTCGCCGGCGGTGAACACGTTCGGGCGCGAGGTCTGATAGTCGAGCGTGTTGGCCTTGACGTTGCCGCGCGGGTCGAGCTCGACCGAGAGCATCTTGAGCAGGCCCTCGTGAACGGGGTGCACAAAACCCATCGCGAGCAGGACGAGGTCGGCGTCGAGCTCGAACTCGGTGCCGGCGATCGGCTTGAACTTGTCGTCGACGCGCACGCAGTGCAGCTTCTTGACTTGGCCGTCCTCGCCCGAAAACTTCTGCGTCAGCACGGCGAATTCGCGGACCGCGCCTTCGGCCTGACTCGACGACGTCCGCATCTTCAGCGGCCAGTTCGGCCAGGTCAGGCCCTTGTTCTCGTGCTCCGGCGGAGCGGGCATGATCTCAAGCTGGGTCACGGAGAGCGCGCCCTGGCGCAGCGAGGTGCCGATGCAGTCGGATCCGGTGTCGCCGCCGCCGATGACGACGACGTGCTTGCCGGCGGCCAGAATCTCCTGGACGCCGTTCAACGGTTCATTGGACACGCGGCGGTTCTGCTGCGGCAGGAAGTCCATGGCGTAGTGGATGCCGGTGAGGTCGCGGCCGGGGATCGGCAGGTCGCGCGGGGCTTCGGCACCGCCGGTCAGCGCCACGGCGTCGTACTCGTTGAGCATCTCGCGCGGGTCGATATTGCCGTCGACGCCGACATGGCTGTTGTAGTGGAAGGTGACGCCTTCGCCTTCCATCTGCTTGACGCGGCGGTCGATGACGTTCTTTTCCATCTTGAAGTCGGGGATGCCGTAGCGCAGCAGGCCACCGGCCTTGGCGAACTTCTCGAACAGATGCACGTCGTGGCCGGCGCGCGCGAGCTGCTGCGCGCAGGCCATGCCGGCCGGACCCGAGCCGATCACCGCGACCTTCTTGCCGGTCTTGTGGGCGGCGATTTCTGGCTTCAGCCAGCCATTGTCCCAGGCGCGGTCGACGATCGCGCATTCGATGGTCTTGATGGTGACGGGATTGTCGTCGATGTTGAGCGTGCAGGAGGCTTCACACGGCGCCGGGCAGATGCGCCCCGTGAACTCCGGGAAATTGTTGGTCGAGTGCAGATTGCGCGAGGCTTCTTCCCAGTTGCCCTGATAGACGAGGTCGTTCCAGTCCGGGATCTGGTTGTTGACCGGGCAGCCCGGCGTGCCGGGCGAGACCGAGCCGGTGCCGTGGCAATAGGGAATGCCGCAGTTCATGCAGCGCGCCGCCTGGTCGCGCGTTTCCTTCTCGGAGAGGGGGACGACGAACTCGTGGAAATGCTTCACGCGCTCGGCGACCGGGGTGTACTTGCGGTCATGCCGTTCGATTTCGAGAAAACCCGTGATCTTGCCCATTAAACCCGAAGTCCCTGCCGTCTAATCATTTGTTGTTTCCTCACCGTCATTGCGAGGAGCTCTTGCGACGAAGCAATCCAGTCTGCTTCCGAGTAGAAAGTCTGGATTGCTTCGCTGCGCTCGCAATGACGGGCGCTGATGTCCTACGCCCCGATCGCGATTTTCGGCTCGGCGTCCGCGTTGGCGGCCATTTCGCGCAGCGCGCGCCGGTATTCGACCGGCATCACCTTGCGGAATTTGGGCAGCCAGTCCTTCCAGTTGGCCAGGATGTCGGCGGCGCGCCTGGAGCCGGTCGCTTTCGCATGGCGCGTGATCAGGACGTGGAGCCGCTCGACGTCGGAGGCGAGCAGGTCCTTGAACACGTCGACCCGGCCGTGCGCTTCGAGGTCACCGGAGTGGTGATAGGTGCCGGCGTTGATCAGCTCTTCCGACAGCACCGGCTCGAGCTCGACCATCGCCATGTTGCACAGCCTGTCGAAGTCGCCGGTCTCGTCCAGCACATAGGCGATGCCGCCGGACATGCCGGCCGCGAAGTTGCGTCCGGTCTTGCCGAGCACGACCACGATGCCGCCGGTCATGTATTCGCAGCAATGGTCGCCCGCGCCCTCGACCACCGCCACGGCGCCGGAATTGCGCACGGCAAAACGCTCGCCGGCGATGCCGCGGAAGTAGCACTCGCCTTGAATGGCCCCGTACATGACGGTGTTGCCGACGATGATGCTCTCTTCCGGCACGATGCCGCTGTTGGCCGGCGGCTTGACGATGATCTTGCCGCCCGAGAGGCCCTTGCCGACATAGTCGTTGGCTTCGCCTTCGAGCTCGAAGGTGACGCCTTGCGCCAGCCAGGCGCCGAAGGCCTGGCCGGCGGTGCCCTTGAGGCTGACGTGGATGGTCTCATGCGGCAGGCCGGCATGGCCGTAGATCTTGGCGACCGCACCCGACAGCATCGCGCCCGCGGAGCGGTTGGTGCTGTTGATCTTGGCCTCGATCTTCACCGGCGCACCGCGGTCGAGCGCAGGCGTCGCCTGCTCGATCAGCGTGCGGTCGAGCACCGCTTCCAGATGATGGTTCTGGCGCTCGGAGTGATAGATCTTCTGGCCCTTCTCTTCCTTCTGCTTGACGAACAGCTTGGAGAAGTCGAGGCCCTTGGCCTTCCAGTGCGCGACCAGCTTGGTCTGGTCGAGCAGCTGCACCTGGCCGATCATCTCGTTGAAGCTGCGGAAGCCGAGCGAGGCCATGATCTCGCGAACCTCCTCGGCGACGAAGAAGAAATAGTTGATCACATGCTCGGGCTGGCCGGTGAAGCGCTTGCGCAGGACGGGGTCCTGGGTCGCGACGCCGACCGGGCAGGTGTTGAGATGGCACTTGCGCATCATGATGCAGCCGGCCGCGATCAAGGGCGCGGTGGCGAAGCCGAACTCGTCGGCGCCGAGCAGCGCGCCGATCACGACGTCACGGCCGGTGCGGAAGCCGCCGTCGACCTGGACCACGATGCGGCTGCGCAGCCGCTCGCGCACCAGCGTCTGGTGGGTTTCGGCGAGGCCGATCTCCCACGGCGAGCCGGCGTGCTTGATCGAGGTCAGCGGCGAAGCGCCGGTGCCGCCCTCGAAGCCCGCGATGGTGACATGGTCGGCGCGCGCCTTGGCGACGCCCGCGGCCACCGTGCCGACGCCGATCTCCGAGACGAGCTTGACCGAGACCGCGCCGTCCGGGTTGACGTTCTTGAGGTCGTAGATCAGCTGCGCCAGATCCTCGATCGAGTAGATGTCGTGATGCGGTGGCGGCGAGATCAACCCGACACCCGGCGTCGAATGCCGGACCTTCGCGATGGTGGCGTCGACCTTGTGGCCGGGTAGCTGGCCGCCTTCGCCGGGCTTGGCACCCTGCGCCATCTTGATCTGCATCATGTCGGAGTTGACGAGATACTCCGTGGTGACGCCGAAGCGGCCGGAGGCGACCTGCTTGATCGCCGAGCGCATGCTGTCGCCGTTCGGCATCGGCTTGAAGCGATCGGCTTCCTCGCCGCCTTCGCCGGTGTTCGACTTGCCGCCGATCCGGTTCATGGCGATCGCGAGCGTGGTGTGCGCCTCGCGCGAGATCGAGCCGAAGCTCATCGCGCCGGTGGCGAAACGCTTGACGATGTCCTTGGCCGGCTCGACCTGGTCGAGCGGCACCGGCTTGCGCTTCTCTTCGTCCGCGTTCTTGATCCGGAACAGGCCGCGCAGCGTCAGGAGACGCTCCGACTGCTCGTTGAGGATCTTCGCGAAGGCGCGGTAGCGTTCCAGCGAATTGCCGCGGGCGGCGTGCTGGAGCAGCCCCACCGACTCGGCGGTCCATGCATGGTCCTCGCCGCGGCTGCGATAGGCATATTCGCCGCCGACATCGAGCGAGGTCTTGTAGACGAGCGCGTCGCCGAACGCGTCGGCATGGCGGCGCACCGCCTCTTCGGCGATCTCGCCAAGACCGACGCCCTCGACGCGGGTGTGCGTGCCGGCGAAGAATTTTCCGACGAATTCCGCCTTCAGGCCGATGGCGTCAAAGATCTGTGCGCCGCAATAGGACTGGTAGGTCGAGATGCCCATCTTGGACATCACCTTGAGCAGGCCCTTGCCGATCGACTTGATGTAGCGCTTGACGATCTCGTAGTCGTCGAGCGAGCCGGGCAGGCGGTCCTTCATCGCGATGATGGTTTCGAACGCCAGATAAGGATTGATCGCTTCCGCGCCGTAGCCGGCCAGGCAGGCGAAGTGATGCACTTCGCGCGGCTCGCCGGATTCGACGACGAGGCCGACCGAGGTGCGCAATCCGGTACGGATCAGATGATGATGCACGGCGGCGCAGGCCAGCAGCGACGGGATCGGAACCCGGTCGGTGCCGACCATGCGGTCGGACAGGATGATGATGTTGACGCCCTCGCGCACCGCGCTCTCGGCGCGCGCGCAGAGCTCGTCCAGCACCTGGTCCATGCCGGCCGCGCCGAGGCCGGCGTGGAAGGTGGTGTCCAGCGTGCGCGACTTGAAGTGCGACTCGGCGACCTCGGAGATCGAGCGGATCTTTTCGAGGTCCGCGTCGGTCAGGATCGGCTGGCGCGCTTCGAGCCGCTTGGTGGTGGCAAGGCCTTGCAGGTCGAACAGGTTCGGCCGCGGTCCGATGATGGAGACGAGGCTCATCACCAGCTCCTCGCGGATCGGGTCGATCGGCGGGTTGGTGACCTGCGCAAAGTTCTGCTTGAAGTAGGTGAACAGCGGCTTGGCCTTGGCCGACAGCGCGGAGATCGGCGTGTCGTTGCCCATCGAGCCTGCGGCTTCCTCGCCGGTGGAGGCCATCGGCGTCATCAGGATGGTGATGTCTTCCTGGCTGTAGCCGAACGCCTGCTGGCGATCGAGCAGCGATAGGTTGGAGCGCACGCCGGTGGTCGGCACCTTCGGCAGATCTTCCAGCACGATCTGGGTCCGCTCCAGCCACTCGGTGTAGGGATGGCTCCTGGCGAGCTCGGCCTTGATCTCGTCGTCGGGGATGAGGCGGCCCTGCTCGAGGTCGACCAGCAGCATCTTGCCGGGCTGCAAGCGCCACTTGGTGATGATCTGGTCCTCGGGAATCGTCAGCACGCCCATCTCGGACGCCATCACGATGCGGTCGTCCTTGGTGACGAGATAGCGCGCGGGACGAAGGCCGTTGCGGTCGAGCGTGGCACCGATCCGGCGGCCGTCGGTGAAGGCGATCGCGGCGGGGCCGTCCCACGGCTCCATCAGGGCGGCATGATATTCGTAGAAGGCGCGGCGCTTCTCATCCATCAAGGGATTGCCGGCCCACGCCTCCGGAATCATCATCATGACGGCGTGCGGCAGCGAGTAGCCGCCCTGCACCAGGAATTCGAGCGCGTTGTCGAAGCAGGCGGTGTCCGACTGGCCTTCGTAGGAGATCGGCCAGAGCCGGTTGATGTCCTTGCCGTACAGCTCGGAGCTCACCGAGGCCTGGCGCGCCGCCATCCAGTTGACGTTGCCGCGCAGCGTGTTGATCTCGCCGTTATGCGCGATCATCCGGTAGGGATGCGCCAACGACCACGCCGGGAAGGTGTTGGTCGAGAAACGCTGGTGGACGAGCGCCAGCGCGCTCTCGAAATCCTTCTCGTGCAAATCGGGATAGTACTTGCCGAGCTGGTCGGCGAGGAACATGCCCTTGTAGATCACGGTGCGGCAGGACATCGAGCACGGATAATAGCCGGCGAGGCCGCGGTCGCGGCGCTGATAGATCGCTTGCGAGATCGACTTGCGCAGGATGTAGAGCCGGCGCTCGAAATCGTCCTCGGTCTTGGCGGTGCCGTTGCGGCCGATGAACACCTGCATGCAGGCGGGCTCGGTCGGCTTCACGGTGACGCCGAGCGAGGAATTGTCGGTCGGCACGTCGCGCCAGCCGAGCAGCGTCAGGCCCTCTTCCTTGATCTGGTCGGCGATGATGCTCTTGATGACGTTGCGCCAGGCGGTGTCGCGCGGCATGAACAGCGCGCCGATGGCGTATTCGCCCGGATTGGGCAGTGCGAAGCCGAGCTCCTTCGCCTTGCGGCTGAAGAAAGCATGTGGGATCTGCACCAGAATGCCGGCGCCGTCACCGGCGCGCGGGTCGGCGCCGACGGCGCCGCGGTGCTCGAGATTGCAGAGGATGCTGAGCGCGTCCGCGACGATCTCGTGCGACTTCTGGCCCTTGATGTTGGCGATGAAGCCGACGCCGCAGGAATCCTTTTCCAGGCTCGGATCGTAGAGGCCTACGGCCGGCGGGCGTGAATTGTGTTCCTGAATCGGATCGGTCGTTTTCGAGGCGACCGTCGCCGACAGTTGCTCTGCCACGATGTTTCCGCGCTCGACTTGCGACCCGTTCATGTCCTCGTCCTCTCCATGCGGCAAGCTGCCTCACCGCCATCTTCGGCGCACCTTGGGCGTCCCGCGGCACCCGCTTCTGGGTCACCGCTCGTCCGCTCGCGAGCCGCATTTTCTTAAATTCAGGCCAAGGCGTTCTTCGTCCCCGAGAACGGCTTTGCCTGTTGCCTTCTTGGCGCTCGAAAGCACCGTCTTTCGTTGCAATCCCTATGCCGGAACCGCAAGCAAAATTGAGACAGTCTTCCTGTCCTAACCATCACCTTGCCAAATTTTTGTCTATCACACAAGCGCGCGCAAGTCCCGATTCCCCATGGATCAATCAATCGCTTTCCAAAAGTTGCGCAGCCCCGGTTTTGAAGCAAACGCGCCCTGATCCGGCCCCGCCGACGCCGGAATCCCCAATGAAGCTTCGGATCAACCCTTCGGAAGCCGTGCCTCGCCGCAAGAAGCAAAAGAGCGCGATCCATCCGGGGGCCTGACAGGAGCGTCTCGACCATGAAGTTTTTCACAGGATGTGTAGCCGCCGCCACGCTGGCGCTGGCCGCGACCACGGCTCAAGCGCAGGTTCCAGCGCGAGGGGCGATGATCGCGGTCTCGGATTTCGACGGCCCCTATGCGCCGCCGGAGGCTGCGCCGCCGCCGCCGCGCTACGGCTATGGCTATGGCTACGAGGAACGCGGGCCGGCTCCGGTGCTGCTGCCGCCGACCGAGGTCTACGCCGTGCTGCGCGAAAATGGCTTCTCGCCGCTCGGCATCCCGCGCCTGCGCGGCGGCGTCTACACCATCGCGGTGATCGACCGCCGCGGCGAGGACGGCCGGCTGGTGATCGATGCCCGGGACGGAAGGATCTTGCGCTTCCTGCCGGCTGCCGACGCCTACGGCATGGCGCCGGGCTACGAGCAGCCAGCGGTTGCGCCTTACCGCTCGCAGAGCGCGCTGCCGCCGCCGACGATGGTCCGCAGTGGTCCGCCCCGCCCGCCGGCCCCGATCCCGCATGTCGCCAGCCGCTCCGTGCCGCTGCCGAAGGCCGCTCCGGCGCGCGGCGAGGCGCCAGTCGCCGCCGCCAAGCCAGCCGAACCTGCGAGGCCGCAGGCTCAACCTGCAACGCAGACCGTGGCGGTGGTGCCGGCGAAGCCCGCCGAGGCCGCGCCGCAAGTCATTGCTCCAACCGTCGGTCTGGCCAAACCTGCTCCAACGATCCTGCCGACACAGGACATGCCGGCAGCGCAGGGGCTGGATTAGGACGCTGCGTGTCACACCAACGGTGTCGTCCTGGCGAAGGCCAGGACCCATACCGCGAGGTCTGTCGAGCGATTGAGGTGCGAGTACCGGACGAGTCTTCGCCAAACTCCTTCCTGGGGTAATGGGTCCTGGCCTTCGCCAGGACGACGTTGAGGAGAGAGTTAGCGCAAATAGAAGGCGCCTGAGCATTCAGGCGCCTTTGCATCATGACAAGCGCCGCTCAGCTCCGTCCATACCCCGCCGCTTCCAGGATCAAATTCGCCACCTCTTTCGGGTGTGACACCAGCGAGAGGTGTCCGGCGTCGATCTCGATCGTGGTTGCGTTCATGCGCTTGGCGAGGAAGCGTTCGAGATCGGGATTGATGGTGTAGTCGTTCTTCGACACCGCGTACCAGCTCGGCTTGGAATGCCATGCCGCCTCGGTGGTGCGACCGGCGAAGATCGAGGCGGCGGTCGGCCATTGCACGGCGTAGAGCTCCTTGGCCTGCTCCGGCTTCACGCCATTGGCGAAGTACTTCAGGAAGGCGTCTTCCGAGAGTCTTGTGTAACCGTCGCGCTCGACGACGCCGGCGCGTGCCGGTCCCGCCGGGAATTGCTTCGACAGCGCGACAAAATCCTCGTTGGCATCGGGCGCACGTGCGGCGACATAGACAAGGCCGCTGACCTTCGGGTCGGTGCCGACCTGGCTGATCACGGTGCCGCCCCAGGAATGCGCGACCAGCACGGTCGGACCATCCTGTTCGGCCAGCACGCGCTTGGTGGCTTCGACGGAGTCCGCAAGCGACGACAGCGGATTCTGCACGGCGGTTACGTTGAGCCCTGCGGCCTGGAGGATCGGGATCACCTCCGACCAGCTTGAGCCGTCGGCCCAGGCGCCGTGCACCAGCACAACGTTCTTGGCCTTTACGGTTTGCGCGTGAGCGAGGCTGAGAGGGGCCGCCAACAGGCTCGCGGCGACGAAAAAGCTGCGCCAGAAAGTCATGATCGTTCTCCGTCTTGTTTTTGGGTTCGATAGCCAAAGGACGACGCACGGGCCGACGGCGTTACGCCAATTCACCGCTGTGTGATGCGGCGCAACAGTCCAGCAGGGCCGTTCAGAAATCGGTGACGTCCCGGCGATGGCCGAGACCATCCTCTCTGGTAAGGTATGGCAGATCCGTCGTTCGGTATTTCTTCCGCGCACGATTGATCGATCTCGCGGCAGGATTCCCCGGCTCTCGCCGGGACGAGGAGAGCCCAACAAAAAAACGCCCCGGGGCACCGGGGCGTTTTCGCAACCTGGAAGTGGCCGACGTGATTTACGCCGCTACCGAGTTCTCGATCACCTGTGCGCCTTGCGCACCGGCGTTGATCGCGATCTGGCGGGGCTTCTTCGCTTCGGGAATCTCACGGACGAGGTCAACGTGAAGCAGCCCGTTCTCGAGCGAGGCGTTCTTCACTTGCACGAAGTCGGCAAGCTGGAAGGCGCGCTCGAAGGCACGCGCGGCGATGCCGCGGTACAGCACTTCGGCCTTCGAGTTCTCGTTGGCGACTTTCTCGCCCTTGATCGTCAGCGTGTTTTCCTTCGCGACGATGGAGAGCTCATCCTTGGCAAAGCCCGAGACCGCAACGGTGATGCGGTAGTCGTTCTCGCCAGTGCGCTCGATATTGTAGGGGGGATAACCGGGGCTGCCGTCCGAACCGGCCTGGTCGAGCAGGTTGAAGAGGCGGTCGAAGCCGACGGTGGAACGGTAGAAGGGAGTCAGGTCGTAGGTACGCATGGTCAAGTCCTCCATTGAGCGACTGTTTGAGTAACCCGCCCGCCAATCGGGCCGGGCTTTCGTCTGTGTGCAGCCTGATGTTCCGGTTCCGAAACACTGGTAGCGGCCTGCACCAAGGTGATATGGGTTGAGGAGAACGGCGTTCAAGAGGGCGGATACTCAGCCTTTTCGGCGCTCCCGCCCCCTGATTTGCAGCACTTCGTGCCCAAGCCCTCCCCATCATGACGCTGGTCTCGATACCATCCAATCCCGTTCCCGAAGATGTCGTCAGCGGCACCATCAAGACCCCGGATGGCGTCGAGCTGCGCTTTGCGCGCTGGGCGCCGCCGGCGAACCGCAAGGGTACCGTCTGCGTCTTCACCGGACGCAGCGAGCAGATCGAAAAGTATTTCGAGACCGTGCGCGACCTGCGCGACCGCGGCTTCGCGGTGGCGATGATCGACTGGCGCGGGCAGGGCCACTCCTCGCGTCGCCTGCGCGATCCGCGCAAGGGCTATGTCCGCGACTTCGCCGATTTCGAGATCGACGTCGAGACCTTCGTGCAGCAGGTGGTGCTGCCGGATTGCCCGCCACCCTTCTTTGCGCTCGCCCACTCCATGGGCGGCACGGTGATGCTGCGGGTGGCGCATGCGGGCAAGCGCTGGTTCGACCGCATGGTGCTGTCTGCGCCGATGATCGACCTGCCCGGCCGCGCCACCTCGTTTCCGGCGCGGGCTCTGCTGAAGACGATGCGCGTGTTGGGGATGGGCGGCCGCTATGTCCCCGGCGGCAGCGACCAGATCACCGGGCTCAATCCCTTCATTAACAATCCGCTGACCAGCGATCCCGTGCGCTATGCGCGCAATGCCGCGATCCTGGAGGAGGATCCGACCCTCGGGCTCGCGTCACCAACGATCGCCTGGGCCGATACCGCCTTCCGCGCGATGAACACCTTCAAGGGTAAGAACTACCCGTCCGAGATCCGTCAGCCGATCCTGATGCTGGCGGCCTCCAGCGACACCGTGGTCTCGATCGCGGCGATCGAGGAGTTCGCCTATCATTTGCGCGCCGGCTCCCATCTCGTGATCGCTGGCGCCAAGCACGAGATTCTCCAGGAGCAGGACCGCTACCGTTCCCAATTCTGGGCAGCCTTCGACGCCTTCGTGCCGGGCACGCCGCTGTTCAAGTGAGGGGAAGCGAGGGTGCGCTCCCTCGCCTCGCTTGGTTCGCTAGACCCTCATGGTGAGGAGCGCGGAACGCGCGTCTCGAACCATGAAGGCCCGGCTCTCGCCCACGGTCATCCTTCGAGACGCCCGCTTTGTGCGGGCTCCTCGGGATGACGGCGGCGTGCTTGGGACAGAGCTCGACTACAGCGTCTTCAGATACTCGATCAGATCGTAGCGCTCGTTGTCGTCCTTGAACACGCGGCCGATGACGCCCGGACGTTTTTCCTCGCCCGGCTTGCGCTCGAAGGAATGGCCGAGCACGCTGTTGCCCTGGATCGGATCCTTGTCCGACCCCGCCGAGAACACGGTTTCACCCGTCTTGCACTTCTCGTCGGCGGTGACCGCAAAGCCGACGGTCACAGGATCATAGTCACGGCGGCCCATGCAGAATTTTTGCGGGCGCTCGCTTGCAGGCCTCAGCAACCAGTAGAGAGAGGGCACCGAACCGTTGTGCAGATAGGGCGCCGTGGCCCAGATGCCGTTGAGCGGCCGTGCCCGATAGCGTGCTCCCCCCACTGGATTGAGGCAGTTCTTGCGCGCGAGATTCCACAGTTTCGCCCGCTCGGCGTCCGGAGTCTTCTCGTCGTCCATCCATTTGCGGGCGACGAGGTCCACCACCGTCATGAGCCCGAGCGCATACACCATCTCGGTCGGCGAGCTTGCGGTCGAGACGTCGCATTGCCACCATTTCTGGAGGTCGGCCGTATTCACCTTCAGGAAGCCGGGCACATCGACGATCCTGTTGCTGAGCACGAGCGACTGTTCGGGATCCGTCTTGATCTCGTCGAGGGGGATCGTCACCGCGTTCAGCACCTTGCTGTCGCCGCTCGGCTCCCAATGTCTCGACGACCAGAAAGCCGGGGTGTCGATCGCCGGCAGATGGCAGCCTGAACACATTTCGGCGTAGATCTTGCGGCCATTGTCGACCTTCTTCTGATCGAGCCTCCAATTGTCGCCGAGGATCTGCGAGGGCCATCTCGGCGCCAGCAGGCCGCCGAACTTCGGACCGGTGGAGGGATCCGCCGTCTTGAACGGATCGGGCCCCCTCAGCATGTCCTCGATCCAGCCGAGCGTGTTGATATGGACCGAGGAGCGCCACAGCCTGTCCTCAGGGTAGGCATCGGACAGATTGAGCAGCGCCGTCACGCCGAGGGCTTCGCCGGCGTTGCGGATCAGCGGCTGCTCGATCGAGGCGTCGTACTGGGCGAACTTGAACCAGGGCACGGTCCAGATCGGAGGATAGCTGACCGGGGCGTCCTGGGCGTGCAGGTTCTTCTCGAAACCCTTAAGCCCGCTCAGCGCGAGATCCTGCGAAAACACCTGATTGCCGATGCGGTTGAGAGCGTCGAGGCGACCGAACCCTTCCTCGGTGTCACTCTGCTGCCGGCCGTTCCAGGTCTTCTTGGCTTGTATCGTCTTTTGCTGGGTTTGCGCCCAGTCGATCAGGAAGTTGCCGATCGCGCTGAGCTTCTGCTTGAGCGCGGCGCGGTCAGCCCTGCTGGCATCGGGGCCGAGCACGCGATCAGCGAAGCGCTGGAAGCGGAACGGCACGTAAAGCGTGTAGGCGATCGACAGGCCGGTGGAGAGCTCGAGCTTCTTCAGATCGGTCATGGCCGGACCGCCGTCGAAACGCACGTCCACGCCCTGGTAGTGGATCTGGCCGGTATGGCAGGCCGCGCAGGTCAGCCCGATCTTGTCCTCTTCGCGACGGCCCGTCGCGGGATCGACGACACCGGTCATCCGTGCGAAGCCGACCGGCAGGCCGTCGACGTTCTCCGCCGGCGTCCACCTGGTCGACCAGTCCGGCACCTGCGTCGTCTCGTAGACATTGGCGTAGCCGAAGCGGCGCAGTGACGTCGCGTCGGTCTGGATCGACTGCGGGCTCGGGATGAATCCGAAGCGCTCGAGATAGGCGCTGTCTGTCATCATGCCCGGCCGCGAGAACAGATGCAGGCGCGGCTGCTCCAGCGCCATGAACCATTCATAAGGCACCGGGAAGGTCGCGGTGCCTTGGCTGGCATGGTGAAACCAGTGCCTGTCCTTCAGCGACCAGTTCTGTTCGAGCCAAAAGGCCGCCTTTGTCTCGGGGACCGTGGGCAACGACGGCGGCAGGAGATTCACGAGAATTCCCTTTTGCGGCAGCATGGCACGCACCTGGTCGGGGAATTCAGCGACCGCAACGAGCAAGGCGAGACCGAGGGCGACGAGCACGGCCGCAACCTTGAGGGCGCCCCGCACCACGCGCTGGCAGGTCGACAGCACCGGCTGCGATACGAGCCGCTGGTTGATGCGAGCAGGGAATTGCCGCTCGTTGAACAGAGTGCGCACGTCGGCCACGCTGAGATAGCGGTTCTCACCCGCGCCCTTGCCCACGATCTTCAGGAGGATCGGCCATTCGAACTTCATCAGCAGGGGGTAGTACCAGCGCGCGGCGCTGCCGGCGCGCTTGAGGTTGTCGCGCATGAAGACGCCGATTTCCGAGGCGTTGAGACCCGGCTCGGAGCCGCCGCCGTTCGGATCCTGGTAGTTCCGGCCGAAGCTCGCAAACCGCGCAAGCTCGTCCTCATCGACCGTGCCGTCGACGCCGAGGACGCGCGAGCCGGCACCGCGCTTGTCGAGAGGGCCGCCACGCAACGCGTCGAGCTGCGCGCCCGAAAATATGCTCTTCAGGACGTGACCGAGACCGTTGGCGATGAGCGCGACGCCGCGGACCTGGATGCGGGCCGAGACCTTCTTCAGCCCGGTCTCGCCGCTCGCATTCGCGATCGTTTGCGACAGCGTTCCGAGCGGGACGGTTCCGCCGTCAACAAATCCCTCGCCGACGAGGCCGCGCAGGAATGGACAGGGATTGTTCGGCGAGACCTGGATCGAGGGGTCGAAGGGGGGCTTCGGAGCGGAGTCATGCATGGCCCAAAATCCTGAAAACGGCGAATCGTGAAATACAGACGCGCCGATAGAGCGCGGAAAGTCCTGACAAACCGACAACACGTTATACTACTTCAGCGTGTAGCGGAGTGTGGCTGAATTCACCGTCGTGTCAATAAAGGCGGAGGGGACATTGCGGCGTGGCCGCGGCTGGCCCTTCAGGATTCGGCGACGCGTTTGACGTCGCTCGAGACCAGGGTCAGTTTGCCGAGCGGCACGCCCGCATTCAAGAGTCCGGCGCGGTAATGGGCGAGGTCCTCGGGCCGCTTCCAGTGGAAATTGCGCAAATGGCGGTCGACATTGAGAGTCGGGTAGTTAGCCATGAGCACGCGGGTCGCCTCGACCGCCTCGTCGCCCCGTCCCAATTGCGCCAGCGCCGCGGCACGGATCGCCAGCGCCTGCAAATGGTTCGGGTTGATGTAGAGCTGTTCTCGAGCCCATGACAGGGTCGCGTCATATTGGCCCAGCAGATAATGGCTGAAGGCGTTCAGTGCGGCCCATTGGTAGCGCGGATCGCTGTTGTCGCGCTGTGCGGCCATCGAGAACAGCTCGATTGCCTCGCGGTGCTCGCCGATGGCGAAATGGCAGATGCCGAGCACGCCGCGCGCGCCGTTGTCGTAGGGGTTGAGCGCGACGGCGCGTTTGGCGGCGTCCATCGCGGCCTCGTAATGCCCCTCCAGCGCGTGGGTCCAGGACAGGATCGAGAACGCAAATGACGAGCGCGGGTCGAGCCGGACGCTGGTTTCGGCAAGCTTCATCGCTTCGGCCCACATCTCGCGCGTGCCCTTGACCCAGCCGAAATGGATGCTCTGGATCTGGATCGTGGCGAGATAGGCGTGCGCAATCGACAGCTTGGGCTCGAGCCTGATGGCCTCCCGGAACAGGTCGACGGCGATGGCCAGGTCTTCCTTGGTTTGTCGATAATAGTGCGACAGCCCTTTGAGGAAGCGGTCCCAGGCGGTGACGTCGGTCGAGAGCCGCGCCGGCGCCGAGGCCTCGGCCCGGACGATCTCGGTGGCGATGGCGGCGGACAGGTTGGTGGTGATCTCGTCCTGCATCGCGAAGAGATCGCCGATGTCGCGGTCGTAGCGGCCGGTCCAGAGCTGCTCGCCGGTCTCCGGCGCGATCAACTCTGCGGTGACGCGGATCTTGGCTCCGGCGCGCCGCACCGACCCCTGGATCAGATAGGTGGCGTCGATCTCCCGCGCGATCAGGCGGTTGCTGACGTTGTTGCCCTTGAACACGAAGGTCGAGTTGCGGCTCAGCACGCGATAGAAGGATTGCAGTGACAGCGCGTGGATCAGATCCTCGGTCAGGCCGTCGGAGAAATATTCGTCCTGGGCGTCGCTGAGATTGGCAAAGGGCAGCACGCCGACGATCGCGGTGCGGTACTGCTGCGAGAGGGCGGATGCCTCTCTCAGCGCGGGCGCAAGGGCCGGTGCGCCCTCAGGCGTCCAGGTCCAGACCCCGATCGGATCCTTGATGTTCTTGAAGCGGTGGTTGCCGGCATCGGCCAGCGGCACGGCGAGATGCTTGCTGGCCTCCTTGTAGGCCTTGGCCGAGATCGCGAAGCCGCCGGGGCTCGCCACGGATTCGAGGCGGACGGCAATGTTGACATCGTCACCGAAAACCTCGCCCTCGTCGGCGATGACGTCGCCCATGTGGATGCCGAGGCGAAACTGCATGGCGCGATCGGCGGGCAGATGGTGATTGCGCTCCGCCATCAGCGTCTGCATCGCGATCGCGGCCTCGGTGGCGCCGACGATCGAGGGGAACTCCAGCAGGAAGCCGTCGCCGGTGTTTTTGACGACCCGGCCGCCGTGATTGAGGATGATGGGGTGGATCGCGCTGCGATGGGCCTTGAAGGCGGCATGGGTGCCGGCCTCGTCGGTACCCATCATGCGCGAATAGCCGGCGACATCGGCGCAGACGATGGCAGCCAGACGTCTTTCCATATTCCGGAGCTCCAAGAGACTTGCAAGAGACTTGGAAGAGATCGAGGACCGGCCACCGCGTAGCCGTCGCCTCGAATCCCCGCATTAAAGAACCCGTTCCTTATAGAGCAGATGAGGCCGAGCGAAAGTATGATCCGCATTGCAAATTCGAGGTAAATCCTCGGCAATCCCGGCGGTGGACGTGGATGAGCGAACCCACTAAGCCGGGTCTGAGGGCGACGGTTGGGCGGCGGAGGCACGTCACACATGCTGGGCATTCACGAAATCTGGCTCTTCGTCCTGTCGGGCGTGCTGCTCAACATCACGCCGGGGCCTGATACGGTCTATGTGATCGGCCGCAGCATGCAGTTGGGCTGGCGAGGTGGTGCCGCGGCCGCGCTGGGCATCAGTTGCGGCTGCTTTTTCCATGTCGCGGGCGCGGCAATCGGCCTTTCGGCCCTGCTGATGGCCTCGTCGACCGCGTTCTCGATCCTGAAACTGGTCGGAGCAGCTTATCTCGTCGTGACCGGCCTCCAGATGCTGTGGTCGCGCCCGGTGCTGGCCTCGGCCGTCGACGAGCCGTTGCAGAGCTCGCTGCGGCGGGTTTTCCTCCAGGGCGTCTTCACCAACGCGCTCAATCCCAAGGTCGCGCTGTTCTTCCTGGCCTTCCTGCCGCAATTCGTCGCAGCCGATTCGGCGCACAAGCCGCTCGCCTTCCTGACGCTCGGCCTGATCTTCATCTGCACGGGAACGCTGTGGTGCCTGGTGCTGGCGGCGTTCGCGGCAAAGGCCGCCCACCGCTTGCGGAGCTCCGAAGGCGCGGTCGCCTGGGTCAACCGTGCCCTCGGCGGCCTCTTCATCTATCTCGGCATCCGCGTCGCCATGCTGGAGACGCGGTAACTTCGTTTACGCGAATTCCTTCAGCAGCGCGCTGCCGGCGAGATAGAGGCCGAGCAGGATCATCGCGATCAGGAACCAGCGGCGAAACGCTTCCGCCGGCATCCGCGCCCGCACCGTCTGGCCGATATACATGCCGGCAAACGCGCATGCCATGCCGACCGCACCCGGCACTGCGTTGGCCGGCGTCAGCAATCCGCCCGCGGTGAGGTTGAAGGCGAGCGCCAGTGTCGCTGTCGTAAAGAACACGCCGAGCGCCTGCACCAGCTCGTCCTTCTCCATGCCGATCGCCTGCATGAACGGCATCGAGGGGATCACCTGCACGCCGGTCGAGGCCGAGATCACGCCGGTGACCACGCCGACCACGCCGCCGACCCATTTCTCGTTCTTTGGCGCAACGTGGAACTGGAATTTGTTCAGCCCGATGATCGCGTAGACGACCAGGAGGAGGCCGAGCACGATCGTGCCGTAGCGCGCATGCGGGCCGGTGAGCGCGCCGGCATTGAGCCAGCACCCGATTACGGTGCCGATCATCAGCGGCCACAGCCGCCTCAGGATGTCGCGCAAATGGGGGCCGACGAAAGTCTGCCAGATGTTGGTGAGGATGGCGGGCACGATCACGATGGCGATCGCGCGGCTCGGCGCCATGCTCACCGCGAGCAGGCCCATGGACACCGTTGGCAGGCCGAGCCCGACCACGCCCTTGACGAATCCGGCAATCAGGAAGACGGCGGCGATGAGAATGAGGAGCGGGTCGATCATTTCTGCACATTGACCGAAGCCGCGCGTCGGCACAATCTGTAGCTTACGGAGAAAGCCTTCGTCTGGAACGAAGGCTGAAGGGACCCCGGATGCGCTTCGACCTTGTCGACCTCCAACTGTTCATCGCGGTCGCCGACCAGCGCAGCATCACCCGCGGCGCGGAGCGCTCTCATCTGGCCCTGGCCTCGGCCAGCGCGCGCATCAAGGGGCTGGAGGATGCGCTCGGCGTCGCGCTGCTCAAGCGCGGGCGCCGCGGCGTTGAGTTGACCTCGGCCGGCGAGAGCCTGCTCGATCACGCCCGTCTCGTCATCCACCAGATCGACGCCATGCGCGGCGATCTCGCCGGCTTTGCCAGCGGCGTGCGCGCGAGCGTGCATTTCCTCGCCAATACCTCCGGCCTCTCGGAGCATCTGCCGAAGGCGCTCGCCGGCTTCCTGCGCGAGCACCGCGACGTCGCCATCGACATCGAGGAGCGCGAAAGCACCGACATCGCGGCTGCGATCACCGCCGGTGCCGCAGATCTCGGCTTCGCCGCCGAGCACGCGCTGCCCGATCATATCGAGCGATTCGCCTTCAGCGAGGATCGCCTGACGCTGGTAACGTCCAGGCGCGGTCCGTTCGCCGGTCGCCGCGCGATCGATTTCCAGGAGGCGGGCGCTTGCGACTTCGTCGGGCTCACCAGCGCCACCGCGCTTCAGGTGCATATTTCGAAGCACGCCGCCCGGCTCGGCATGCGGCCGCATTATCGCGCCCGCCTGCGCGACTTCGATGCGATCTGCCAGATGGTCGCCGCCGATGTCGGCGTTGCCCTGGTGCCCGAAGCCGCCGCCCGCCGCTGCGCAAAACTGATGCCGCTCGCCATGGTCCGCCTGCGCGATACCTGGGCCAACCGCAAACTCGTGATCTGCGGGCGAAGCTTCAAGACGCTGCCGCGCCCGGCCAAGATGCTGGTGGAGCATTTGCGGGCTGCGGCAGTGTGAGCTCTGAGATTTCCCCGCCCTTCAGGAGGGGAGAAGACACAGCTACTTCGCCGTCTCCACCCCGGCGCCCTTGATCACCTTCGCCCATTTCTTGGTCTCGTCCGCGATGAAGTTGCGAAAGTGCTCCGGCTCATCGCCAACAAGCGTTGCCCCTTGGGCGGCGAGCTTTTCCTTCACCGCGGGATCCGCCATCGCCTTCGTGGCCAGATCATGCAGCGCGGTGACGATCTCCTTCGGCGTGCCCTTCGGCGCGACCATGCCGTACCAGTTCTCGATGCGCAGATCAGGAAAGCCGGCTTCCGCCGTGGTCGGCACGTCGGGCGCCGTCGGCGAACGCTCGGCGGAGCCGACCGCGATCGGCCCCAGGGCGCCCGCCTTGACCTGCGGCAGCAGCACGGGGAGATCCAGGAAGGTCATCTGCACCTGCTGGCCCAGCAGATCGTTCACGGCGGGAGCGGCGCCGCGATAGGGCACATGCACGATGTCGATCTTTGCGGTGAGCTTGAACAATTCACCGGCGAGATGCGGCAGGCTGCCGGGGCCGGAGGAGGCGAAGTTGAGCTTTCCAGGCTGCGCCTTGGCGAGCGCGATCAATTCCCCGATGTCCTTTGCGGGGACGTTGGTGGCGACAACGAGCATTTCCGGCACGGTCGCAACCAGGGTCACCGGCGTGAGGTCGTTCAGCGTATCGTAGGCAACTCTTTCCATGCTCGGGCTGATCGCCAGTGCGCCGGCGCTGGAGATCGCGATGGTGTAGCCGTCGGGTGCCGCCTTGGAGACGGCATCGGTGCCGAGCACGCCGCCCTGGCCGCCGCGATTGTCGATCAGCACCGGCTGTCCTGACAGTTCCGACATGCGCTGGCCTATCACCCGCGCGATGATGTCGTTGGGGCCGCCGGCCGGGAACGGCACGATCAGCTTGATCGGCTTGGCCGGGAAATTCTGGGCGCAGGCCAGCGTCGGAAACAGAAGCAAGGCTGCGAGAAGGAGCTTGCGCCAGTTCGTCATGCAGGCTCCTGTATCGCCTATCCGTTGAGCAGCTTCAGTGCTTCGTCGTGAACCCTGGCGTCGCCGGCCGCGATGATGCGGCCGCCGCCCTGCGCCGGCTTGCCTTCCCAGGTGGTGACGACGCCGCCGGCGCCGGTCACGATCGGGATCAGGGCTGCGATGTCGTAAGGCTTCAGCTCGGTCTCGACCACGAGATCGACGTGACCTGCCGCCAGCATGCAATAGGAGTAGCAGTCGCCGCCATAGCGCGACAGCCGCGCGCCCTTCTCGATGCGGCCGAAGATGGCGCGGTCGCGCTCGTTCATCAGCAGCGGGCTGGTGGTGTAGGTCGTCGCCTCCGACAGAGAAGCACAGCGCCGGACCTGGAGCCGGCGCTCGCCGGATGGGCCTTTATAATGAGCCGAGCCGCTGTCGCCGGAAAAGCGTTCGCCGATGAACGGCTGGTGCATCATGCCGTAGACCGGCGTGCCCTTGTGCAGCAGCGCGATCAGCGTGCCCCAGATCGGAAAGCCGCCGATGAAGGATTTGGTGCCGTCGATGGGGTCGAGCACCCAGACATAGTCCGAATCCTCGCGCTCGTTGCCGAATTCTTCCCCGACGATGCCGTGCTGGGGAAAGTTGGCCTTGATCAGGCGCCGCATCACCGCCTCCGCGGCGCGGTCGGCCTCGGTCACGGGGTCGAAATCCTTGGTCTTGCTCTTGTCCTCGATCGACAGCGAGGTGCGGAAGAATGGCAGGATGGTTTCGCCGGAGGCGGTGGCGAGCCGTCCGATGAAGGCGGAGAAATCGATCACCGTCACGGCGTATCCTCAAAAAGCGAAAGTCGGGTGAAGCTCACTCCTGCCTAGCTCAAATCGGAAGGATCGTGCAGCGCTGTCTTGCTTTTGCACCCTGGTATTTTGGATGCGGGAAGCGTTCGCCTGGTCAAAGCCCCTCGCTGGGCAAATATCGATCATTGAGTTGAAACCTTAGTTCCGACTTTGCCTCGTTCGTATGCAAATGACTATCAACCCATTGAATTTCCTTATCAAAGGGACTGAATCTGGGTTTCTCTGGAAGCAACCGAGCTATGTCCTCATTGCATGGGAAATCGCTCGAAAGCCCTTGCACTTTGTGCGTCGCGGCCGCATATTGTTGCGGTGCGGTAGCGCTTCTCGCGTTACTGCTGCCCTCCTTGGGCGTTTCCTCCCTAGACTTGGGCCGCTTCTTCATTAGAAGCGGCCCTTTTTTCTTTCAGCCTCTAATTTCTTTCAGCGTCGGCTTTCATTTCAATGCGCGCCGCGAAACGCGCTCGCACTGATCGCGCCCAACCCGATCGTTCGAAGAAAAACGTCGCGCCTATTCCGCCGCGGCCTGGAACGGGCCGAGATCGCCGAACGGGACCGTGGTCGCCAGCACGTCGGCGAGCACGCCGAAGTCCGACGCCACTTGCGCAAAGCGCGGAGTGCGCTCGCGCCGCCGCTCGTCCATGTAGATCGCGCGGTTGAGCTCGAGCTGCACGGCGTGCAGGCCACTGGCCGGGTTGCCGTAATGCTCGGTGATGAAGCCGCCGGCATAAGGCTTGTTACGGCCGATCGAATAGCCGAGCCCGGCCATGGTCTCTTCGACCCGGTCGGGCAACAGCGGCGTGCAGCTCGTGCCGTAGCGGTCGCCGATGACGATGTCGGGCCGCCGTGGCTCGTCGCGGGAGACGCCGACCGAGGGCATCGAATGGCAGTCGACCAGCACGACGGTGCCGAACATCTGGTGCACCTTGTTGATCAGCCGGCGCAGCGCGCGATGATAGGGTTTGTAAAGCGTCTCGATCCGCCCCAGCGCGTCGTCGACCAGGATGCGCTCGCGATAGATCTCCTGGCCGTCGCCGACCACGCGCGGAATAGTGCCAAGGCCGCCGGCGACCCGCATCGAGCGGGTGTTGGCAAAGCTCGGCAGGCGCCCGGTGAACATCCGGGGATCGAGCTCGTAGGGCTCGCGATTGACGTCGACATAGGAGCGCGGAAAGTTGACCCGCACGGTCGGAAAGCCGCGCTCGCTGAGATGGCCGATCAACTCGTCCATGAAGGAATCTTCGGAACGCCGCAGCGTCGGCAGGTCGATCCTGGAGGCGCTGAGGAATTCGTCCGGATAGGTCGAGCCGGAATGGGGCGAGTTGAAGATAACCGGCGCGCGCCATTGCGCGGGCTCAACGATCTCGAAGGCTGGCGACTTGTCGCCGTCAAACCGGGTCATCTTCTCAGGCTTCGTCCCTTGGTGTCAGGCTTCGTCCCTTGTAATCAGGCTTCGCCCTTGGCGCCGCACGATCCAACAAGCCCGGCCCAGGCCTCAACACATTGATTCGGCCGATCGGGCGGCTCTTATGTGTCGTCATTGTCCGGAATCGCAACCATCCTGCCAAGCGAAAAGATGAGATCCGCTCTGGAACATGTCTTAACCCTGCGGGCAGCGAGGTGGGGACCGGCAGGTCCGGCTCGATTGCTTCGTACTGTATTCCGGTTCACAAGAGTCCGGCAGCGCGAGCTGCGGAGGGTAAAGATTTTCACCCCAAATTTACCCTCCGTCGGGCTTAGTGACCTCTGCTGATATCCTCTGGGGATTCGACGTTTCCGCCATGCCAAAGATCCTGCTCGCCGAAGACGACAACGACATGCGCCGTTTCCTGGTCAAGGCGCTGGAAAACGCCGGTTTTCAGGTCTCGTCCCACGATAACGGCATGGCCGCCTACCAGCGGCTGCGGGAAGAGCCGTTCGAGATGCTGCTCACCGACATCGTGATGCCGGAGATGGACGGCATCGAGCTCGCCCGCCGGGCCTCGGAACTCGACCCCGACATCAAGATCATGTTCATCACCGGCTTCGCCGCGGTCGCCCTGAACTCGGATTCGGACGCCCCCAAGAACGCCAAGGTGCTGTCCAAGCCCGTGCATTTGCGCGAATTGGTCAGCGAAGTGAACAAGATGCTGGCGGCCTAAATCGGCCCCCTTCCGTCCTTGCACCGGCTCCCCTGAGCCGTTATAGGGACCCGACCCGATCTAGACGACATCTAGGGCGCGTAGCTCAGCGGGAGAGCACTACCTTGACATGGTAGGGGTCACAGGTTCGATCCCTGTCGCGCCCACCATCCTTCGCTCGCGATAGCCGAGTGAAGGATGCCACGCCGAAGCCCAAAGGGCGCAGGCGGGCTGCCGCCGCGAGCTTCGGCTCGGCAAGCCACCAATCTCGTTGCGAGAAGCGTGTCTGGCGTAGCTCGAAGAGCGTAGACTGACTTTTCGTCCGGACCTCGACCAGGCAAGCCACAATCTTCTATAGCAACACTGGTGTGCTACCGTCGTCTCAGACGCGAGGCCGCCCATGAACGTTTCCGTCATCGAGCAAGCAAAGATCCAGGCGCAGGTGCTGGTGCCGCTGGTCAAGGCGCTCCAGGCCGAGCTCGGCGAGGCGCGTGCCAACGCGCTGGTGCGCAAGACGCTCGGCGATCTCTATCGCGGTTTCGGCGAGGAATTCTGGAAAGCCAAGAACGAGAGCGATCTAGGCGAGGCCGTCTCTTCTGCTTTCAAGACCTATGCCCGCGACGACGCACTCGCCTATGACGTCATCGAACAGTCGGAGGATTCATTCGCCCTCGATGTGACGCGATGCGCCTATGCCGAGTTCTACAAGGCGCTGGGCGAACCCGAGCTCGGTTTTCTCCTGGTCTGCACCGCTGACTTTGCGACCGCCGAGGGTTTTGGCTCCGACATCAAGCTCACGCGGACGCAGACAATCATGCAAGGAGCCGCTCATTGCGACTTCCGCTACCGGCGCGATGGAGACGGGTCACAGTGAAGGGACTCCAGATGATTCGGGTGAGCTGTCTTGCGGTGGCCGCGCTTGCGCTGATTACGTCGCGCGCTGATGCCGCGGCTATTGACTGGCAGGCCGAGCTCCAGCGCTGTCGCGCGCTGCGCGAAACCGTGGCGCCACTGCTGCAGGCCGGCCAAGGAATATCCGCGGTCGGCCGCTCCAACAGATCCGTGCGTCGCTGCATATGGATCCAGCGCATGGCGGTACGCAGAAAAATCCCCGGCGCAGAGACGTGGTAGCGCGGGCGCCTCTCAGGTGGACGCCTTCTTCGGCCCGCGCCGCAGGTCCTTCAATCCGGTCGGATAGAGGCTCGGTCCTGGCCGCCGAACGCGCGGCCCGGCGCAGCCTTGATCCGTGACTCTCCGCCTGCCATTGTCCGATCCTTCGCCGCAGCGACGAACCTGGCATTCGGCGAAACTGTGTCGCTTGGCGGGACGTGGAAAGAAGGCAGGTTACCGAAATGAAGAGCGTGAACAAGCCCGGCGGCAACTACTTGCCCGTGATCATCCATAGTGGAATTGCGTATGTCAGTGGTCAGCTGCCGCGTCGCGGAGAAGACCTGCTGTACTCAGGCAAGGTCGGCGCAGGTGTCGATGTCGCCGCCGCACAGGAGGCTGCTGCACTCTGCGCTGATCTCTGCATTTCGGCCATCAATCACGCAACAGGCGGAGAGGACAAGATCGTCCAGGTCTTGCAGCTCGTTGGATACATCGCCTCGGCGCCTGGATTTACTCAGCAGTCGCAAGTCATGAACGGCGCTTCCGACCGGCTGATCGAGCGCCTGGGTGATCGCGGTCGTCACACGCGTACATCTGTTGGCGTCGCCGAGTTGCCGCGGGGCGCCCCGGTCGAGCTGAGTATGATCGCCGCTGTTCGGTCGTAGGACGGCAGGTCGTCGCGACGAAACGCGGCCTATCCGACCAAATATTTCGCAACCGCCGCCTCGTCCCAAGCGATCCCGTTGCCGGGCTCCTCGCCCGGCACCGCAAAGCCGTCCTTGACCGTCAGCCGCGTCGCCAGCACCGCGTCGGCCCAATCGACATATTCGAGCCAGTGCGCGGTCGGCGTCACGCACAAAAGATGCGCGCTGACTTCCGAGAACAGATGCGTCGACATCTCGATGCCGGCGGCGTGCGCCAGCGCGGCGGCGCGCAGCCAGCCGGTGACGCCACCGATGCGCTGCACGTCGGGCATCACGTAGTCGCAGGCCTCGGCGGAGAGCGCGGATTGCATCGCGAAGGCGCTGTCGAAATTCTCGCCGATCTGGACCGGGGTGCGCAGCGCATCCGCGATACGCGCGTTGCCCTCATAATCGTCGTGACGAATCGGCTCTTCGATCCAGGTGAGCCCCTCGTCGTCGAGCATCTCGCCGCGGCGGATGGCCTCGGTGACCGTCAGCGCCTGGTTGTAGTCGCACATCAAGGTCACGTCGTCGCCGACAGCCTTGCGCACCGCGCGCACCACCTTCAGGTCTTCCCGCGCATCGGGACGGCCGACGCGGATCTTCGCGGCCTGAAAGCCCTCGGCCAGCAGCTTGTGGGCTTCCTCCACCGCGGCACCCGCCGGCATGATGCCGAGCCCCTTCGAATTGTAGGCCCTGACCGGTTTCGGCGCGCCGCCGAGCAGCCGCGCCAGCGGCAGGCCGCGTGCGCGCGCCAGCGCGTCCCATGCCGCCATGTCGATGCCGGACTGTGCCAGCCGCTGCAGGCCGGCGAGCCCCAGCAGCGTGAAGCGCTGGGTCAGCTTGCGCTCGATCTCGAACGGTAGCAGCTCATCGCCCGCCAGTATCTCCGACATTTCCGCGACCGTCGCCGTCAACGGCTTCAAGGCCGAGGGGGTGATCGAGAACAGATAGGCGTGCCCGGTTGCGCCGAGGTCGGTCTCGCAGTCGATCAGCACCAAAGGTGCCCTTGCGACCGCCCCGGTCGAGGTCTGGAGCGGCAGTTTCATAGGCACGATCACAGGGCGCGCGTGGAAGCGCTTGATTCGGATGGTCTCGGTCATTCGGAGGGGCTCCCGGCGGAGTGAATGCAGGTTAGTGCCGATCTTAAACATTCGCCATGAAACGAAAAGCGGCTTGGCGCGACCACCATAAAATGGGGTTGCGCGGGAGCGCGTTTATTGGCTCTGTGCCGCAAATCCCCCGGGCTCAAGACAAGAACGCTCATCACGGAGCCAAAGAGTGAAGCAAGAGATCTCCGAAGAGCAGCGCAAGAGCGGCATCCTGACCGGTGCCGCGATCGCCTTCCTGCTGCTCGCGCTGCCGGTGGCCGTGTGGCTGGACCTGACGGAGCTGAGCAAGACGGCGCTGCGCCGGCAGGCCGCCGATCTCAATTCGGTCATTACCAGCGTCCGCAGCTATTACGCGTCCAACGTGGTTGGCCGCATCCTCGCCAATCCAAATGGCTCGACGAAAGTCGTTCACAACTACGAATCCGTCCCCGGCGCGATCCCGATCCCGGCCACGCTGTCGCTGGAGCTTGGCCGAGTAATCGGGGCGCAGCAGGAGAACATCACCTACCGTTTCGTCTCGGACTTCCCGTTCCAGAACCGCGCCTCGCACCAGCTCGACAAATTCGAGAAGGACGCGCTGGAAGCCCTGCGCGCCGACCCCGAGCAGAAGATCGTCGAGACCGAGACCTCGCTGTTCAACGACAAGGTCCGGCTGATCGCGCCCGTCACGATGGGCCCGGCCTGTGTCAGCTGCCACAACAGCCATCCCGAGAGCCCGAAGAAAGACTGGAAAGTCGGTGACGTCAGAGGCATCCAGGAGGTGATCATCGCCCAGCCGATCGCCGCCAACATCTTCTCGTTCAAGTTCCTGTTGGCCTATTTCCTGATCGCCGCCGGCAGCGGCCTGTCGTTCCTCTCGCTGCAGCGCCGCCAGGCCAGCCGCATCAAGGGCATGAACAAGGAGCTCGAATCCGCCAACGACTTCCTGGCTTCGCTGTCGATGAAGATCTCGCGCTACATCCCGCCGCAGGTCTACAAGAGCATCTTCTCCGGCCAGAAGGACGTGACGATCCACACCGAGCGCAAGAAGCTCACCATCTTCTTCTCGGACATCCAGAACTTCACCGCGACGGCGGAGCGGCTCCAGCCGGAGTTGCTGACCCAGCTCCTCAACGAATATTTCACCGAGATGTCGGCGGTCGCCCACGAATTTGGCGGCACCATCGACAAGTTCATCGGCGATGCCATGCTTATCTTCTTCGGCGATCCCGAGACCAAGGGCGACCGCACCGACGCGCAGGCCTGCCTCCAGATGGCCTGGCGCATGCAGCACCGTCTAACCGAGCTCAATGCGAAATGGCGCGCCTCCGGCATCGAGCTGCCGTTCAAGGCCCGCATGGGCATCAATTCGGGCTATTGCAATGTCGGCAATTTCGGCAGCAGCGACCGCATGGACTACACCATCATCGGTGCCGAGGCGAACCTCGCCGCGCGCCTGCAATCGATCGCCGAGCCCGGCGGCATCGTGCTGAGCTACGAGACGTTTGCCCTGGTCAGCGACGTCGTCCGCGCCCACGCGCTGCCCGCGATCACGATGAAGGGCATCAGCCGCGAGGTCATTCCCTATTCGGTCGACGCGCTGAACGATGCGGCGGCCGAAAGGAGCGGGATCATCACCGAGCGAGCGCCGGGGCTGGAGCTCTATCTCGATCCCGCCGTGGTCAAATCCGGCGACGCGGCGCGGGTGCGCTCGCTGCTGGAGAACGCGCTGGCTTCGCTGAAGCCGGCGTGAGCCGGGCTATCGCATATCGCAGTTGAGAGGTTGTCGAACGTGCACGGCCTGCATGGTTCGAGACGCCCGCTCTGGCGGGCTCCTCACCATGAGGGTCGGATATCTCGCCGCGAAAACGCGACCCTCATCCTGAGGGCCCGCCGTAGGCGGGCGTCTCGAAGGATGGCCGCGGGCGAGCTCCCAGTCACGTTTTCTCCGTGCGCTACCGCTGCCAGCGTGAGTCACCTCACCGCGCGGCGCCTTCCGTAAACGCCGTCTCGATCACGTCGCCGAAGGGTTGCCAGGAGCGGCCGTCGAACTGGACCAGCCGCATCTGCCTGATCGGCAGGTAGCTGTTGGCCGAGGTGTTCATCCTGATGTTGGGCAGGGCGACCGAGGGCTGATAATTCCTCAGCGAAGCCGCCTGACGCATGATGTTCTCGCGCGATACGTCGTCGCCGCACTGCTTCAGCACCTGCGTCAGCGCCTCTGCCGCGGCGTAGCCAAAGAGTGCAGCGCTGCTGTTGGTGCTTTCGTCGTGATGGTACTTGTCCATGAAAATGAACCAGTCCTTCATGGCAGGATCGTCCTTCCATGCGGGATCGCTCGGGTCTTTCAGGAAGGCCGCCGAAATCACGCCGGAGGAATTCTCCAGGCCTGCGGGCGCCATCGCGTTGGCGATCGAGGCGGAGGCGTCATTGACGATGAAGACCGGGCGCCATTTCATTGCCGCCGCCAGCTTGATCACCTTGGACGCCGTCGATGGCACGCCGAGAAAGACGAAAATATCGGCGCCGGCGCGCTTGAGGATCGAGACGTGTCCGTCGAGATGCTCATCGGCAATGTCGAAGGCGATGTCGACGAGGACGAGACGGTTCAGATCGCCAAGACCTTCCTCCATGCCCTTGAGAAGCGCACGCCCGAACTGGTCGTTCTGCCAGAGCACCACGATCTTCTTCCTGGGATAATAGGCCTGGAGATAGTTGGCGTAGATGCGCCCCTCCGACCGGTACGACGGCTGCCAGCCCATGGTCCAGGGAAACGCCTTGGCCTGGCTCAGCTCCTCGTCTCCGGAGGCGACGAACAGTTGCGGAATTTTCTTCGCGTTCAGATACCAGCGCGCGGCGAGATTGCCCGGCGTGCCGAACGAGCCGAACATTAGATGCACGTCGTCCTTCTCGACAAGATTGCGGGTCAGCTCCAGCGCGGTGGTCGGGTCGGAATTGTCGTCGCGGGTGATGAAGCGGATCTTGCGGCCGTTGATGCCGCCGCGCGCGTTGACCATGTCGAAATAGGCCGCTTCCGCCTGGCCGATGGCGCCGAACTCCGAGAGCGGTCCCGAATACGGCATGACATTGCCGATGCGGATTTCGTTGCCCGCGGTGGGTTGATCGGCGCGTTGCTCGGACATCGCGCCGAGCGACGCGAACGCGATCATCGAAACGAACAGCATTCTGCCGGTGACGCCCATGCTCAACACCTTGTCGTTGGCCCCCAACGAGGTCGGCTCGATCTGCAGCAAGGCGAGTTGATCTAGGTCAAGCGTTTGTCGAAGCTGTGGCTTGAACGGCCTCTTCTGCAACGCAGCTGTCTGCCCGAAGAAAGGGGCAAGCGTGCTGACGCGCCGACAATCGAGAGAGTGTGCCGTGTGGCACCCCTCTCCCTAGCCCTCCCCCACAAGGGGGGAGGGAACACACCTTGCTTGTGGCGAGTGCATTTTGACTCATTGGCTTCATAACGATGAGCGTACAGAGAAGCCACGCGCTCCCTCCCCCCTTGTGGGGGAGGGCGGGGGAGAGGGGTAGCCCAGCAAAAGGTCTGTGTCGTTAGCGTACCGCCACCAACCGGCCGCTACGGCAAGCCCCGCGCCTCGAGCTGATGCACCAGCAGCAGCGTCGGCTCGGCGAGGCTGTCGCCGGAGCCGTCGAGGCCGAAGGCGCTTGCGATGCCGTCGCGGCTGCGCAGCAGTGCGCTACGCGGACAATGGCCGGCGCCGCAGAGCGTCTTCTTCAGGGTTTCGCCCTGCGTTGTGATGCCGGCGGAATCATCCGCCGCCCAGGCCAGCACGATCGGGATGTCGACATTGAGGATGCCGGGGAAGACCGAACGCTTGTTGTACTGGCTGGCGTCGCTGCCGAGATAGGCCTTCTCGCTATCGCTCGCGTCCTTGCCGGCGCGGTAGACCCCGGACACGAGCACGAGCGCCGCGACGTCGGCGCGGTCGGTCTGGAGTTCGGGATGGGCCAGCAGGGTGGCGACATGGAAGGCGCCGGCGCCGTAGCCGACCGCAACGATTTCGCGGGCGTCGCCGTTGAACAGGTCGATATTGCCGTGGACCCAGGACAGCGCCGCCGCCACGTCGGTCGCACCCGCCGGCCACGTCGCCGAGGGCGCCAGCCGGTAGTTGACGCGCACGCCGATCATGTCGTTGCGTGCGGCAAAGCACATGGCCTGGTCCTGGATCTGGCGCGACAGCTCCGGCGCGGAGCGGTCGCCGGTGAAGGTGTCGCCGGTCACGAACAGCAGCACCGGCCGCGGCGTATCCGCCTTGGTCGTGGCGGTGGCGACATCGAGCACATTGGCTTCGCTCTCGCCGTAGCGCAGGCCGCGCGAGAAGGTGACCTGCTCGCACAGCCGCGCGGTGCCGCCCGCGGTGGTGTCGTTGTCGGTGAGGCCGACCCGGACAACGTCGGATGGCGCGGCCGGCCACATCGGTAGGGGGCCGTGCGCGGAGGCTGCCGTCACGCCCAGGATCAGAAACAATGCGAGGAAATTCTTCATGTCGGTGTTGGCCCTGCGTGCCCGATATGGGCTCGCGCGTTTGGCCCGTCTTTTCAATTCGCCTTATTAGTTAGCTGGTCATGAGGCGATTTCACGGCACCATGGTTCTCTCGGCGCGTCCTCCACGCGTGGATCAATTTCCCGGCTGGAAGGTGCAATCCGCCCCGCTGCCGTCCTTTCGGCGGATGGCATTGGGGTCGATCGTGCAGCTCAGCTTGGTCAGGCTCTCGAAATTCGATCCTGCGGCGCCGTCGGGCGGAATGCCGGCCAGGGCTTCGGTGGCGAAGATCTCGCTGGCCGTGGAGCCATTCACTGTCCTGGTCTTCTTGCCGAAGGTGACCTCGCAGTTCCGCACGGTGATGTCGACATTGCCGGCGCGGCAGACGATTCGATCGGCCGTCACCACGATCGGCTTCTTGTAGGGAATGTCGCTGTTGGCGGCGAACAGCATCGCCATCGCCTTCTTCTCGGCGCCGGACAGGACCGACGACAGCGGCGCGATCACCCCCGCGAGCGCCAGCGCCGTCGAGCCCGAGACTTTTGCGGGCGTCGCGTCGGAGGCATCGGCTACGCCGGAGGCGGTAGCGACAACGAGGCCGCAGGCGAGGATCAATCGACCGGCTTTCATCTTGCCTCCCTGGACCTGCATTCGCGGCTTCCCTCCCGCGCGGCGCGTGGAACCAAGTTTAGCATGTAAACGCGAATTTAAGGCAAGTTCGCCGGGCCTTGCACCTTTGCGCGGTGCGGCTGCTTTGTCCCGAGGTGTCAAACGGTTATGTCGCGCGGCCGAGCCTCGCACCGACACGGCCGTTCTACTGTGCATGGGGTTGTTTCGCGTTTTTTGTTTTGGCCCGCCTGTCAGGCCTGCTTCATCGTCCGGAAGGTGATGGAATAGCGGCGCGCCTCGACCGGTGGGATGCTGTGCTCCCATTGCGACCGCGCCTCGCCGTCCATCGCGTAAAGCGAGCGCGGCCGGGCTTCGAGCGTGTGGCGCTCCCATTTGTCGTCGCTACGGCGGCGGAAGCGGAATTTGCAGGACGAGCCGAGCGACAGGCCGAGGATCTTGTCGAAATGCGGCTTGTCGCGGTGCCAGCCGATGCCGACGCCGGCCTCGTATTCGGTACAGAGCACCTGCCGCACGCTGCCGCTGGCGAGGCCCGCCCATGCCTCGACCTGCCGCGCGATGGGGAGCACCCAGCCCGGGATCGGCTCGGCCTCGGCCAGCCGCTGCAGCGAATAGTCATAGCGATAGCCGAAGGACGCCACCCGGCGGTTGCCCTCGAAGGCGCCGAACTGGAAGCGCTGGAGCGGCAATGCTGCGATGCGGCCGATGAGCGCCTGCTCGGCGGCGGCCTCGACGAAGTCATCGGCATAGCGAAGACCGGCAGGCCCTGCGTGCGGATCGGCGAACAAACCAAGCTGCGTCATTCCTCGCATTTCCGTGATGGAACCTAATGGTGGCTGATGCGACTTACATATGACGCGGAAAGTAACGTGCGAGGCTGTCATGGCAGAGAAGCATACCGCCGATCCGGCAGAGATCATGCGGGCGACCGGTCATCCTGAGCTGGAATACGCCGCCGGCTGGACCATCGCCGGTCTGGTCACCATCGGCACCATCGTCGCCGCCTGGGTGTTCGCGATCTAGCCCATTGGAAACTGCAGCTCGAACGCCGCGCCCTGCTCGGTCGGCTTGAGCCTGATCGAGCCGCCATGGCTCGCCATCACCGCGTGTGCGATCGCCAGCCCCATCCCGGTGCCGCCCTGGTCGCGGCGGGTGGTGAAGAACGCGTCGAAGATCCTGTCGCGGTTCGGCGCCGAGATCGGCTCGCCGTCATTACTCACAGTCAGAAGCAGGGTCGTGCGCTCATCGATCGCCTCCAGCCTGATTCTCCCAGCCTTGTGCCGCATCGCATTGTCCGCGAGGTGCGACAGCACGATCAGCGCCTTCTCGGCCGACATGCCGATCATCAGGTCGAGGCTGCCGCTGGCCTCGATCGAGCTCGCCGGAAACCGGCTCCTGAGATCGGCAACTACGGGCGCCAATTCCGTGCGCTCGTTTTGCGGCAGGCTTTCGGCACGCGCGAGTTCGCGCAGCCGCTGCGCCATCGCTTCCAGCCGCTTTGTGTCGGACAGGATGTTGGCGATGAACATCTCCTGCTCGACCAGCGTCAGGCTGCCCGCTTTGCCCTGAACCGAATCCTGCAACAGCTCGGCGGCGCCCTTGATCGAGGTCAGCGGTGATTTCAGTTCGTGGGTGAGGTGGGCCGAGAAGGTCGCGATATAGTCCGAGCGCCGCGCGAGCTGTTCGGCCATGCCGAGGAAGCTGTGCGAGAGCTGGGCGAACTCGCGCGTGCCGTAGTGCCGCAACGGTCTGAACGCCTCGCGGTCGCCGCGCCCTATTCTGGTGGCGCGGTCGATCAGCTCGCGCATCGGCAGCGTGATAGTGCGCGAGAATACGAGGCCAATCGCGATCGTGCCGAGAACCACGGCAAGACCCGCCAGCACGAACTTGGCCCGCTCCTGGTACAGATGGTCGAAGATGTTGCTCGGTGTCCGCGTCGTGTAGATCACCCCTGCGACGCGGTTGTTGACGATAACAGGCATTGCCGAAAACACGTGGACGCCGAGGCCGCGGCTGAAGGAATAGATCGACGGCGGCGGCTTGTCGGGCACTCGGTTGCGCAGGGTGGCGCGGTATTGCCCATGCAGCGCGTCGGCGACCTCCTCGATATGGGCGAGCGATTGCCCGACCTCCTGCCGCCCGGCGATCACCACGCCTTGGGGATCTAGGATGCGAAAGCCTGCCAGCGTCACCTTCTGGGTCTCGCGGATGATCGGCGTCAGTCTTGCGCCGATCTCGACATAGACGGGCTGCGCCGGCTGCGGAGCGGCTTGCGCCTCGGGCCGCCGCCGCAACAAATCGTTGGCGGTGAGGTCGAGCGCGGGACGGATCGGGGTGACCTGGTCGCCCGGATCAGGCAGCACGTTCGGCGGCACCTCGGCGCCGAGCGTCAAGCCGCTGTCGAGCCGCGCCGTGACTTCCTGCGCATAGATCGTCGCGAGCACGCGGCTCTGCGCAATCAGCTCGGCCTGGGTCTGGCGGATCAGCTGGTTGTCGTAGAGACGGAAGAAGAACAGGCCGACCAGCGGCAACACGCCGACGGTCGCCAGCACCGTGAAGATCACCAGGGTGAGCGACGGCCGCCATTTGTCGGGCGCCGCGCTCATGCCTCCTTCTCGCAGCGGCCGAGCTTGAAACCGACGCCGTGGATGGTCTCGATGACGTTGTCGCAGGCCAGCGCCGCGAGCTTGGCGCGGATGTTGCGGACGTGGCTGTCGATGGTGCGGTCGGAGACCTGGATGTTGAGCTGGTAGGCCGCTTGCATCAGCTGCTCGCGATTGAACACCGAGGTCGGCCGGGTCAGGAACGCGCGCAAGATGCCGAACTCGATCGCGGTCAGCTTCAGCGGCGTGCCGGCGAACGACGCGACATGCTGCTCGGGATCGATCAACAGGCCGCCTTGCGCGAGTGCCGACGGCCCCGCCTTGGCCTCGCCATTGCGCGGGCCGAGACGGCGCAGGATGACGTTGACCCGCGCCACCAGCTCGCGCGGGCTGAACGGCTTCGTCACGTAGTCGTCGCCGCCGATCTCGAGGCCGAGGATGCGGTCGATCTCCTCGTAGCGGGCCGACAGGAACAGGATCGGCACGTCGGAGGCTTTGCGCACCTCGCGGCAGACGTCGAGGCCGTCGAATTCGGGCATGCCGATGTCGAGCACGATCAGGTCAGGCCTGTCGGCGGCAAAGCGGGTCAGCGCCTCCTTGCCGTCGCGCGCCTCGATCACGTCCATGCCGGCTCTCTTCAAAGCGACGCGGATGACCTCGCGGATATGGCCTTCGTCGTCGACGATGAGAATGCGATGCGCCAAGAATCTCTCCGCTGCCTGGTCAGCCCGCCGACCGAGCTTTCGCCAGCGCGTCCAGCCTGCGCTGGAGCCGCCAGTTCCTGAAGCTCCAGCTCCGCCAGGCCAGATCCTGACGGTGGACTTCTACAAGCCGATCGCGCCGCGACACAAGGCAGTTGTCGCCCGGGCGATGAGCGATGACCTTGTCGAGGGCAGGCAGCGCCTGCGGCCCGAGTGTGAGGAGATAGTTGGCGTCGATGCTCAAGCCCTTCCCCGACATTTCGTTGCTGTGGCTCAGATTATAGTCGGCGATGAACGCGTCGAAGTTCACCAGCGAGCGGCCATACAGCGCGATCGTTAACGCGATCAGATTGGCGCCGACGAGCCATTGGTTGGACCTGTCGAGGACGATGCGGGCGACGATCAGGATCAGCCCGAGCGCCACCAGCCCCATCCAGATGAAGGCCGCGATGCGCCAATAGGTCAGCATGTAGATGTCGACGTAGAGGTCGAGGCGGAGGATGGAGGACGCGACCAGAAGCACATTCTGCCCGACCCAGAGATAGACCAGCGGCCGGATCACCTTCGATTTCTCGACCGGTCCACCCGGACGCATCGCCACCAGCACGAAGGCGGCGGCGAGCAGGGCAGTGGCGATCAGCGGGTAGGCGCCGCGATGGGCATAGGCCGCATATGTCAAATTGACCGGCAGCGCCACATGGCCCCAGAGGTAGATGCCATCGAGAATGGACTGCGCCGCGAACAGCAGGTTGAACAGGATCAGCGAGCGCAGGATGGTGGAGGGGCCCAGGAACTGAGCCGAGACTTGGGACGGCAGCGGCGGCGGCACGGAGCCATCGACGACCGTCGTGGTGGGAATCGTCCTGCGCCGCCAGCGCACATGGATGAACGGCCAGACCAGCGCCAGCATCATGGTCCAGAACAGCACGCGCGGGATGCTGACATAGTCGAGGATGAGCTTTGGATCGAGCAGGAACACCCACTGCTCGATCAGCGGATTGGCTGCGGCGAACAGTGCGATGAAGACAGTGCTCAGCACTGCAGGCAGAAGCCAGAGTGCGATGCTCCGAGTGAGTGCCGACATGTTGAAGATTTGAAGTGCTTCGGGGAAGACCCTGAAGGGACCAAACAGGACAAAGTTTCGTAGCGCCCGGGCGCGGTCCGCGAGGTCCGTCGTCTTCGAATTAGTTGCGAGCAGCAGCGCCATCAGCAGCGCCGCGACGAGGATCAGGAAGGACAGCGTGTTGAGCTCCTCTGTCGCCGGCACGAGACCGGCGACGAGAATGGCCGTGCTGGTGATGCCGCGTCGCAGGTCCAGTGCCGCATGATTGAACAGCACCGACACGCAAGCCGTCGCGATCGCAAAGAGGGTCAGCGATAGCCCGATACGCGGGCCATAGAACAGCCAGTCGGCGAGCGCAACCAGTGCCAGTGCGAGGCCAAGCTTGGCAAGAATGGAGGAAGGCCTGATCGGCTGGAGGTCCGCTGCTATCGTCGAAGCCAGGCTCGTCATGTTCAAATGGCCTTTCGTGAATGGTGGCATCACGAAGTCTGAACGTCGTTTGTGCAGAAGGCGGGATCGTCGTCTGCACGGCTTCAGGAGTCTTTTGCAGATTATGTGCAGACGCGCTTTTGGTCCTTACGCGGCGCAGATCGCTTTGATAGGTGCGATGCACACATCACCTTGGGCGTGACGCATCATGCAGCTCCTCAACCGCACCGGTCTCATCCTGCTCTGGCTTGCCGCGCCTCTCGTCGCATTTGCGGCCGCGAACAAGAACGACCCCTATCTTCTCGTGCTGCGCGGCGTCGGAAACATCGCGATTGTCGTCACAAGCATCGTAATCGTCATCGTGCTGCTGCACCGCGGCCGTTGGCGCAGCATCCCGGGCAAGCTGCTCGTCATGCTCTGGTGCGTTCCGCCACTCCTGATGTCGGCGGCGCACCTGAAATTTGAACTGCGCAAGCACGATGTTCTTGCCGCCAGTGCGGCCGAGGCGCGTCAGCTCGGACCTCACTTCATGGTCGGCTATTCCTCTTTTGCCGAGGTCGCGCGTCTTGCCGAGCAGGGCTTGATCGGCGGCGTCTACGTCACCCGGCACAACATCCGGAGCCGGTCCGTCGAGGCGCTGCGTGCCGAGATCGCGGCGCTCCAGGGCAAGCGGCGAGCCGCTGGCCTGCCGCCGCTGGTCGTGGCCGCGGACCAGGAGGGCGGCATCGTCGGGCACCTTGCGCCGCCGCTGACGAAGCTGCCGGCGCTGGCGACGCTTGCCGGGCTTGCCCCCGATGACCAACAGGCCAAAGCGGCAGAGTTCGGCCGCATCCACGGACGTGAACTCGCCGGGCTCGGTGTCAACCTCAATCTCGCGCCGGTGCTCGATCTCAAGCCGCCGGGCCGGCGCAATCGTCTCGACTTCCACACACTCATCGGTCAGCGCGCGATTGCGACCGATCCGGCCGTCGTCGGCGCGATCGCGCGCGCTTATGTGCGCGGGCTGGAGCAATCCGGCGTCGGCGCCACGCTCAAGCATTTTCCCGGCATCGGGCGCGTGCGCACCGACACGCATCATTTCAGCGCCAATCTCGACACGCCGGTGAAGGAGTTGGAAGCAACCGACTGGCTTCCGTTCCGCGAGGTGCTGTCGCATTCGCGCAGCGCGCTCATGGTCGGCCACGTCACGCTCACGGCCGTCGATCCCGATCGCGCCGCCTCGCATTCGAAGCGTGTCGTCGAGGGGATCATTCGCGACAAATGGGGCTATCAGGGCGTCGTCATGACCGACGATCTCGTGATGGGGGCGATCTACCAGCACGACGTCTGCCAGGCCGTCGTGGAAGCCATCAACGCGGGGGTCGACCTGCTGCTGGTTGCCTATGATGGCGCGCAATTCTATCGGATTTTCGCTTGCGCCCTGGATGGATCGCAGCAAGGCAAGCTCGAAACGGCGATGCTGCGCGCGAGCGAGGCGCGGCTCGCGCGGGGGTTCCCGTCCGAGCAGGCGCGCGCCGCCTCACGCACCGTCAGCGTCGCCCGCCAAAACTAGCCCTTCGCGAACTGCCGGTAGTCAGGCTCACGATGAAACCAGAACTCGTAGCCGGTGATGGCCTTCTGCATGGCGACGTCGTGGATCGGCTGGTTGAGCGGAATGACGGGAACATCGCGCATCCAGAGCGCGATGAAATCCTTCACGGCCTTGTCGTACTCGGCAGCATCCGTGGTGAACCGCGCCTTGTCGATCAGCGCGTCCATCTCCTTGTTCTGGTACGAGGAGATGTTGAAGATCGAGTTGTTGCCGTGGAAGTTCCAGTAGAAGTAATACTCGGGATAATCGAGCCAGCCGCTGAAACGATTCAGCGCGAGCGGGAGCTCCTTCTTGTTCAGCGTCGTGCGCCAGTTCGCGCCGGGGATCTTCTCGATCGCCGCCTTGATGCCGATCTTGGCGAGACTTTCCTGGATCAGGATCGCGGTCGGCTCGCCGACCGTGGCGGTGCCGGTGTCGAGCGACAGCGTCGTCTCCAGTCCCGACTCGAAGCCTGCCTCCTTCATCAGGGCTTTGGCCTTGTCGAGATCGGTGACGTACGGAAACGCCTGCGGCCAGACCGGGTTCGAGACGTCTGCTGCTCCGCCATACATGGGAACGGCACGCCCGAAGAATGCGCTGTTCTGGATTTGCTCATACGGCATCGCCCAGGCGACGGCTTGGCGCAGTTTCACATTGTCGAACGGCGGCTTTGCCGTGTTCAGCGCAAGGGACCAGAGCGCGTTCGGGATCGGCACGCCCGAGACCTTGACCTTGCCCTCCTTGATGATCTGCTCGAAGTCACGCGGCGCGAAGCCGCTGGAGATATCCGCATCACCCCGCTCCAGCATGGCGCGGCGGGTGCCGGCGGAGGGGACGTCGCGCGCGATCACGCGCCGGAGCTTCGGGAGAGGTCCACACTTCCAATCGTCGAAGCGCGCCAGCACGGTCTCGCTGCCCGGCTTCCAGCTCTCGATCCTGTAAGCGCCGCCGCCGGCCTCGTTGTTCCTGAGCCACGCTAGGGCCCACGGGTCTTCCGCCGTCGCGTTCTTTTTCGCGAGCTCCGAGTTGATGATGAAGGGCACGACCACCGCGACGTTGAACAGCAGCATCTTGTCCTTGCGCACGTAGTCGATGCGGAAGGTGTGGTCGTCGACCACGACGAACTGCTCGGGCTTTTCCAGCGATCCCGCCGACATCTGGAAGGTCGGAAAGCCGCCGACCTTCACCGCGCGGTCGAACGACCATTTGACGTCTTTCGCCGTGACTGGCGTACCGTCGTGGAATTTGGCGTCCTTCCGCAATTTGAAAGTGCAGGACATGCCGTCGGCGGCAACCTCCCAGCTCTCGGCGAGTTCAGGTGCGAGCTTCTCGCGGTCATAGGACAGGGTGCCGTCCGGGAGGTTCTTGGAGGCGTAGCTCAGTAGGCGATCGTAGCAATTCCAGGACAGCCCGTTCACGGTCTGGTTGGAGCCGACGCCCTGCATGTCGAGCGAGTTTGGCCCGAGCTCCTGCACCACCAGCAGCGTCTCGGCACGACCCTGCGCCCGGGCGAGACGGGGCGCAACGGCCGCTATTCCGGCGAGGCCGAAGCCACCGAGCACGCTGCGGCGGTTTAGGTCGAAAGATGATGCGCTCATGGGTGCCTCACTCTTGAGAGATTTGCACCATAAAGAGGCAAGGCGCATGCCATCGGCCGCGCTTCACGGCGTCGGATGCTGCGCGGACCTTCAATTCTACGGCGTCACCGCTCCGCGGCCGACGGCGCGCGGGGCAGTCAGCTCTTTCCAGGTGGAATTGGCGACATGCACCGGCGAGAACGCCGGGCGCTCGATATAATGGCCGTCCCCGGCCTCGGCGCGCAGATCGCCATCCTTCCAGACGATTCGGCCGCGCGACAGCGTCGCCGCCGCTCCGCCGGTACAGGAAAAGCCCTCGAACACGTTGTAGTCAATCCGGCTCATCTGCCGCTTCGCGCTGATGGTCCTGCTCGCCTTGGGATCCCAAACCACGACATCCGCGTCCGAGCCGACGGCGACCGCGCCTTTGCGCGGATAGATGTTGAGGATGCGGGCGATATTCGCCGAGGTCACTGCGACGAATTCTTCCTTCGTCAGCCGTCCAGTGGCGACACCCGCGGTCCATAGCAGCGCGAGGCGATCTTCGAGGCCGCCGGTGCCGTTCGGGATCTTTCTGAAATCGCCGAGCCCGAACCGCTTTTGCTCGGTGGTGAAGGCGCAGTGGTCGGTCGCGACCACCTGCAGCGAGCCGGCTTGCAGGCCGGCCCAAAGACTATCCTGATGCGACCTGTCGCGGAACGGCGGCGACATCACGCGCTGCGCGGAATGATCCCAATCCTTGTTCTGATATTCATCGGCGTCGAGCAGCAAGTGCTGGATCAGCGGCTCGCCATAGACGCGTTTGCCGGTTGCGCGTGCCCGCGCGATCGCCTCATGCGCCTCGCGGCAGCTCGTGTGCACGATGTAGACCGGAGTCCCCGTCATGTCGGCGATCATGATGGCGCGGTTGGTGGCTTCGCCCTCGACCTCCGGTGGCCGCGAGTAGGCGTGTCCTTCGGGCCCGGTGACGCCGCGCGCGATCAGCGCCTCCTGCATCAGGGCGACGACGTCGCCGTTCTCCGCATGCACGACCGGCATGGCGCCGAGATGGGCGCATCGGGCGAACGAGTTGTAGAGCTCGTCGTCGTTCACCATCAGCGCACCCTTGTAGGCCATGAAGTGCTTGAAGGTGTTGATGCCGTAGGTTTTGACCACGGTCTCCATCTCGTCATGGATCTGCTTCGACCAGGATGTTACGGCCATGTGGAAGCCGTAGTCGGAGGCCGCCTTCTCGGATTTGTGTCGCCACTCCTGATAGGCCGCGAGCATCGATTGGCCGGGATCGGGCAGGCAGAAATCCACCACCATGGTGGTGCCACCGGCCAGCGCCGCCTTGGTTCCCGATTCGAAATCGTCCGCGGTGACCGTGCCCATGAACGGCATTTCGAGATGGGTGTGCGGATCGATGCCGCCTGGGATGACGTAGGCGCCGCCGGCATCGATGATCTCGCTGCCGGTGGGCGCATCGAGCGACTGCCCGACCGCGACGACGGTCGCGCCGTCGATCAGCACGTCCGCCCGGCGCGAATGATCATGATTGACGACGGTGCCGCCGCGGATGAGGAGGGGCATTGGAGCTCCGGAGAGAGGCGTAAACCTCGCGAAGCTAAGCGCGCCGCATGCGATGCGACAGGTGAAATTTTAGTCAGGCACCGCCGACAGTTGAGCCGTGTTCTCTCCGGCCTCTACGCCGCCCGCGCGATCAGTCCGTCGACCATCGCGCGCACCAGGCCCGCGATTTCCTTCCGGAGCGCCGGCAGCGGTACCGCGACGAGCTTCTGCTCCAGTCCCAGCGCCACCATGCCATGCACCGCCGAGAACAGGCTGCGCGCGGTGATGCCGAGCTCCTCCCGACTGCGTTTTGGAAACAGCGCTGCCAGCGGCTGGTAGACGTGGCGGAACAGCTGCAGCTGGTCGTCGATGGACCAGTCGGGGAGGGGCTTGTCGGCTGCCATGCGATGCTCGAACAGCGCACGCCATAGTTCGAGATTTTCCGCGGCGAAGTCGCAATAGGTGATGGCGATGCAGACCAGGGTCTCCTGCGGCGATGGCTCGCCCGCGCTTTCCGCTGTGCTCAGGGCCTGGTCGAGACGATGCAAGGTGCGCGAGCCCACGCGCAGGATCAGCTCGTCCACATCGGCGACGAGATTGTAGACCGCGCCGTTGGCGCAGCCGATCTCGCGGGCGAGATCGCGGGTTTTCAGGCCCGCCAATCCCCTGTCGGCGATCATTCGTTCCGCCGCCAGGATCAGGTCTGATCGAAGTTTATCTCGGCGTTCCAATGCCTTAGTCATCTGCGACAAATTTCTGAGCGTTGCTCAAATATTTCTTGAACGATGTTCAAGTTTCTTGCTACAAACCATCTGTGAGCAACGCTCATAACAGGGAGCTTCAGATGTTCAAGACCGTAGTGACACTTTTCCGCGGCAGCGTGGCCGCCGCGGGCGAGGAGCTGGAAGACCGGACGGCCCTTCTGATCCTCGATCAACAGATGCGCGACGCGGCTGCCGCCCTCGAGCGGGGCAAACGGACCCTGGCGCTGGCGATCGCGCAGGACCAGCAGGAAGGTCGCAAGCTCGAGGCGACCGTCGCCCGCATCGCCGATCTCGAGACGCGCGCGGTTGCGGCGCTCGCCGGCGGCCGCGAGGATCTCGCCAACGATGCCGCTAAAGCCATCGCCGGCCTGGAGGCTGATCGCGATGCAGCGCTGACGGCGCGCGCCTTGTTCGCAACCGAGATCGCCCGGTTGAAGCGGCACGTCGCAAGCGCGCAAGCCCGCATCACCGAGCTCGACCGCGGCCGCCGTGTCGCCCGTGCCTCGGAGGCGGTGCGCTCGCTTCGCCGCAGCGGCATCGATGCGGCACGCCCCTACGAATCTACGCTGCCGGAGGCGGAGAGCACTTTGAGGCGTCTTCGTGAGCGGCAGATGGAAGCCCAGGCCGCCGACGACGCGCTGGTCGAGCTCGATGCGGCCACCGGTCCGCTCGCCACCGCCGAAAAACTCGCCGAGCAGGGTTTTGGCCCCCGGCTTAAGACGACCGCGGACGACGTGCTGGCGCGGTTGAAGTCCAAGCGCACGCCGACTGTCTGATCCCAAACCTCATCATCGTTCGAACCAACAGGAGACCATCATGAACCAGAATGGCCAGCCCCACAGCGGCGCCTGGGTGACTTTCACTTACGTGTCCTTCGCAGCCTCGGCCTTCCTCATCGCCATCGGCATCTTCTTCATGCCGATCGACCTCTGGATGAAGGGTTATCTCACCATGGGCATCGTCATGCTGATCCAGACCTGCATCACCCTGACCAAGACGGTCCGCGACAACCATGAAAGCAGCCGGATGGTGAACCGCATCGAGGATGCCAAGGCGGAACGTCTGCTGATGGAAGTCTCCAAGGCGGCTTGAGAGGTATAGGCAACACGTAAGTAAGCAGCGGAGCAATTCGCTCCGCTGTTTCGGCGCCGGCACGTATTGCGCCCGCGAAATGCAACCGAGCCATGACGGATCGCGCGGGCGCGCGCCCTTGCGCACCGGCGGCGGCCGGAGCACTCTGCGCGAGCGGCACACAAAGAATGCCGCCAAAAAGATGTGCTTATAATTACCTTGGCGAGGAACCTTATGGCAGCGATGCGGATCGACTGTGACATCCACCCGGCGGTTGGTGGCACGCGCACGACGCTGCTGCCTTATCTCAGCGATCACTGGAAAGAGCAGGTCGTGAGCCGCGCCATCGACGGGCTCGACCTGACCTCCTATCCGCCGGGCATGCCGCTGGCGGGCCGCGCCGACTGGCGGCCGAAGAATGGGGCCAAGCCCGGATCCGATCTCGCGATGGTGCAGAAGGGCGCGTTCGACCAGCTTGGCGCGAGCCACGCGATCCTCAACGTGCTTTATGGTGCGCAGGCCGTGTTCGACCCCTACATGGCGGCCGACTTCTGCAAGGCGATCAACGACTGGATCGCCACTGAGTGGCTGTTGCGCGATCCGCGCCTGCGTGCCTCGATCGTGGTGCCGATGCAGGACCCGGAACTGGCGATCGAGGAGATCGAGCGCCGCGCCGGTGATCACCGCTTCGTCTCGATCCTCGTGCTGGCGCAAGGCGAGACGCTGCTGGGTCGGCGGCATTTCTGGCCGGTCTATCGGCTCGCGGAAAAGTACAAGCTGCCGCTCGCGATCCACGCCGGCACGCAATATCGGCAGGCGCCGAGCTCGGCCGGCTGGCCGTCGCACCGCTACGAATATTACTTCGTCGAGGCGCAGGCGTTTCAGGCGCAGATCCTGAGCCTGATCTATGAGGGCGTATTCGGCAAGTTTCCGGACCTCAAGGTCGTGCTGATGGAATCCGGCGTGAGCTGGCTGCCGGCCTTCATGTGGCGCGCCAACAAGACGTGGCGCGGGGTGCGCGTCGAGGTGCCCTGGGTCGAGCGCGAGCCGGCTGCGATCATTCGCGACAATTTTCGCGTCACCATGCAGCCGTTCGACGCACCTGGCGACGCGAAAAGCGTCGAGGAGATCATCGAGCAGATCGGTTCTGAGAAGATGTTCCTGTTCGCGTCCGACTATCCGCACTGGCAGTTCGACGGCGACGATCCGATCCCGCCGAACCTGCCGAACAGCATCATCTCGAAGATGTGCGTCGACAATCCGCTGGAGACCTTTCCGCGGCTGTCGCTCGCCAACTGACTTTGGAGGTTCGCATGAGTGAGGTCATCGACCGCCCGTTGGGGGAAGACGAGAAGCCCGCCGCCTCGCGGCTGCGCATCGTCGATTGCGACGTCCATCCGAGCCTGCATTCGCCCGACGACCTCAACGAGTTCCTGCCAAAGCGCTGGCAGCAGCATCTGAAGGAATATGGCAGCCATTTGCGCACGCCGTATCTGTTCACCACGCCTTATCCTCGCTCCTCGCCGTTGATCGCGCGCCGCGATGCCTGGCCGCCGACGGGCGGGCCGCCCGGCTCGGATCTCGCCTTCATGCAGAAGCAGCACCTCGATCCGCTCGACGTCGAGTTCGGGATTTTGCAGGTGCTCGACCTCTTCATCTTCTCGCAGCAGAATCTCGAATTCGGCGCCGCGATCCAGCGTGCGATCAATGACTGGCAGTTGGCGTTCTGGTCACATCGCGACCCGCGCTTGAAGGCTTCGATCCTGATCGGCCAGGACGGCGTCGATCTCGCCCTTGCCGAGATTGAACGTTGCGCAAAGATCGGCGAATACATCCAGATCAACGTCTCGCCGCGCGCCAACGAGCCGCTCGGCCGCCGACGCTATTGGCCGATCTACGAACGTGCCGAGGCGCTGGACCTGCCGCTCGGCATCCATGTCGGCGGCTATGGCGGGCATGCGCCGACCGGTGGCGGCTGGCCGTCCTATTATGTCGAGGAGCACCAGTCCAACGCGCACACGATTGCGGCGCAGCTTGCCAGTCTCGTGATCGAGGGCGTGCCGGAGCGCTTTCCAAAATTGAAGTTCGTCTTCATCGAGGGCGGCTTCGGCTGGATCCCGTCCGCGGTCTGGCGGATGGACCAGCATTTCGAGCGGTTCCGCAGTGAGGTGCCGCATCTCAAGCGCAAGCCGTCGGAATACGTCCGCGAGCATTTCTGGTTCACGACGCAACCGATCGACGAACCTGACGAAGCCCGGCACCTGCGCTCGCTGATCGAATGGGTCGGCATCGATCGTCTCTTGTTCTCGTCGGACTATCCGCACTGGGATTTCGACGATCCGCGCTCCGCTTTCAAGACGCCGCTGACAGAAGCCGAGCGAAAGAAGATTTTCAGCAGCAATGCCCGCGCGGTCTACAAGTTCTGAGAAGGTCTGCACGGTATGGCCCGTCACATCGTCGCTTCCACCTCTGAGATCCCACCCGGTGGCAACAAGGTCGTCGATGTCGCCGGCCGCGACATTGTCGTGTTCCACGTCAATGGCGAGTTCTTCGCGCTGCTGAACCGCTGCCCGCACGAAGGCGCGCCGCTGGAGAAAGCGGCCTGCGTGGCGCGGCTGACCTCGCCCGAGCCGGGTATCTATCAGCGCTCGCGCGTCGGCGAGATGCTGCGCTGTCCCTGGCACGGCTGGGAATTCGACATGCGCAACGGCCAGTCCTGGTTCGACCCGAAGCGCGTCAAGATAAGGTCATATCCGGTCGCGGTGGAGCGCGGCGAGGAACTCCAGAAAGGTCCGTATGTTGCCGAGACGTTTCCGGTGCATGTCGAGGACAGCTACGTGATTGTCGAGGTCTGACCAGCCGTTTCGGATTGTGATTTCGCCGCAGGTGGGATAAGCCACGCCCGCATTTATCGCGGAGACGAGCCTTGTCGAAACAATCCCTGCGTGAGGAGGCCGAGCGCCTGATCCGCGAATCGATGGAAAAGAAAACCGTCGTCGTCAAGCAGGGCGATACCCGCATCGAGGCCGTCTGCGGTAAATGCGGCGCCCCGAACCGGGTGCAGGCGCCAAAGGGACAGACCCGCATGAAGTTCGCCTGCAAGAATTGCGGGCACCAGCAAGAGACGCTGTAGAGCGCCCCCTGTGTAAACCCTCATCCTGAAGGAGCCCGCTGCAAGCGGGCGTCTCGAAGGATGGAGGCCCCAGCCGGGCCTGTATGGTTCGAGACGCGCGTTCCGCGCTCCTCACCATCAGGATCAAACAGCCTAATTCCCCTTCACGAACCTCGCGAATGCATCCGCATAATCCGGGTGCCAGCGTGACAGCGGCGGGCGGTTCTCCACGATGTCGCCTGCGGCCCACAGCATGCGCTTTTCGTCGAGCGCGCGCGGGACGTCGTTGTCCGGGCACAGAATGTAGAAATCGCCGGCCTCCAGCCGCACCAGCATGAAATTCACGGTCTGCTCGGCCGTCCAGGCGCCGGCCGGCTTCTCTGTCCGGCCCTTCGCGGTGAGGCCCGTAAAGACGAAGCCGGGGATCAGCAGATGCGCGGTGATGTGGCAATCTGCGGTGTTGCGCAGCTCGTGCTGGAGCGCTTCGGTAAAAGCCTTCACTCCGGCCTTGGAGACGTTGTAGGCGGGATCGCCGGGCGGGGTGGTGATGCCCTGCTTCGAGCCGGTGTTGATGATGAGGCCGGCCCTGCCGCGCGCGATCATGTTGGGCGCGAAGATGCGCGAGCCGTTGATGATGCCCCACATATTGACGCCGATGATGCGCTGCCAGTTGTCGGGTTCGCCGAACAGCGTGCTGCCGGGCTGGATGCCCGCGTTGTTCATGAGGATGTCGGTGCCGCCGAAGCGCTCGCGCACGGCGCGCTCCAGTTCCGTCACGCTCTCGGCCTTGCTGACGTCAATCGCGAAGGTCATCACATGTGTGGCGGACGTGAAGGATGAGAGTCTTGTCGCGGCGTCCGCCAGCCGCGCCTGATCCACATCGGCGATACACACCTTCATGCCATCGCGCGCGAACGCCAAAGCCGCGGCGAATCCGATCCCGGACGCGCCGCCGGTGATTACGGCAACATTGTCTTTGACGATGGCGGGATGCGGCATGGATCCTTCTCCGGGGGAGGGGGCTCGGTCGTGCTATAACATGGCACTCGCGCGACCCTGCACAAGTCGGCATGGGAGGTCTTCGTTCCGCGCCGACTTTATGCCTTTCCTTTACGCCTGTCCGGCATCGCAGTATTCTATCGACCCAACGATCCCGCCCAGATCGAACCAATCAATCATTTGACAGGGAGTTCAGCCATGGCTGTGTCGCAGGCTATTCCGATCACGCGCCATCCGTTCGCCAATGGGTCCTACAAGCAGATGCTGATCGACGGGAGGTGGGTCGACGCTGCCTCAGGCAAGCGCTTCGAGACCCATAACCCCGCGACCGGTGAACTGCTCGCAACCGTGGCCGAGGGCGACAAGGAAGATATCGACCGTGCAGTTGCTGCCGCCCGCCGCGCCTTCGAAGGGCCGTGGAGCAAGGTCAAGCCGTTCGAGCGGCAGAACCTGCTCCTGAAGCTTGCCGACCTCGTCGAGAAGAATTTCGACGAATTGTCGCAGCTCGACACGCTCGACATGGGCGCGCCGCTCAGCCGTACCCGCGCCTATCGCCTGCGCGCGGTCGGCATGCTGCGCTATTATGCCGGCCAGACCACCGCGATTCACGGCGAGACCATCGAGAACTCGCTGCCCGGCGAAATCTTTTCCTACACGCTGAAGGAGCCGATCGGCGTCGTCGGCGCCATCATTCCCTGGAACGGTCCGCTGACTGCGACGATCTGGAAGATCGGTCCGGCGATCGCGACCGGCTGCACCGTCGTGCTCAAACCCGCCGAAGAAGCGCCGCTGACCTCGCTGCGCATTGCCGAACTCGCGATGGAAGCGGGCGTGCCGCCCGGCGTCATCAACGTCGTGCCTGGCTACGGCGAGACCGCGGGCGCGGCGCTTGCCGCGCATCACGACGTCGACAAGGTTGCCTTCACCGGCTCGCATATCACCGGCCAGTCGATCATCCGCGCCTCGGCCGGCAACCTCAAGCGTGTCTCGCTCGAGCTCGGCGGCAAGTCGCCGGACATCGTGTTCGCGGATGCCGATCTCGATGCGGCCGTGCCGGGAGCCGCGATGGCGGTGTTTGCCAATTCGGGGCAAATCTGCAGCGCCGGCACCCGGTTGTTTGTCGAGCAGTCGATCTACGAGGAGTTCGTCGGCCGCGTCGCCGAGTTCGGCAAGAAACTGCAGGTCGGCAACGGTCTCGATCCCAACACCCAGATCGGACCACTGGTGTCCGAGCAACAGCTCGAGCGCGTCACCAGCTATCTCGACATCGGCCAGAAGGAAGGCGCGCGGGCGCTCGCTGGCGGTGGCCGCGTCACCGAAGGCGCGCTTGCAAAAGGCTTCTTCGTGTCGCCAACAGTGTTCGCGGGCGTTCAGGACAGTATGCGGATCGCGCAGGAGGAGATTTTTGGTCCCGTCATCTCCGCGATCGCGTTCAAGGACATGGACGAGTTGGTCAAGCGCGCCAACGCCACCACGTTCGGTCTCGGCTCGGGCCTGTGGACGCGGGACGTCAGCAAGGCGCATGCGGTCGCGAAGAGCCTGCGTGCCGGCTCGGTGTGGGTGAACTGCTACCAAGCGATGGACCCGGCCGTCCCCTTCGGTGGCTACAAGATGAGTGGCTACGGCCGCGAATCCGGCAAGCAGCACGTCGAGGAATATCTCAACGTGAAGGCCGTCTGGATCAAGACGGCCTGACGCGCCATCGCGTCCGGACTTCAGCGGTCGAGTCTTGCCTGCGGCGACGCGAGTCCGCTTGCGGCGACCAAAGGTTGTTGCCCGGACGCTACAAGCGGTTTGAAAGCGCGCGTCGTCCGCGATTTTACAAGACTTGCTATCCCATTTCGAATGTTGGCCGGTTAGTTCTGGTCACCGTCAATCTTCGGAATTGGAATATCGATAATGCTTCGCTTTGCTCCGATCGTGTTTGTGGCTTTGGGCGTCGCCTCGGCGTACCCCGCGCTCGCGGCCGACATGACCGCACGTGCGCCGGCGTACAAGGCCTCGCCACTGCCCGTCGCCTACAACTGGTCGGGCTTCTACGCCGGCGTGAATGTCGGATATGGGTGGGGCGATGGTGCGAACGATCTCGCGCCGCATGATCCGGTCTTCACCGCCGGCGTGCTCGACGTCGCACTGGCGGGCGGCCTTGTCCCTGCTTCGCTGGCAACAAACGCGCGTGGCGTGATGGGCGGCTTGCAGGCCGGCTACAATGTGCAGACGGGCTCGTTGGTGTGGGGCGTCGAAGCCGATATCGCGGCGGCCGACATCAAGGGTAGCTCAACGGTGACCCGAACCTTGCCGGTCTTCCCGACGATCATGACCACGCAAGATCAGAAGGTCGACTGGTTGGGGACCGTGCGAGGCCGGATCGGTGCCACCGTCGTGCCCGACTTGTTGCTGTACGCGACCGGCGGTCTTGCCTATGGGCACGTCAAGGCGTCGACGTCGATCGTGGATCCCACGGGTGCGAGTGGCACGCCCTGCCTCAATGTAATCTGTAGCGCCGGCGCGGTGGAAAGCTGGCGCGTGGGCTGGACGGTCGGCGGCGGTGGCGAGTACCGCTTTGCGTCGAACTGGAGCGTCAAGCTCGAATATCTCTACTACGATCTCGGCAGCGAGAAATACACCATCTTCAATCCGCTGTTCCCTTTCACGCCCGGCCCGGCACGCGGCTTTGACTCAACCGCGAATTTCTCGGGCCACATCGCGCGCGTCGGTTTGAACTACAAGTTCGGCGCAGGCGCGGTCGTCGCAAAATACTGACCTGCAATTCTGAACAGACTACAAGCCCCGGGCTCGGCCCGGGGCTTTTTTTATTCCCCGCCTCTTTTGGCTGGCCAGCCATTCCCCCATGCAGCTTCCGAGCTGCGAGCCTTTCTCCTATGATCCTCGTCCTCTCATCGTTCATTTTGGGGCCGGCATGAAATTCGAGGCGTTGTTTCAACCGTTGCAGGTCGGGCCGTACAAGCTCGCGCACCGCATCGCGATGGCGCCGTTGACGCGCATGCGGGCCGAGCGCGAGAGCTTTTCGCCGCGGCTGCTCAACGCCGAATATTACGGTCAGCGCGCCACCCGAGGCGGCCTGCTCATCGCGGAGGCCTCGCCCGTGCTCTCGCACGGCCGCGGCAATCCGGCGACGCCCGGCATCTATTCGGAGACGCAGATCGCGGGGTGGCGCAAGGTCGTCGACGCCGTGCACGCCAAGGGCGGCATCATCTTTCTCCAGCTCTGGCATGTGGGCCGCGTCTCGCATTCCTCCTTCCACGGTGGGGAGCTGCCGGTCTCGGCCTCGGCGATCCCGATCAGGGCCGAAGGCATGAAGGCAATGACCGCCGACGGCAAGATCTCCGACTACGAGACGCCGCGCGCGCTGGAGACGGACGAGGTCAAGGGCATCGTCGAGGCGTTCAGGCAGGGTGCGAAAAACGCGCTGGCCGCCGGCTTCGACGGCGTCGAGATCCACGGCGCCAACGGCTATCTGCTCGAGCAATTCCTGCAATCACGCAGCAACCAGCGCAACGATCAATATGGCGGTTCGATCGAGAACCGCGCGCGGCTTCTGCTCGAAGTGACCCAGGCCGCGATCGACGTCTGGGGCGCGGGCCGCGTCGGCGTGCGGCTGTCGCCCCACGGCATCGCCAATGATTCCGGCGAGCCCGATCCGATGCCGCTCTACACGCACGTGGTGAAGGCGCTCGACAAGCTCGGTCTTGCCTATCTGCATTTCATCGAGCCGCGCTCCAGCGGCTCGGGGCGCGCAGAAGTCAACTGGCAGAACGTGCCGTCGGCAATGCTGCTGTTCCGCCCGCTCTACGGCGGCGTGCTGATGACGGCAGGCGGGTTCACGGGCGAGACCGCGAACGCCGCGATCGCGGAGGGACATGCCGACCTCATCGCCTTCGGCCGCATCTTCATCTCCAACCCCGATCTGCCGCGCCGCCTGCAGCACGATTACTCTCTCACGCCGTATAACCGTGCGACGTTCTACGGTGGCGAGGAAAAGGGATATACGGACTATCCCGCGTATGACGAGCTGACGCCGGTCTGACATTGCTGTAGCCCGGATGAGCGAAGCGATATCCGGGGCCTTCACCCAAGCTCTGGTCTTCCCGGATGTCGCTTCGCTCATCCGGGCTACGGAGTTATCGTGTTGCCCCGACGGACGCCACGAATTCCGTCATTGCGACCGATGGGGGAAGCAACCATGGCCAAAGCCGCAGCCGCCGCAGGAGTTGCAACCGGCCAATGCCTCTGCGGCAAGGTTACCTTCGAGATTGACGTCCCCGCACGCTGGGCCTGGCACGATCACTCCGCCGCCAGCCGTCGCGCCCACGGCGCCGCCTATGCGACCTATGTCGGAAGCTGGAAGAAGCGGTTTCGCATCACCGCAGGCAAGACGGCGCTGACCCGCTACGAGGACAAGGCAACGAAGACCGCGCGCAGCTTCTGTGCGCATTGCGGCACGCCGATCGTATTTGAGCGCCCGCGTGGGCCGCATATGGTCAACATCCCCCGCGCGCTGTTTAGGGAACGCACCGGCCGCCAGCCGCTCTATCACATCGCGATCGAGGAGCTGCAGGAATGGACCTATACCGGCGAGCCGCTGGTGCCGCTGAAAGGCTTTCCCGGTGTGGTCTGGCAACGCTCGAAAAAGAAGAAGCGTGCGGGCGGCGAGGATCCGTTCGAGCTGGGGCGGGAGGAGATGTAGCGCGAGCCGCGTACGCCGCTTTCGTGCCCCGGACGCAGCGCAGCGCCTCTTCGGCGGTGCGCTGCTGAGCCGGGGCCCATCTAACAACGTTGTCGGTGCACGATGGGGTCCCGGCTCTGCGCCGCAACGCTTGCGCGCTGCGTCGCGTCCGGGACACGAGAGCGGAGATCGGCGCGCGCTCATGCAACGCAGCCATGACCGCGCTTCCTTGCGCGCCTCCCGCGATTTCGGTCATCATGCGCCCGTCCTTGCGGCAACGTCCGCCTCTGGAGGAAACATGAAGAACAAGATCACCGGCCGCTCCGCCTTTCTCGCGCTGCTCAAGGACGAGGGCATCACGCATCTGTTCGGCAACCCCGGCACCACCGAGCTGCCGATCATGCACGCGCTGAAGGACCATCCTGATCTCACCTATGTAATGGCGATGCAGGAGAGCCTGGTGGTGGCGATCGCGGATGGCTATAGCCGCGCCTCCGGAAAGCTCGTCGCCTGCAACGTCCATGTCGCGCCCGGCCTCGGCAACGCGATGGGCTCGCTCTACAACGCCCAGTTCACAGGCACGCCGATGATCCTGACCGCGGGCCAGCAGGAGCAAGGCCACGGCCTGATGGAGCCGGTGCTGTACGGACCGCTGGTGCGCATGGCCGAGCCGCTGGTGAAATGGGCGGTCGAGGTGACGCGGCTCGAGGATCTGCCGCGCATCGTGCGCCGCGCCGCAAAAGTCGCGACCACGCCGCCGACCGGGCCGGTGTTCATTTCGTTGCCCGGCGACATCCTCAACAGCGAGGCCGGGATCGATCTCGGCCGCTCCACCCGCATCGACGCCCGCACAAGGCCATCGGACGAGGCACTCAAGGCGTTCGCCGCGCGGCTGCTCAGGGCCGAACGTCCTGTGATCGTCACCATGGACGAGGTGGTCAAAAGCGATGCGCTCAAGGAGGCCGCTGAGCTTGCCGAGCTATTGGGTGCGGCCGCGTACCAATCGTCGACGCCCTATGGCTCGCACTTCCTCTCGGAGAGCCCGAGCTTCGTCGGCACGCTGGCACGTGTCCAGAAAGTCGCGCGCGAGACGCTTGCGCCGTACGACCTCTTGATCGCGCTCGGCGGCGATCCCCTGCGGATGTCGGTCTACAGCGAGGTCGACGCGCTGCCGGAGGGTCTTGGCATCGTGCAGATCGGCCTAGCCGATTGGGAGATCGCCAAGAACTACGGTGCCGAGATCGCGCTGAAGGCGGATTTGAAGGAAACGCTGCGCGCGTTGATCCCGGTGCTGAAGGAGATGGGCGGCGCTGCCCTGGCGCAACGTGCGAGGCAGCGTCTCGCCGAGTTCGCCTCGAAGAACTGGACCGCAAGGCGTACCGCGCTGGTCGAGCAGATCGGCAAGGCCGCTGACCGCAGCCCCATCGATCCGGACTGGCTGGTGCTGCAGATGGTCGAGGCCATGCCCGCCAATGCCATCCTCGTGGACGAAGGCCTCACCTCCAGCCGCCAGATCACGGCGCTCCGCGCGCACCGCGATCGCTTCGACTATCACGGCCTTGCTTCCGGCGGCATCGGCTGGGGCCTGCCGGCTTCCGTCGGCGCCAGCATCGCTAATCCCGATCGCCCCGTGGTCTGCTTCTCCGGCGACGGCAGCGCGATGTATTCGATCCAGTCGCTGTGGACGGCAGCGCATCACAAGCTGCCGCTCAATGTGGTCATTGCCAACAATGGCGGCTACCGCATCATCAAGCAGCGTCTGCTCGCCTTCCATGGCGACGACAATTACGTCGGCATGGATTTTATCGATCCGCCGGTGGATTTCGCGGGCGTGGCGAAGGCCTTGGGATGCGAGGCGATCAAGGTCAGCGACCCCCGCGAGCTCAAGGCGACGCTGGCGTCGGCGTTTGGCCGGCCCGGAACCAAGCTGATCGAGGTGATGGTGGACGGGAAGGTGTAGCCCTACTGTCGTCCTGGCGAAGGCCAGGACCCATACCGCGTGATCTATCGACTGCGGGTGGTGCCGGTCCCGAACGACCCGTCTTCGCCAAATTGCTTCCTGGGGTTATGGGTCCTGGCTTTCGCCAGGACGACTGCGGTGGCGCTACCCCTTCCTCCCCACCCTGAACCCCGCCGCCGGATGCAGCGCACCCAGCCGTGCACGCCCCTCACCGAACAGCTTCTCCCGTAGCGTGCCCTGCGCGTACTCCGCCTTGTACCGCCCGCGCCGCGTCAGCTCCGGCACCAGCATGTCGGCGATGTCTTCGAAATCGCCGGGTGAGATCGCGAAGGCGACGTTGAGGCCATCGACATCGGTTGCCTCGAACCACGCCTCGATCTTGTCCGCGACCATCTCCGGCGTGCCGACCACGACGGGACCGGCGCCGCCGACGCCGACATGCTCGATGACATCGCGCACGGTCCAGACGCGATCTGGATCGGCGCGGGTGACGTTATCGAGTGCGCTGCGACCGGCGTCGTTCTGGACATGGCGCACCTGCTGATCGAGCTCGTAGCCGGAGAAGTCGATTCCGGTCCATCCCGACATCAGCGCGAGCGCGCCCTCCGGGCTGATGTGGCGGCGATAGTCGGTGTATTTTTCGTTCGCCTCGGCCTCGGTCCGCCCGAGGATGATCGTCATCATCGAGAACATCAGGATTTCCGCCGGATTGCGGCCGAACGCGGCGGCCTCCTGACGGATCGCCGACACGCGCGGCGCGATCACCTTGGCCGACGGTCCCGACATGAACACGCATTCGGCATGCCGTGCCGCGAACTGCCGTCCGCGCGGCGAGGTGCCGGCCTGGTACAGCACGGGCGTCCGCTGCGGCGACGGCTCGCTCAAATGGATGGTGTTGTTGATGCGGTAGTTCGCGCCCTCGTGGTTGACGCGATGGACCTTTGTGGGATCGGTGAAGATGCCGCGCTTGCGGTCGCGCAGCACGGCGTCGTCCTCCCAGCTCCCTTCCCAGAGCTTGTAGACGACCTGCATATATTCGTCCGCGATCTCGTAGCGGTCGTCATGACCGATCTGCTTGTCCTTGCCGGCGCCGCGCGCGGCGCTGTCGAGATAGCCGGTGACAACGTTCCAGCCGATCCGTCCCTCGGTGAGATGATCGAGCGTCGACATCCGCCGCGCGAACGGATAGGGCGGCTCGAAGGAGAGATTGCTGGTGACGCCGAAGCCGAGATTCTGCGTGACCGCGGCCATTGCCGACAGCAGCAGCAGCGGATCGTTCGAGGGCGACTGGGCTGCATTGCGCAAGGCTGCGTCAGGACTGTTGCCGTAGACGTCATAGACGCCGAGCACGTCGGCCAGGAACAGGCCATCGAAACGGCCGCGCTCCAGCGTTTTGGCAAGATCGATCCAGTAGGGCAGGCGATTATATTCGGCAGTGCGGTCGCGCGGATGGGTCCACAATCCCGGTGATTGGTGTGCGACGCAATTCATCGCAAATGCATTGAGCCTGATCTGCTTGGCCATGATGGTCCCCCGGCGCCCTGTACCGGGCACTCTTCGAATGATAGAGCCGCGCCCGAACTTGGCGAAGTTCTTGCATATAGCGCGACGTTGGCAAGGCCAAAATCAGCGGCGCTGCCGCGCTTGGCAAGCCAATCTCAAGAGAGCAAGGACGAAATCCCAAGACTATCGAAGTCCCCGCCACTTTCGGAGGCCTGCCCGTATCGGGTATGCTCCTTCGCCTCGCAACCTAAAAAGAAAATAATGACCAGAGCCGATGCCATCGCCCGCGCCCGTGACGATTTCAAATCGGGCGCGTTCCTCGCCGAACTCGACCGCCGCGTCGCCTACCGGACCGAGAGCCAGAATCCGAACCGGAGTGTCGAGCTGCGCGCCTATCTGGAACAGGAGATGGTGCCCGCTTTCGCCGCGCTCGATTTCGAAAGCCGGATGATCGAATCTCCCAGCGGCAAGGCGCCGTTCCTGTTCGCCGAGCACCACGAGAGCGAGACGGCGCCGACCGTGCTGATCTACGGCCATGGCGATGTCGTCGACGGCATGGAAGGCGAGTGGCGCGACGGCCGCGATCCCTGGCGCACCACGGTTTCGGGCATGCGAGTCTACGGCCGCGGCACCGCCGACAACAAGGGCCAGCACAGCATCAACATGGCCGCGCTTCGCGCGGTGCGCGAGGCCCGCGGCGGCAGGCTCGGCTTCAACGCCAAGTTCATCCTTGAGATGGGCGAGGAGATCGGCTCGCCGGATCTTGGCAAGGTCTGCGATCTCAATCGCGATGCGCTCAAGTCCGATCTGTTCATGGCCTCCGACGGGCCGCGCCTGTCCGCTGACCGTCCGACCCTGTTCCTCGGCTGCCGTGGCGGCATCCGCATTCATCTCGATGTGAACCTTCGCGACGGCGGCCATCACTCCGGCAATTGGGGCGGCGTGCTCGCCAACCCCGCGACCATTCTGGTCAACGCGATCTCGACGCTGGTCGACGGCCACGGCCGCCTTCAGCTGGACGCGCTGAAGCCGCCGCGCCTCACCAACCAGATCCGCAGCTATCTTGCGGACGTGCAGGTGGTGCCGACCGAGGACGAGCCGGCGTTGGCCGAGAATTGGGGCGAGGAGGGTCTTTCGGCGGCCGAGCGGCTCTATGCCTGGAACACGCTCGAAGTGCTGGCGATGTCGTCGGGCAATATCGAGAAGCCGGCCAACGCCATTCCCGGCCACGCCAATGCCGTGCTGCAACTGCGTTTCGTGGTCGGCACCAAGGTCGACGGCCTGATCGAAGCCGTCCGTGCGCACCTGGTCGAAAGGGGTTTTCCGATGGTCGAAGTGCGGGCCGCACAGAGCTTCGCGGCATCGCGCACCGATTTCGACAGCCCCTGGATCACATGGGCGGCGAATTCGGTGAAGGAGACCACAGGCAAGCCGCCGGCCGTGCTGCCGAATTTCGGCGGCTCGCTGCCCAATGACGTGTTTTCCGAGATATTGGGCCTGCCGACGATCTGGGTGCCGCACTCCTATCCCGGCTGCTCCCAGCATGCGCCCAATGAGCACATCCTGCTGCCATTGACCGAAGAGGCCTTGACGGTGATGGCCGGCCTGTTCTGGGATCTCGGGGAATTGCCAAGCGCGCTAACAAGCCCGCTAACGCGCCCGCCGGCCTGAGCCGTTAACCGGAGCCGCGATCCAGCCAAAAGTCACATTCTATTCCAATCCAATTTGTGCTTGCATCCCGCCGGCATCATCCTGAAAGGGGACCAAAAAGTGAAACATTTCCGTAGCATCGGCCTCGCGCTCGCCGCGACCTTCGCCGTCAGCCAGGCCGGGGCCGAGGAGCTGACCGGTACGCTGAAGAACATCAAGGACACCGGCGCCATTACGCTCGGCTTCCGCGACTCCTCGATCCCGTTCTCTTATCTCGACGACAACCAGAAGCCCATCGGCTTCGCGATGGACATCTGCTACAAGATCGTCGACGCCGTGAAGAAGGAGCTCAAGCTCGACAAGCTCGAGGTCAAGCTCAATCCGGTAACCTCGGCGACCCGGATCCCGCTGATGGCGAACGGCACCATCGACCTCGAATGCGGCTCGACCACCAACAATGCCGAGCGCCAGAAGCAGGTTGCCTTCACCAACACCCATTATTTGACCGCCAGCCGCTACGTCTTCAAGAAGTCGAGCGGCCTAAAGGCGATCGACGATCTCAAGGGCAAGACGGTGGTCTCGACCGCCGGCACCACCAACATCAAGCAGCTCACCGAGGCCAATGTTGCAAAAAGCCTCGGCGCAAACATCATCCCGGCCAAGGACCACGCCGAAGCCTTCCTGATGGTCGAGACCGACCGCGCTGTGGCTTTCGTGATGGACGACATCCTGCTCGCGAGCCTCGTTGCCGGCTCGAAGTCGCCCGCTGACTACGTCATCTCCAAGGACGCGTTCTCCAAGCCTGAGCCCTACGGCATCATGCTGCGCAAGGACGACGCGGCCTTCAAGAAGGTTGTCGACGCGGCGACAGCTGCGCTCTACACCTCCGGCGAGGGCCAGAAGATCTACGACAAGTGGTTCACGCAGAAGATCCCGCCGAAGGGCCTGAATCTCAACACGCCGATCTCGGCCGAGCTGAAGAACGAATTTGCCAAGCCGACGGACTCGCCGAACCCGGACGATTATAAGTAAGCTGAGTTGTTCGCCTCTCCCCCGCTTGCGGGGAGAGGCAGCATATTCCGGCCATTCTGGAGGGAGAGTGGCCGGACATTTGCATAGGCGCCGGGACATCGATGGCTGGCGCGTTCGCGCGGGGGACACGTGAACTATAACTGGAACTGGGGAATCTTTTTCCAGCCGAACCCGATGGGCACCGGCACCTATCTCGACATGCTGTTGTCGGGCTTGGTGCTGACCCTCAAGACGGGTGCGCTCGCCTGGATCATTGCACTGATCACCGGATCGATCGTCGGCGTGATGCGCACGCTGCCGTCGAAGGGGGCGTACTGGTTCGGCTTTGCCTATGTCGAATTCTTCCGCAACATGCCGCTGCTGGTGCAGCTCTTCCTGTGGTTCTTCGTGCTGCCGGAACTGCTGCCGAAATCTGCCGGCCTCTGGCTGAAGCAGCTGCCGAATGCGCCGTTCTGGACGGCGGCGATCGGCATCGGCTTCTTCATGTCGGCGCGCGTCGCCGTGCAGTTGCAGGCCGGCATCGGATCGCTCCCGCGCGGGCAGAAGATGGCGGCGACCGCGCTCGGCCTGACGACTTTGCAGGCTTATCGCTACATTTTGCTGCCGATGGCGTTCCGCATCATCCTGCCGCCGCTGACGTCCGAGTTCCTCAACACCATCAAGAACACGGCTGTGGCCATCACCATCGGCTTGCTTGAGCTGACTGGACAGGCGCGCTCGATGCAGGAATTCTCGTTCCAGGTGTTCGAGGCCTTCACCGCCGCGACCCTTCTCTATCTCCTCGTCAACGCCGTCGTCGTGACCGCAATGCGCTTCCTCGAGCGCTACGTCGCGATCCCCGGCTACATCACGGGGAAATAGCACCATGTTCAGCAATTTCGATTTCGAGGTTATCCGTCGCGCACTGCCCTATCTGTTTTACGAGGGCATGACGTTCACGCTGATGCTCACGGGGCTTGCGGCGCTCGGCGGTCTGATCTTCGGCACGGCCATCGCGCTGATGCGGCTGTCGGGCTTCAAGATCCTGGGCCGCATCGCCGGGGTCTATGTCGACTTCATGCGATCGCTGCCGCTGGTGCTGGTGATCTTCTGGTTCTACTTCCTGGTGCCCTATATCGGGCAGTGGGTGACCGGCGCGTCGCGCCCGATCAGCGTCGGCGCGTTCGCATCCTCGCTCATCACCTTCATCATGTTCGAGGCCGCGTATTTCTCCGAGATCATGCGTGCCGGCATCCAGTCGATCTCGCGCGGCCAGCCGGCCGCAGCCAACGCGCTTGGCCTGACCTACGCCCAGACCATGCGCTACGTGGTGCTGCCGCAGGCCTTCCGTAACATGCTGCCGGTGCTGATCACGCAGACCATCGTGCTGTTCCAGGACACCTCCCTGGTCTACGTGCTGTCGATCACCGATTTCCTCGGTGCGGCAAGCAAGGTCGCGCAGCGCGACGGCCGTCTGGTCGAAATGTATCTGTTCGCAGCAATCGTCTACTTCACCATTTCCTGTGTTGCGTCCTTCGGCGTTCGCCGCCTGCAGGCGCGCATCGCCATCATTCGATAGAGTCTGTCATGATCGAGATCAGCCACGTCGACAAATGGTACAGCCCGAGCTTCCAGGTGCTGACCGACTGCACCACGAGCGTCTCCAAGGGCGAGGTGGTCGTGGTCTGCGGCCCGTCGGGATCAGGCAAGTCGACCCTGATCAAATGCGTCAACGCGCTGGAACCGTTCCAGAAAGGCGACATCAGCGTCGATGGCACCAAGGTCAACGATCCCAAGACCAATCTGCCCAAGCTGCGCTCGCGTGTCGGCATGGTGTTTCAGCACTTCGAGCTGTTTCCGCATCTGAAGATCATCGATAATCTCTGTCTCGCACAGCAGAAGGTGCTCGACCGGTCGCGCGACAAGGCGCTGGCAAAAGGCATGCAACTGCTGGAGCGCGTCGGCCTGAAGGAACAGGCGCAAAAGTATCCCGCGAACCTGTCCGGTGGCCAGCAACAGCGGGTGGCGATCGCTCGCGCGCTCGCAATGGATCCCATTGTCATGCTGTTCGACGAGCCGACCTCGGCGCTCGACCCCGAAATGGTGAGCGAGGTGCTCGACGTCATGGTGGACCTCGCCCATGAGGGCATGACCATGATGGTCGTGACGCACGAGATGGGCTTTGCCCGCAAGGTTGCCAACCGCGTGATCTTCATGGACCGCGGCGAGATCGTCGAGGACGCCCCCAAGGACGATTTCTTCGGCAAGCCCCGCAGCGACCGCGCGCAGAAGTTCTTATCGAAAATTCTGTCGCATTAATCCTGTCGTCACTCCGGGACGCGCCTCTTGGCGCGGTCCGGGAATCCATATCCCCGACTGGTGGCTATGGATTCTCAGATGCGCAATTGCGCATCAAAGCTCGTCGCTTCGCGCCGCCCCGGAATGACGAATAGAGGGGTGATCGGCCGCGGCAACTGGCGTATAAGCGCACAAAATCCCATTTCCCCCAGGAGACCTGCCTTGGATCCGATCGCCTATGTCAACGGCTCATTCGTCCCGCTCTCGGACGCCAAAATTTCGGTCCTCGATCGCGGCTTCCTGTTTGCCGACGGTATCTATGAGGTCTCGGCCGTGCTCGACGGCAAGCTGATCGACAATGCCTCACATTTGACGCGGCTGGAGCGCTCGGTCGGCGAGATCCAGCTGAAGCTGCCCGAGACGGTCGAGCGCATCACCGAACTCCAGAAGGAGCTGATCGCGCGCAACAAGGTCGAGAACGGCCTCGTCTATCTCCAGGTCACCCGCGGCGCCGACAAGGGCCGCGACTTCGCCTTTCCCAAGGGCGACGTCAAGTCGAGCCTGGTGATGTTCACGTCGGAGAAGGACATCATCAACGCAGCCTCGGCCAAGACCGGTATCAACGTGATCACCGTGCCCGACATCCGCTGGGAGCGGCGCGACATCAAGAGCGTGGCACTGCTCGCGCAAGTGCTGGCGAAGCAGGCCGCGGCCGAGGCCGGCGCGGGCGAAGCCTGGATGCTGGAAGACGGCTACGTCACCGAAGGCGGCTCGTCCTCGGCGTTCATTCTCACCAAGGACGACGTCATCGTGACCCGCAAGAATTCCAACGCGATCCTGCCGGGCTGCACCCGCAAGGCGGTGGTGGCGCTGGCGGAAGAGCGTCAGCTCCGCATCGAGGAGCGTTCCTTCACGGTCGCCGAGGCGCTCGCCGCCAAGGAAGCCTTTGCCACATCGGCATCGCTGTTCGTCCAGCCGGTGGTTGCGATCGACGGCAAGAAGGTCGGCGATGGCAAGCCCGGCCCGATGGCGATGCGGCTGCGCGAGATCTACGTGGAGTTCGCCAAGGCGACGGCGGTTTAAGCCACACGCTCGGTGTCATCGCCCGGCTTGACCGGGCGATCCAGTACTCCGTGACGGGAGTGCTGGACTCGAGAAGCCGCGGCGTACTGGATGCCCCGGTCGAGCCGGGGCATGACAGTCGAATGTGTTGAGGCAGTTTGGCCTCATGCGTCAGCATCTCACGCCACTGACGCCTTCACCTTTACCGGATGAACCGCACGGAACGCGATCGCGATTCTGTTCCAGGCATTGATGGCGCCGATCAGCATGGTCAGGTTCACCGTCTCCGCATCGGAGAATTGCGCGCGGACCTGCTCGTAGACGTCATCAGGTGCATGCGTCTCGGAGATCAGCGTCACTGATTCGGTCCAGGCCAGCGCCGCGCGCTCGCGGTCGGTGTAGAGCGGGGATTCGCGCCAGGCGTTGAGGAGATAGATGCGCTGCTCGGTCTCGCCGCGCTTGCGGGCGTCCTCGGTGTGCATATTGATGCAGAAGGCGCAGCCGTTGATCTGCGACGCGCGGATCTTGACGAGCTCGATCAGCGATTTCTCCAGGCCCGTCGACTGGATCTGCTCTTCCAGTGCCATCAGGGCTTTCATCGTGTCGGGTGCGGCCTGGTAGAAATTCATGCGGGGTTTCATGGTCGTTCTCCTTGCTTGCTGGGTTGACGTCAGTGGGCGCCGCCGGCCGAGGCGTGGCCGGCCTTCTTCAGGAAGAGGGTGGCGAACAGCGCGACGATCAGTGCCACGCCGAGCAGATAGAAGGTGTCGCTGAAGGCAAGGATATAGGCCTGCTTCTGCACGATGTGGCCGATCGCGACATAGGCGCGATGCGATGCATCCGCCCGGTCGAGAATGCCGTGATTGACGAAGTATTGGGTGAGCTGTTCCAGCCGTGTCCGCGTCGCCTGCTCGAACAGCGAGACCGACTGCATCAGAACGTTTGAGTGATACTGCTCGCGCTTGGTCAGCAAGGTCTGTAACAACGCGATCCCGACGGCACCGCCGAGATTGCGCATCATGTTGAAGAGGCCGGAGGCTGAGCCCGCGTTTTCCGGCTCGATGCCCGCGGTCGCCACCGCAGATAGCGGTGCCATCACCAGCGCCTGGCCGATCGCACGAACCACGTTGGGCCAGAGCAATTGATCGGCGGCATAGTTGCCGGTCATGGTGATGTTCATGAAGTTGGAGGCCGCGAACAGGACGAAGCCGACGCCGATGATGAGCCGCGCATCGAGCTTCTGCATCAGCCGCGGCACCATGGGGATCAGCAGGAGCTGCGGCAGGCCGGTCCATGCCAGCACCATGCCGATCTGCTCGGCATTGTAGCCCTGGATGCGGGCCAGATATTGCGGCAGGATGAACACCGAGCCGTAGAGCGCGATTCCCAGCAGGAAATTCGCGAGCATGCCGAAGCCGAAATTGCGGCGGACCAGCAGTCGCAGATTCAGGAGTGGCTTCTTCACGGTCAGCTCGATGATCAGGAAGGCGGTCAGCGCCACGGCCGCGATGACAGATAGCTTGACGATGAAGGGCGAGCCGAACCAGTCGTCCTTGTTGCCTTCCTCGAGCACGGTCTGCAGTGCCGACAGTCCGATCGCCATGGTGATAATGCCGGCCCAGTCACCGTCGCGCAGCAGCGACAGCTTCATGGGCTTTGCGTCCAGTGCGTACCAGAGCATGCCGACCATGATCGCGCCGGGCACGAGGTTGACGTAGAAAATGTACTGCCAGCCGAAATTCTCGGTGAGATAGCCGCCGATGGTCGGGCCGATCGCGGGCGCGAACGTCGCCGACAGCGCGAACAGCGCAAGGCCGACCGGCTGCTTTCCGCGCGGCAGCAATGTGATGATGAGCGTGAACGCCATCGGAATCAGCACGCCGCCGGTAAAACCTTGCACTGCGCGCAGCACGATCATCTGCGGCAGATCCTGCGCCAGAGCACAGGCGGCCGACAGGACCAGGAACAGGACCGCGTTGGTGAGGAGATAGATGCGGATCGAGAACACCTGCGCCAGCCAGCCCGAGAGCGGGATCACCACGATCTCCGCGATCAGATAGGAGGTCGAGATCCAGCCGCCGTCATCGATGCCGGCGCCTATCGCGCCCTGGATATCGGCGAGCGAGGCATTGACGATCTGGATGTTCAGCACCGCCATGAAGGCGCCGAGCGTCGCGCCGATCACGGCGATCCAGGTCTTGGCCGAGACGGCGGGCGTTGCGGGGGCCGCGACTGGAGCGGGGATATTGGCCGGGGAGGCGGTATTGACGGTCCGTTGGAGCGTGCTCATGGAAGCCTCGTCTCGGTTACGGAGACAGGATGCATTAGGCGGACGGTTTCGATAATCGACGAAGTTTGGGAAGGATCATCCGGCCTGATTTGATAATCCCGCCGGACCCTTCCGGCTTCAGCCGCCGTTAGGACGGGCCGCGTTGTCGGCGAGATGCTTTGCCGTCTCGCGCTCGGCCATGACGGCCTGTTTGGTGTCGATGGTCGGCACCGCGGACATGCCGGGGCGCAGCAGGCCGGTCAGGCTGCGGTCGTCGAGCACGATCTTCACCGGCACCCGTTGAACGATCTTGGTGAAATTGCCGGTGGCGTTGTCGGGCGGCAGCAGTGCGAATTCGAGCCCGCTCGCCGGCGACAGGCTATCGACGTGGCCGCGCAGGGTCTGGTTATGGAAGCTGTCGACGTGCAACTCGACCGGCTGGCCGGCGCGGACATGGGTGAGCTGCGTTTCCTTGAAATTCGCCACGACATAGACCGCATCGAGCGGCACCACTGCCATCAATTGCGTGCCGGCCTGCACGAACTGTCCCACGCGCAGTGAGCGGGCGCCGACCGTGCCGTCGACCGGCGCAGTGATCTCGGTGTAGGAGAGATTCAGGGTCGCCTGCTCCGCGACCGCGCGCGCGTGTTCGAGCTGGGCTGTAGCCTGCGCGCGCTGGGTGGTGAGCACGTCGACCTTGCGTTGCGCGGCCACGAGGCCCGACCTGGCATGTTGCAGCTGCGCGTTGCTGGCGCGCAACGCAGCGTCAGTCTGTTGTGCGCGCTGAATCGTGCCGGAGCCCGACTTCATCAAATCGTCGTAGCGGGCGCGCTCCTCCTGCGCAAATTTCAGATTCGCGTCCGCAGCAGCGACATCGGCCGTGCTCTGCTCGATGAGCGGCTGCTGGAGTTCGAGCTGGGCGTCGAGGTTGCGCACCGATGCTTCCGCCGCAGCGACATCGGCGCGGGCCTGGTCGAGCGCCGCTTTGAAGTCGCGGTCGTCGATCTTCGCCAGCACCTGGCCCGCTTTGACCTTTTCGTTGTCGCTGACCAGCACCTTGGCGATGTAGCCCGAGACTTTTGGCGCCACGATCGTGGAGTCGGCCTTCACATAGGCGTCGTCCGTTGTCTCGAGATAACGGCCGTTGACCCAGTAGTCGTGTCCGTAATGGACAATCGCTGCCGTGCCCGCGAGGAACGCGAGTACCAACGCCGCCCGCCGGACCATATTCCGAGCCTGACCACGCACCGGCGCCGTGAGGGAAGCTTGAGTTATCTCAGTCGCTTGCTGGAAGTTTTCGGTGCGGGGCATCTCGGACATGGCAGTCTCCTATCGGCTGGCTGAGACTATCGGTCTTCTTCGCTCGATCGATAATCGGCGAAATACCGGAAGGATTATCCGTTGGGAGTGGATGGTCCGGCCATCTCGCCTTCGCCTAGGGTTTAAGGAGCCGGAGGTCCGGCTGCCCCAGAGCAATTGCCGCGTCTGTCGAGGAATTGCGGCTAACCCATCCGCCATGCACGGACCAGATGATCTGATGGATAATCCGAGGGAAATCCTTGCGATTGTCGATCAAGAGCGGATAATCAGTCGGCATGGACCGATTGACCAGTCTCGAAGTCTTCAGCCGGGTGGTCGAGACCGGCGGCTTCTCTGCAGCAGCCCGCAAGCTCAACATGTCGACCACCATGGTGAGTAATCACGTCCAGGCGCTGGAAGACCGGCTCGGGGTGAGGCTGCTTCAGCGCACCACGCGCAAGGTCAGCCTCACCGACATCGGCAAGGCCTATTACGACCGCTGCGTCCAGATACTTGCCGAGCTCAAACAGGCCGACGATATCGCGAGCGAATTGCAGTCGGTGCCGCGTGGCACGCTACGAATCCACGTCGCCACGCACATGGTGCCATTCGTCGCGCCGGTGGTGGCGAAACTTCTGTCGGCCTATCCGGAGCTCAAGATCGATCTGCGCATGGGCGAGGCCGACATCGACCTCATCGAAGAAGGCTATGACGTTGCTCTGCGCATGACCTCGCCACCGGATTCGAGCCTGATCGTCCGCAGCCTTGCCACCTGGCGTCACGTGCTGTGCTGCTCGCACGACTATCTCCACAAGCACGGTCGCGTGCAGAAGCTCGGTGAGCTCACCACACACAATTGCGGGCGCCATTTGAATTATCCGTTCGGCGACGATTGGCGCTTCTTCGATCGCAAGGGCGCACCGGCATCGGTGCGCATCTCCGGTAGCTTCATCACCAACAGCGGTGAGGCCTTGCGAAAGGTGGCGCTGGAAGGCGCTGCCGTCTGCCTGATGGCCGGATTTCTGATCCGCAACGATCTCGAGGCCGGTCGGCTGGTGCGCCTCTTGCCCGAATATCGTCCAGTCGAGATGTCGATGAACGCCGTCTATCCACACCGCCATCATCTGTCGGCCAAGGTCAGGACCTTCATCGACATGCTGGTGGAGTACAGCGCCGAACAGCAGAAGCTGATCAATCCGTATTCATGACGGGCGCGGCGGCGGCAATCGCCCGAACACGGCGTCGAGCGCCAAGCCGATCGCAAGCAGCCGGCGATCGCTTCCGGCCGGGCCGTCCAGCTCAAGTCCGATCGGAAGCTTGCTGACCGCGCCGAGCGCAATCGGGATCTGGATTCCAGGAATTCCGGCATTGCTGCCGGGATCGGTGTTCTGGATGAACAGGCCGAAATTATCCAGGCTGCTGGAATCGGGATTGGAGGCAATAGCGACGCGCGGCGTGGTCGGGAAGGCGATGGCATCGAGCCGGTTGTCGGCGAAAGTCCTGCTGTAGAGCGCCTGCAGGGCCGGACGCGCGGACCTGATGGCAGCGTCATAGATCGGCTCGGCATCGACCAGCGTATTGTCTGGACCAGGCAGCTTGCGCGGGATCACGAGGCCGTCATAGGTGCCCTTGACGTCGGGGCTAGCGATCTCCCGCGCCAGTGCGTCGATGGTGATGCCGGTGCCGGTGTGAGCAAGATAGGCCACCATGTCGTCATAGGCCTCGTACAGCGCGACGGGAAAGCCGACCTGGCCGTTGAGTTCGGCCAATTGCGGCATTTCGATCTCGACCACCGTGACGCCCTGCGCCTTCAGTTTCGCGACCGCCGCCTGGAAGGCGGTCTCGGTGTCGGTATCGAGATTGATCAGCATCGACCGCACGATGCCAATCCGCATCTGCTTCAGATCGGCTGCCTGAACGGCTTCGGCACCCGCAATGACGCGGTCGAGCAGTTCGACATCCGCCATGGTCGCTGCCATGGGCCCCGCGGTGTCGCGGGTGTGCGAGATCGGCGCGATGCCGGCTTGCGGATAGCGTCCGGCCGTCGGGCGCAGCGACGCGCATCCGTTCAGTGCGGCGGGGACCCTGACCGATCCGCCAGTGTCGGTGCCGAGCCCGCCCGCGACGATCCGCGCGCCAATCGCCGCGCCCGTTCCGGAGGAGGAGCCGCCCGCGATCAAGGCGCGGTCATAGGCGTTGCGCACGCCGAATTCCGCGCCGGTCTTGAACGCGGTGTTGTAGCCGGAGATGCCGAAGGCGAGCTCGTGCATGCTGGTCTTGCCGATGATGACCGCGCCCGCCGCGCGCAGCTTTGCGACCACCGGCGCGTCCGCCTTCGGAACGTAATGCTGCAGCGCTGGCGTTCCTGCGCTGCAGGGGAGCCCCGCGACCTCAATATTGTCCTTGATCACGATAGGAACGCCGCCGAGCAGCTTGTCCTTGTTGTCGGCCGCGTCGAATGCGGCCGCAGCCTTCAGGGCACCGGCCTCGTCCAGGGCGATGAAGGCATTCAGATCGGCATTGGCCTCGGCGCGAGCGAGAGCTTCCGTCGTGAGCGCGGTGCTCGTGATTTTTCCGGCGCGGAGGTCGGCCACAGCCTGGGTCAGGGTCAACTGGTCGAAATCCATGAGGCGTCACCCGGTTGCAGGAGCGCCATCAGGGCGCGCCTCGGCTCCAGAGGCTGAAGCCTCGTCGGCGCCCCGTCAACCGTAGGCGCGCATCTTTGCAGGTGATGGCGCATCGAGCTCGGCGAACAGCCGTTCGACCTCCGCCTTCACCTTCCCGATCGCGGCGTCCTTGACCGGCCCGTAGCCCCGGATATCCATCGGCGCTTTTGCAATGGCGACCAGACTTGGCAGATGCGCCGCGTCGAGCCTCCGGAGCAGCCGCTCGACGACGCCATCATACCAGGTGATCAGTTCCCGCTCGGCGCGCCGTTCCGCCGTGTAGCCGAACGGATCGAACGGCGTCCCGCGCAATCTCTTCAATCGCGCCAGCAGCGCAAGCGGCGTCTGGATCCACTGTCCGAAGGCGCGCTTGCGCGGACGTCCGCGGGCGTCGCGCTTCGACGGCAGGAACGGAGGGGCAAGGTGATATTGGATGCTGAAGTCGCCTTCGAATTCGTCTTTCAACTCGTCGAGGAACCCACCCTGCATGTGCAGCCGCGCCACCTCGTACTCGTCCTTGTAAGCCATCAGCTTGAACAGCGCGCGCGCGACCGCCTCGGTCAACCCCTCGCTATTCAGTTTGGCTTCGGCATTGCGAACATTTGCAACGAGCGCTCGATAACGCGCTGCATAGGCATCGTTCTGATAGGCCGTGAGGAAGTCGGCGCGGCGGTCGATCAGCTGGTCGAGGGTCTCGGCCTTCGGCGCTCCGTCCACCTTCGGAAAGAAGTCGGTATCGGCGGCCGCAATCCGGCCCCAGGCAAAGGCCTGCTTGTTGCTTTCGACCGCAACGCCGTTGAGCTCGATCGCGCGCAACAGCGCCGACAGCGAGACCGGCAGCAGCCCGTGCTGCCAGGCAAAGCCCAGCATGACGATGTTGGCATAGACGGCATCGCCGAGCAGGCGCTCGGCCAGCGCATTGGCGTTGATGGTGTCGAGATTGCCGTCGCCGATCACCTGGCCGATCGCGCGCAGGCGGGCGGGTGAGGCGAGATCTGCATCGCGGAAGCGGACGACGTCGCCGGTCGGCATCTCTGCGGTGTTGACCGCGGCGCGCGTGCCTTTCCGATAGGTGCCGGACGCCTTCGGCGAGGAGCTGACGACGAGGTCGCAACCGATCAGCGCATCGGCCGCGCCCTGGTCGATACGGACCTGATGCAACGCTTCGGGCGAGGCGGCCAGGCGGATATAGCTCAGCACGGGACCGAATTTCTGCGCAAAGCCGGTAAAATCCAGCACGGAGACGCCGTTTCGTTCGAGATGCGCCGCCATGCCGATCAGCGCGCCGACCGTGATCACGCCGGTGCCGCCGACGCCCGTGATGAGCAGATCATAGGGACGGTCGAGCGTTGCGGGCGCGGGCAAGGGAAGCGTGGCCGCGTGGCCGACCGCGTCGATCCGGCTCGCGCCCTTCTTCCGGCGCCTCGCGCCCTCGATGGTGACGAAGCTCGGGCAGAACCCGTTGAGGCAGGAGAAGTCCTTGTTGCAGGATGAGAGGTTGATCCGGCGCTTCCGGCCAAAGGGCGTCTCCTTCGGCTCGACACTGAGGCAGTTGGATTCGACCGAGCAGTCGCCGCAGCCCTCGCAGACGAGATCGTTGATATAGGCGAAGCGTTTGGGGTCGGCCATCTGTCCACGCTTGCGGCGCCGCCGTTTCTCCGTCGCGCAGGTCTGCTGATAGATCAGCACGGAGACGCCGGGGATATCGCGCAGCTCGCGCTGCACGCTGTCCATCTCTTCGCGCGGATGGATGGACACGCCGACCGGAAGATCGCCTGGCGAAAATTGCGCTGGATCGTCCGACACCAGCGCGACGCGCGCAACGCCCTCGGCGCGGACGCTGTGCGCGATAGCGTGGACGCTGATCGGGCCGTCGACGGGTTGGCCGCCGGTCATCGCGACGGCATCGTTGAACAGGATTTTGTAGGTGATGTTGGCTTTGGCCGCGATCGCCTGCCGGATCGCCATCGAACCCGAATGATAATAGGTGCCTTCGCCGAGATTCTGGAAAACGTGCTTGTTACCGGTGAATCGTGAGGAGGCGGCCCAGTTCACGCCTTCACCTCCCATCTGGATCAGGGACGATGTCTCGCGGTCCATCCAGCTCGCCATGAAATGACAGCCGATGCCTGCCAGCGCCTTCGATCCCTCGGGCACCTTTGTCGATGTATTGTGCGGGCATCCCGAACAGAAATAGGGCGTGCGCGTTGCACCAGAGACGTTGATCGTGCGCGCGGCCTCGGGCATCAAACCGGCTGCGCGTGCGGCGAGATTGAGGCCTGGGAACATCGGATCGAGCCGGCGTGCGAGTACCCCGGCGAGCGCACGCGGCGACAATTCCCCGATCCAGGAGATCAGCCGTGCGCCGGTCTCGTCGTGCTTACCGACCATGCGCTCGGGCTTTTCGCCCGGATAATCGTAAAAATATTCCTTGAACTGGCTTTCGATGATGCCGCGCTTCTCCTCGACCACGAGGATCTCGCGCTTGCCCTTCACGAACGCCATCGCGTCATGCAGCGCCAGCGGCCAGACCATGCCGACCTTGTAGATGTCGATGCCGATGCTGCGGCAGGCCGCTTCGTCAAGACCCATCAACCGCAGTGCTTCCATCAGATCGAGATGTGCCTTGCCTGTGGTGACGATGCCGTAGGTGGCGCCTGGGATGTCGTAGATGTGACGATCGATCGGATTGGCCTTTGCGAAGGCATAGACCGCATGCTTCTTCGCCTCCAACCGCTCTTCGATCTGTGGGCCCGGCAGATCGGGCCAGCGATAGTGCAGGCCGCCTGGCGGCGGCGCGAAGTCCGGCGTGTGGAAGACGCGCGGCGGGCGCAGCGCGACGGAGGCGCCGGATTCCACGATCTCCGAGATCGCCTTGAAGCCGACCCACATGCCGGTGAAGCGGCTCAGAGCGTAGCCATATTCACCGAATTCGAGGTACTCGCTGACGCTTGCGGGGTGGAGTGTCGGCATGAACCAGCTCATGAAGGCGACGTCGGACTGGTGCGGCATCGAGGACGAGACGCAGCCATGGTCGTCGCCGGCAACCACCAGAACGCCGCCATGCGGCGAGGAGCCGTAGGCGTTGCCGTGTTTCAGCGCATCGCCGGAGCGATCGACGCCGGGGCCCTTGCCGTACCAGAGCCCGAACACGCCATCGACCTCGCGGTCAGCCTGCGTCTCGACCTGTTGCGAGCCGAGTACGGCGGTTGCGGCAAGGTCTTCGTTCACTGCGGGGAGGAATTCAATGCGGTCCGGCTTCAGTCGCTCCTGGATGCGCCACAGTTCGAGGTCGATGCCGCCGAGCGGCGAGCCGCGATAGCCCGAGATGAAGCCTGCCGTGTTCAGTCCGGCGGCACGGTCGCGCCGCACCTGGTCGAGCGCGATGCGAACGATGGCCTGCGTGCCCGTGAGGAAAACGCGGCCTTCTTGGCGATCGTAGCGGTCGGAAAGCTCGTAGGCGTCGAGTGACGATTTGGCGTCCATGCGGACCTCCCGCGGCATCCTTGCCGGATAGGAGAAGGGTAGGCCTGGGCGACTGGTAGGTCTTACCTATCTTTCCGAACATTGCGCCAATTCTGGTAGAATTATCCAATCTAATATATATTCAGGTCGAATAATCCATTTTGGTGGCTTCCATGATCGAGGACCAGGATGCGCGGATTCTCGCCTTCCTTCAGAAGGACGGCCGCGCCACCAACCAGCAGCTCGCCGACGCGGTCGGCATGTCCACCTCGGCATGCTGGCGCCGGGTGCGCGCGCTGGAGGAGAGCGGTGCCATCCGGGGCTATGCGGCCCTGGTCGCGCGCGAGCAGGCCGGCTTTGCGATGTCCGCGATCCTCCACGTCTCGCTGGAACGGCACGACGCAAAATTCGTCGACGAGTTCGTCGCGCGGGTGACCACGCGGCGTGAGGTGCTGGAGTGCTTTGCGACCACGGGCGATGCCGATTACCATTTGCGCGTCGTCGTGCAGGACATGGCGGCCTACAACAGATTCCTCGACGACTTCATGTTCCGCATTCCCGGCATTCGCTATGTGAGAAGCAATGTCGTGCTGAAAGAGATCAAGACGGGCGTGGCCCTGCCGTTTTGAGCTGCGGCGTGTTCAAATCTGCCGCCTCACCCTCTCAGGATGAGGATCACCGCTCTTCCCGCACGAACCTGTTCCGCAGCGTGCCGATGCCGGTGATGTCGATCTCCACGACGTCGCCGTGCTTGATGTCAGGCGAGGGTCCGTCCGTGCCCATCCAGATCACATCGCCCGGCCATAGCGTAAAGTATTTGGTCAGCTCGACCAGGAACGGCACCACGCCAAAGATCATGTCGTTGGTGTGGAAGCGGTTGGTCTCCTTGCCGTTGACCCGGACGATCGTTTCCATCTTGGCGAGGTCGGCTTCGGTCTCGATCCACGGGCCCATCGGCTTGAACGTGTCGGCGTTCTTCGATCGCCACAGGCTGCGGTCGGCCTTCTGCCAGCTGCGTTCGCTGACGTCGTTGCCGATGGTGTAGCCGAACACGCAATCCATGGCATTCTGTTTGGTGAGATGCTTGACCTTCTTGCCGATGACGACGACGAGTTCGCCTTCGTAGTGGATCTTGTCCGTCGCAAAGGACGGGATCACGACCTCCTCGTCATGTGCGATCAGCGCATTCTGGGCGCGATAGCCGATCTCGGGTCTGTCCGGCACCGCTGGCACCTCCCCGCGCTTGTCGGCGGCCTCCTTCAGGTGCTTCAGATAGTTCAGGCCGACGCAGTAGAAGGTGCGCGGAATCAGCGGCAGCTCGATTCTAACCTGCGACAGCGGATGCGTGCGCGAGGTGCGCTGCCATTCGCCTAAGGGATCGCCATCGACGGCGATGACCTGGTCACCCTCGACGATTCCCCAGGACATCTTGTCCGCGGCGGTGAATTTCAGCCAGCGCATGCCGTGTCTCCGTTGTTATTCCACGGCATCGCGCGGCTCCACTTTCCAGTCGCCGGCAGCCGGCCGCTTGAGCCCGAGATTTTCCCGCAGCGTCTTGCCGCGATATTCCTTCTGGAACAATCCTCGCCGCTGCAATTCCGGGACGATATGTTGCACGAAATCGGCATAGGAGCCGGGCACATAGGTCGCGGCGATGACAAAACCGTCGCAGCCGCGCTCGACGAACATTTCTTCGAGCTTGTCCGCGATCTCCTTGGGGCCGCCAACCATCGCATCCTGGACCTGGCCGCGGCCGGAGAAGGTGACGAAATCGCGCGCGCTCGGATTGCTCTTGCCGGAGTTCTTGAGCACGCCGTCGCGGATGCCCAGAATGCCCTGCATGCTCTTCAACTCTTCCGTCGTCAGCGGCTCGTCGAGATCCTTGGAGGCGAAATCGTAATTGAGCGCTTCGGCCAGTAGCGACAGCGCGTCGATCTGCAGCGGCAGCTTGTTGATCAGCGCCATCTTGTCTTCGGCCTCGGCCTTGGTCGCGGCGCAGACCGGTGTCGTGAGGTTGCAGAGGAACATCGCCTCCGGATCCCGGCCGGCTTTCGCGGCCTCATTACGCACGGACGCATAGCCTTCCTTGGCGGCGGCGAGGTTGCGTGCGGCGGTAAAGATCACCTCGCCCCATCGTCCTGCAAAGCGTTGCCCGCGGCCGGACGCACCAGCCTGGATGATCACGGGATGGCCTTGATCCGAGCGCGGTACGGTGAAGGGACCGCGCGACCTGTAGAATGGGCCCCTGTGATCGAGCCGCTTCACCTTGGCTGGATCGGCAAAGCGGCCGCTCGTCTTGTCCATGATGAGCGCGCCGTCTTCCCAGGTGTCCCAATGGCCGAGCACGACCTCCATGAACTCGTCGGCCTTGTCGTAGCGGGAATCATGTTCGGGATGAGAGTCGCGCCCCATGTTGTGTGCTTCGCCGTCGTTGAGCGAGGTGACGACATTCCACCCGGCGCGTCCGCCGGACATCAGGTCGAGCGTTGCGAAGCGGCGGGCGATGTCGAAAGGTTCGAAATAAGTCGTCGAGCCGGTCGCCCCCAACCCGAGCTTCTCTGTAACCATGCCCATCGTTGTCAGCACGATCAGCGGGTCCATCTTCACGCAGCGGATACCGTATTCGACGGTGTGGGCGTGATCGTTGCCGTAGCGGTCCGGCATCGCCAGCCGGTCGTCGAAGAAGGCCATGTGGAACTTGCCGGCTTCGAGGATTTTAGCGATCTCCTGATAATAGTCCGCCGACATCGAATCGTCGCGCGAGTCCGGATGGCGCCATGAACTCGGCAAATTCGTGCAGTTCTGGGCCTGAAGGAAGCCGACCAGTACCATCTGCCGCGTCATGCTGCTGTTCTCCGAATTGCGTCAGGCCAGATCAAGGACCGTATCCAGCCTGTACTCGCGCGCCAGCGCGCGCAGTTTTTCCCACGTCGCATCCTCGATCTCGATGCCGTCGCGCCGGCGCTGCTGCTCGCGCACGCCCTCGATCTCTCCGGGATAGAACACGCCTTTGCTGCCCTCGGAGGGCGGGGTCGATTTGAGATAGTGCGCGAACTCGGCAACCTCGCGCTTGAAGTCTTGCAACGGGCGAAATGCGGCGACGTTGAACACGGCCATGAAGCAGCCGTCATTGTGCCGGCCCGTGGGCTCGACGCCGAAACCAAGGCCGGTGAGCAGGCCGCACAGGACCTCGACCATGGCGGCGAGGCCGCTGCCCTTGTAGCCCTCGGTTCCGCCGAGCGGCAGCAGCGCGCCGCCCTTGCGGTATTGGGTCGGATCGGTGGTGTGTCGTCCTTCGGCATCGATGATCCATCCTGTCGGAATCTCCTCGTCGCGGGCGACCGCGAGCTGGATCTTGCCGGCCGCGACCGCAGAGGTCGCCATGTCCAGATAGAACGGCGCATCGAGATCGGACGGCACCGCTATCGAGATCGGATTGGTGCCGAGCCGTGCCTCCTTGCCGCCGAACGGCGCCACGTGCTTCGGCGAGCGGCCGGAATCCGCCGTTGCGATCCCGATCATGCCTTCGCGCATCGCCATCAGCGGATAGGCGGCGAGGCGGCCGACATGGCTTTGCCGGAACACGGTGCACGCGGCGACATTCGCCGTCTTCGCTTTCTCGATCGTCAGTGCCATCGCCTCGGCGTTGACGTGGAAGCCAAAACCCCACTGACCGTCGATCACGGTGGTCGTCGGCGATTCCCGGACGATGCTCCATTTGGCGCCGGGTACGATGTGGCCGGCCTTGATCCGGTCGACATAGGTGGGAATGGCGATCACGCCGTGGGAATCGTGGCCGGCGAGATTGGCGTTGACGCAGCCGCTTGCGACAGCGTCGGCCTCTTCCTCGGAAGCTCCGGCGGCACGAAGCAGCGCGGCGCTGATGCGCGTGAGGCGGTCGGCCTGGACGATCGGCATGGCGTTTCCCCGGCTGGTGCCCTTAACAGGCTGCTTGTTGGGAGCCATGGTCTCAAAGCGCGGCTGCGATATCAATCTCCCGTAAACCAATACAGGGCTGCAAATTCGTAAACAGAACGCGTGGTCGGTCGAAACTGCCATCCCGTACAGCGGGATTTCGCGCCGGTTGTTCGCAGCTCGTTCACTTTGATTGACGGTTTGCGGGAACCAATAACCCCCACTTAGGCCATCCGCCCTCATAAGCTATCCGGGATAAAATGGCAGAGATGCCGGGGGAGTGAGATCGTGCAGAGGACCCTCGCGCGCACACTTGCAGCGTTGAGCGACATCAACGAAGCGATCCTTTACGCGAAGTCGCCGGACGAGCTGTACCAGAAGGTCTGCGACGCCGGGTTTTCGAGTGGGGACTTCATGGCCGTCGCCGTCTTCCTGGCGGAGCCGGATGGCCAGCGGCTGCGGTTTGCGGCCGGCTGCGGCGACGACGTTGCGCGGCTGCGTGCGATCAAGATCACCACGGCGGCCGGCACGCCGGAGGGATCGGGCGTCGGCGGCGAAGCCTTTCGCAGCCAGGGGATCTGCATCAGCAACGATTACCTGAACGATCCGCGCTCGCTCGCGTGGCGCGAGGGCGCGGCCGGGGCGGGTGTCGGCGCAGCCGCGGCGCTTCCCCTGATCTGCGGCGGTCGCAGTATCGGCGTGTTGTATGTGACCCGCTCGGGGGCAGGCACGCTCGACGAGGCGATGGTCTCGCTGTTCGAGCGGATGTCGAGCAATATCTCACATGCGCTGGAGAATTTCGCGCGCGAAACGGCGCGCCTGGACGGCGAGCGGGCAGTGCGGCGGCTCAACCGCATGTTCGGTGCCCTCACCGCGACGAATGAAGCAATCCTTCACGCGGGCACCGAGCAGGATCTGTACCAGCGGGTCTGCGATGCCGCTGTGTACAGTGGCAAGTCGCTTGCAACTTTCGTTCTGCTGCGCGAGCCGGATTCCGAATGGCTGACGCCGGTGGCAGCGACCGGACAAAATCTGGATCTGATCAGACAGTCGCGCTACTCGATCGATCCGGAGAGTCCCTACGGCAAAGGCATGTCCGGCGAGGTGTTCCGGACGCAGAAAGCGGTCGTCGAGGACGACCTCGTCAATCGTACCAAGGGGACCACCTGGGAGCAGGCCAACGTCAATGCCGGCGCCGTCGCCTGCGTGGCTGCTCCCCTGATCAAGCGTGGTACCAGCATCGGCGTGCTGTTTTTCTTCGTGAGCAAAGCCTGGGCGAAAGACGAAGGCATCGTCGCACTGTTGCTGCGCATGACTGAAACCGTATGCTTTGCGCTCGAGAATTTTGACCGCGACAAGGAGAAGGCCCAGATCGCGCTGGAGGAGGAACGGCTGGCGCGCATGTACGCGGCGCTAAGCGCGACCAACGAGGCCATTCTGCGGGCAAGATCCCGCAGCGAACTGTTTGATCTAGTTTGCGAAGCCACGGTGCAGGGCGCGAAGTTCGCCTCGACCTCGATCGCATTGCTCGACCGCGACGCGGGACTGCTTCGCATCGTCGCATCGTTCGGACCGAACGCCGCTGAGGTACGAACCTTCAGGTTGCCGGTCAGCGACGAGGTGCCGGAGGGACGCGGGCTGACCGGCACTGCGTTCCGGACGCGACAGCCTTGTATCAGCAACGACATCCTGGCCGACACTCGCCTCGAGCCTTGGCACGCCAGCGCGCGTCGCAACGGTATTGCGTCGTCAACCGCGCTGCCGCTGTTCAACGGTGACAGGGTCGAGGGCGTATTCCTGTTCAACTCGCGCGAGCGCGGCACTTTCACGGACGAGTTCGTCGAGCTCCTGCGCAAGCTCCAGGCCAACGTCGCCTTCGCGCTGGAGAATTTCGATCGGGCCGACGAAAAAGCGCGGGCCGACAAGCAGCGTGATCGCCTGAGTGGCATGTTCGAGGCGCTGAGCGCCACCAATGAGGCCATCATGCGCGCCAAGACGCGCGAGGAGCTGTTCGAGGTCGCGTGCCAGGCCGCCGTGCTCGGCGGGGTGTTCGCCTCCGCGACAATCGGCACTTTGGACGACAAACGTGAGCTTGTCCGGGTGGTCGCCGTGAAGGGACGCCTGCAGGAACGAATGGTGGGACGCACCTGCCTCGTTTCCGCCGACCATCCTGAGGGCCAGGGGATCATAGGGATATCGCTGCGGACCCGCCGGGCCAGTGTCATCAACGATTATCTGAATGATCCGCGATCGGTGCACTGGCATTCCAAGGCGATCGAGGATGGAACCCGGGCTGCTGCCAGCTTCCCACTGCTGAGGGCCGGCCAGGAGCCGATTGGCATCCTGCTTTTCCTCGCACCAGAAGAGAATACGTTCACACCCGATCTGGTCGAACTGCTCGGACGCCTGGCTGAAAACGTCTCTTTCGCCCTCGACAATTTCGATCGTGCCGAGGAGAAGGCCCGCACCGAGGCGCAGAAGGAACGCCTGACGCGGATGTTTGCGTCGCTGAGCGCCACCAACGAGGCGATCATGCGGGCGAAGTCGCGCGCCGAACTGTTCGACCTCGTCTGCCTTGCCGCCTCGAATGGCGCAAAATTCACCTCGACCACCATTGCACTGTCGAGGGCCGACAGCGACCAGCTGGAGATCGTGTCCAGTGCCGGACCATCGTCTGACACCACGCGCAATGTCCGCCTGTCAATCGACCCCGAACGTCCCGAGGGGCGCGGAATGAGCGGCACGGCGTTCCGCACCCGCCAGCCCTGCATCAGCAACGACTATCTCAACGACGACCGCGTTCGCGCCTTCCATGCCATTGTCCGCAACGACGGCGCGCGGTCGGGCGCGGCATTTCCGCTCGTCGCGCACGATCAGGCCGTCGGCGTCATGATCTACATGTCCACCGAGCCGGGCACCTTCACGGCCGAGTTCGTTGAGCTGTTGCAGCGCCTCGCCGACAACGTCTCCTTCGCGATGGAGAATTTCGACCGGGCCGACGAGAAAAACGAGGCCGACGAGCGGATCGAATACCTCGCTTCGCACGACAGTCTGACCGACCTGCCGAACCGCGAGACCTTCAACGCGCTGCTGCATGAGGCGATCGACGAAGCGCAGCGCCACGACCACCGCTTTGCGGTGCTGTTCATCGACCTCGACCGTTTCAAGGTCATCAACGATTCGCTGGGCCACGAGGCCGGCGATCTGCTCCTGCTCGAAGTGGCCAACCGGTTGCGTGGTGCGCTGCGCGCAAGCGACGTGGTGGCGCGGCTCGGCGGAGACGAGTTCGTGGTGATCCTCGACCAATGTGGCGAGATCGATGACGTGCAGCGCATCGCGAACGAGCTGTTGACGGCGCTTGCCGAACCGATGGAGCTGGCGGGGCATGAGTGCCACACCACGGCCTCGATCGGCATCGCGATGTATCCGACCAACGGCTCCGACGCACAGACACTGACCAAGAACGCCGACATGGCGATGTATCTCGCCAAGGAAGACGGCAAGAACGGCTACCGCTTCTTCTCCAAGGAAGTGAAGACGCAGTCGATCGAGCGGCTGTCGCTGGAGAGCGCGCTGCGCCGGGCGCTGGAGCGCGATCAATTCACTTTGAACTACCAGCCCAAGGTGGACATGGAGACCGGCCAGATCACGGGCGTGGAAGCCCTGCTGCGTTGGACGCACCCGGATCTCGGCAGCATCTCGCCGGCGCAGTTCATTCCGCTTGCGGAAGAGACCGGATTGATCGTGCCGATCGGCCGCTGGGTGGTGAAGGAGGCCTGCGCGCAGGCCATGGCCTGGCAGCGCCGCGGCCTCTTGCCGGTGTCGATGGCGGTCAACCTGTCACCGCGGCAGTTTGTGGACGAGCATCTGTTGCAGGACGTCGACGAGGCGCTGGCCGCCAGCGGCATGTCACCCGTGCTGCTCCAGTTGGAGGTCACTGAGAGCATGATGATGCGCAACGTCGGGCGCGCGCTCAAGGTGCTCGACGCCATCCAGAGCCGCGGCATTCGCTTGGCGATCGACGATTTCGGCACCGGCTATTCGTCGATGTCACTGATGAAGCATTTTCCGATCGACACCATCAAGATCGACCGCTCCTTCGTTCGCGACTTGCCGCAGGACGCGGAGGATCAGGCGATCGCGCAGGCGATCATCAGCATGGGCAAGGCGCTCGGGATGACCGTGGTGGCGGAAGGCGTCGAGAACGCCGAACAGGAGGCGTTCCTGCGCGCCCATGGCTGCGACGAGATGCAGGGTTTCCTGATCTCCATGCCGCTGCCGGCGCGGGAGATGGCCGAGCTGCTGCGGCCGATGGAGCTGCCCGTCGCGCCGCCGCTCCAGCCGGGGCCGGACCATGTCGCCACCGAGGCCGCGGCGCTACGCTTGAAAAGCGCTGTCGTCTGATGGCTGCGGGTGCAGTTCGCGGACGTCCTCGTCCCTGATCTCTGCCTTGCGTGGAAAATGATCGGGCCAGGGAAGCGAGGTTTGTTCGGCGAAGAGCGTGATAAGGACATGCGCTCCTTCGGCGAAGCTCGAGCCCTCGCCAAGGCCGAGCTCACGACACCAAGCCTGGCGCATCGGCTCGTGCGTGTCGAGCACCGCCATCGCCGGACCCCACCACCAGGCAGGCGCCGGCGATCGTTCGTCCTCCGGCACGGCATGCCAGAGGACGAGCTCGTCCATCATGCGCTCGAATTGCAGGCTTGCGGCCTGATGCATTCGTTCCGTGCTCCCTTGGGTCGCGCCTGAAAGCAGGCCGATGCGCGGACTCGATCGTGGCCTTCGCTGTGAAAAGCTGGCTCGCGCTATCGGCTGAGCCCATTGTGCCGCTTGTGTCGGCGGTCATACAAAACATGCGGCGGCCGGGAAAGTTACCGACGCCGACTGTGACGGTCTCTTTAGCCGCTTATGAGCCCGGCCCGCAAGGCGCAATACCGGCGCCGCTGGCGTTGAAAGAACGCAGTCGGGGCTGATGACCGGCGGGGGTCATGTCGTTCTCTACTCAGCGGTTGAAGGGCCGGTTGCGGCTGAACAGCAGATAGATCGCGCGTGGGTTGGTGGTCAAATAGCGCCAGAACAGGCGGCGGGGCTCGAGCAAGGTGCGCCAGGCCCATTCCAGCCCGATCTTCTGCATCCATCGCGGCGCGCGGGCGCGGCTACCCGACAAAAAGTTGAACAGGCCGCCGGATGTCTTGATGACGCCGACATTGGTGAGATGCGGGGTGAATTCCTCGACGAACGCCTGCTCGTTTGGCACGCCCAGCGCAACCCAGAGATAATCCGGCGCTAGCGCGTTGATCTCGTCGACCTTCGCGCGCAGCGCATCGCCACGGAGATAACCATGGCTGTAGCCGACGATCTTGAGGTTTGGATACATCTTCCGAACGTTCTCGACCGCAGCGGCGTTCTCGTCCTCGCTGGCGCCGAACATATAGAAGGTGCGGCCGACCGCCTCAGCCTTGCGCGCGACGACGTGAAACAGGTCTGTCGTGGCGACGCGCTCGGGCAGCGGAAACCAGGATTGCAGCCTGGACGCCGCCACCAGCGGCTGGCCATCGGCATTGATGAGGTCGGCGCCGCGGAACAGGCGCTCGGTCTCCGGTTCGGTCGAGCACCGGGCCAGCACCTCGCCATTGGCCGAGGTCAGGTGCAGCGGACGGCCGATGCGATGGCGCGGATCGGTCGCCTCGATCATGAAATCTGCGGTCGCTTCCAGGTCGATCGCAGCCATGCGGAGGCCGCCGATGGTGATCCGCGGCACGTCGGCGGTTGCGGCCCGGCCATCGAGATTGATGCGGCGCTCAAGCATATTGTCTGCCTCGTTGGCGAGCTTGGGCCATAGGGGTGAGTTCGTCGAGCACGACGCCGACGAGCTTGCGCTCGGCGCGGCCTAGCGTGCTCAATATCTCTTCCAGGCCGTCGTTGATGTCGAGGCTGGTCGGCAGCACCGCCACCAGCGCGTCGGCATCATCGAGCAGCTTACGGCTAGCGGCCGTGAGTGGTGCCGCGGGACCGTCGAGGATCACGAGGTCATAGCCGCCGGCGGAGCGCGCCTGCCCGATGGCCTTGCGGATGGCGTCGGTGGCCTTCCCTGCGTCGCGTTCGGCGGCCGGCAGTACCGAGATGCCGTTGAGTGTCTTGATCTCGCGCGCGGCCTTGCTGCCGATCGAAAGCCATCCGACCTTGCTCGGCTCGCTCTTGCCGGGACGGCTGACCTTGTTCGAGAGCGGGTGCGCCTGATGGTCGGCATCGATCATCAGCACCCGGGCGCCGTCGCGCGCGGCCGCGAGCGCGAAATTCAGCGCGGTCACGCTGCGCCCGGTGGTCTCACTGGCACCGACGAGCGCGATGACCGGCATTGTCTTTCCGCCGGCGCGCCGGGCCGCCGTAGCGCGCATGTCGCGCCAGGCGTTGAGCAGCGTCGTCAGTGGAAAGCCGGGGCGCAGCGTTGGCCAGCCCAGCCGGGTGAGGTCGATGCCGCCGCCGGTGGCGAGAATGGCACCGAGCGTGTGGATGACGTCGGCCTCCTGGAGGCGCGCGATCAGCGGCTTTTCGATCAGGGGCTTCTCGACCATCGAAGGTTGCAGCGGCGGGGCGGCGAGTTCCGGCAGTGCCTCCGCGACTTCCGGGGCTCGCGAAACTGACTGAGGCCGGGCGGTCTCCGGCGCCCGCGAAGGCTCTGGAGTTCGCGGAGCTTGCGGTAACGGAGTGCGATTGGCACGGGCCGGCGCCGGCGCGAACGCACCGGCGAGCAGCAGTTCGGCCGCGACGAACCAGCTCGATGCAGCGATTGCGCCGAAGATGAAGCCGATCATGGCGAACAGGCTCATCGCCGGCGGGAACGAGCGCCGCTGCGGCACCGTCGCCTCGCCGATGATTCGGGCCGCCGAGGTGTTCAGCGTCTCCTGCTCCTCGGTCTCGCGCGAGCGCTTGAGGAAGGATTGATAGACGTCACGGCTGGCATCGGCTTCACGCTCGAGCTCGCGCAAGCGCACGGCGGCCTGGCTGAGCTGGACACTCTGCCGCTTCTGCGCCTCCAGCGCCCGGCTGAGCGAGGCTTCAAAGTCGCGGGCGCGCGTCAAATCGTTCTTGGCGGACTGGGCGAAGCGGTCGATCTCTTCGTTGATGGTGCGCTTGAGATCCTCGACCTGCTTCTCGGTCTGGCGCAGCGCCGGATGACGCGGGCCGAGCTCGCCGGCCTGCTCCGCATATTTCTTGCGCGCGTCGGCATATTGGGCGCGCAGGTTCGCGATGGTCGGCGATTGCAGCGCCTCGGAGTTCGCGCCTGCATCTGCCGTCGTGCGTCGGCTCGCCTCGATCTGGTCGAGGCGCGCCTGCGCGTCCATCGTCGCGGCGCGGGCGGCGGAAAGCCGCTGGTTGCTGGCGGAAAGCTGCTGGTCGCTGATCAGCGCATCCTGGGTGCCGACGAAATTGTTCTGGGCCTTGTAGGTCGCGAGCACGGTCTCGGCGCTGCGCAGCCGCTCGCGCAGCTCCTTCAGGCGGCCGGAGAGGTCGTTGGTGGCGCGCCGGGCGGCGGACGCCTGCGAGTTGCGGGATTCCGCGAGGTAGGCGCTGGTCAGCGTGTTGGCGAGCATCGCCGCTTTCGCCGGATCGGTCGACCAGACCTCGATGTCGACGATGAAGCTCTTCTCGGTCTTGCGGATCGTGATGTGCCGGTTCAGCGCCTCGAGAGCGGCGAGCTGCACTTCCTTTTTCTCCGTGGCGGAGGGCGCGTGGGACTGAAGGCCGATCAGCCCGAGCAGCGACGACATCACGCCTTTGCCATCGGCGCCGCCGCCGAATTCGGGATCCTTGTCCAGATCAGCCTGCTGGATCACCTGGAGCAGCACGCTGTTGGACGTGATCAGGCGCGCCTGGCTCTCGACCACCATCGACATGCCGGAGACATCCTGCGCGCGAGGCGTCAGCTCGCGGTCGACGAGCTGAAGCTCGCGCGGGTCGACATAGAGCTGGGCGGTGGCGGTGTAGCGGGGCGTCAGGCTCTTGCCAACGGTGACGGCAAGCGTCGCACCGAGCAGCGCGGCCACGGCAATCGCGATCTTCCGCCGCCAGAGCAGATTGACCAGCTCCAGCACGTTGAAGCCGGCCTGAGGCCGCTGCTGCGGGGCCTCCGGTCTGGCCCGATCTATCGGCTGGTTATAGTCAAGCATGATCCCCAGCTTTCATTCCAAGTGCCGCGTGCTGAGGGGGTACTCTTCGCTCTACGCCACGCACCTCACATATAGGTGCCCACTCAACGCAACAGGGAAAATTAACCATACTCATTGAGGGACTATTCACCGAAATGGCAAACAAAGCGTTTAAGCGCATGCCGCTCTTCGACGCGTCGCCGTGACGCGTGCGATGGCGCGGTCCCTCAGAGATTAACGGTTCGTTACCCCGTGCGGCGTGGCCGCGAGGCTTCGCCGGTCTTGCGATCGGCCGCGCGCGCACCATGGCCGTCAGCTTTTCCGCAGGATGACGTGATAATCGCCGCGGCGGACGTCCGTCCCGCGCGGGAGCACGGCGTTGAGCACGGCGGCACCGGCGTCGACCAGGGCTGCGAGCAGCGGCTTGCGCCGGCGCATCTCGGGATAGCGCGGGCTCTCGACCTCACGGCGGTAGATCATCTCGAGGCCATTGGCGGCGGCGAACGCTTCGAGCCTCGGCAGCGACACCAGGGGATGGAAGAAGGTCGGGAACGGCGGCTCGCCCGGCAAGCCGGCATCCTTGATGCCTCGAATGTGCCGGTAGAACCAGACGTGGAACCAGTGCGGCGAGTATTTGGTGACGACCCCGGACAACGAGCGCGGATTGGGCGCGCCGATCAGGATCATCCCGCCCCGCTTGAGCGCATCGCGGAAATTCAGGAGTGCGGCGTCGACGTTGGGAAGATGTTCGATCACGTTGTAGCAGATCACCAGATCGAAGGTCTCGCGCCCGAAGCGGTAGGTCTGGACGTCACCGAGGATCGCTTCGTCCGCATAGCTGTTGTTGCGAACCTGGTCTTCGTCGATGTCGACGACGGTGACCTTGCTGCGGCTCAGCAATTCCGGTGGCAGGACGCTGCACGAGCCGCCTCCGGCTTCGTAGGTGGCGAGCTGGCCCTGCGGCAGTTCGCGACGCAGTACGTCGTGGACGGCGAGCAGGCTGTCGCGGGCTTCACCGGGGACGAGATCGTGCAGCGCCTGAGTGTGTGCACTGGCCGCGGGAATTTGGACCGCCGTGGCGGTCGCGAAATCGATCGTGGCTGGCTTGTTCATTTTTTTCCGACCGCGCTTGTTCGACTTAAATTTACAGGAAAAATCTCGTGTACCCGTAGAGCAAATCCGATGCCGCGACGCTTCACCCGTCGCAGTGCTTACGGTCAGGTTAATGAGCATGTGCGTTAACTACGGTATCTTCCGCGCCAGCCGCCATCGGCACAGTGGACCGCGAATTGCAGTATCACGCGCGCAAGGTTTGGCAGCAGAAACGCCCGAAAGCAGTTAAGTGCATGGATGGCGGAAAATCGGCGGCGTTGCGCCGTCGCGAGGCTCAAACCGGCCGTTCATTTTGGGACGTGCCTGTTCCGCGGCGATGTGCCGTCGCGGGACGACGCTGATCCCCGGGATCGAAGCAGGGCTTTTTCAATCTATCTCGGACATCTAGAACGTCATGACATTGATCCCGACAGACCTGTCCGCCATGCGTATCTCGGATGCCGTGCGCGATCCCAACCGGGAGATCGCGGCCAGCTCCCGGATCATCGACCTGTCGGTTGGTATCGTCGTCTGCATCCCCTGCTTCCGCCGCCCGCGGCATCTTCGGTTGACGCTGGACTCGCTCGCGAGCCAGCGCACCCCGCGCTCCTTCGCCGTCGTCATGGTCGAGAACGATGCGGTCCGGCGCGAAAGCGCGCCCGTTGCCGCGGAATATCTCGCCGATGGCAGGCTTCAGGGTGTCTGCCTGGTCGAGAAACGGCAAGGCAACGTCCAGGCGATCAACGCCGCGTTCGAGACGGCGCTGGCGCTGTTTCCCGCCGCGACCCGGTTCCTGATGATCGACGACGACGAGATCGCCTCGCCCGATTGGCTCGAGCTGATGGTCCGCACCGCGGAGGCGACCGGCGCCGATCTGGTCGGCGGGCCGGTGCTGCCGGTCTTCGAGGACCACAGCATGCCCTGGCTTTCGCGCCACCCCGTTTTCTGTCCCGCCTATGATTACAGCGGCGCTGTGCCCCTGATCTACGGCTGCGGCAATTGCCTGATCACGCGTGCGGCATTCGAGAGCTTCGCCCGTCCCGCCTTCGACCCCCGCTTCAACTTCCTCGGCGGCGGTGACTGCGATTTCTTCGTGCGCTGCCGCGATGCCGGCATGACGTTCCACTGGACGGCGGAGGCAGTCATCACCGAGACGGTGCCGCAAAGCCGCACCAGTTTCGGCTGGATCGTGAAGCGCGGCCTGCGCATCGGCGCGATCAATTATCGTGTGCAGTCCAAGGCCGCGCAGGGGGCAGCGGCGCGAGTGTGGGTCTTTGCGCAGATGCTCGCAAGGTTGCCGCTGGCGCTGGTGCGCGCGGCCGGTCTGCTGAAATCGTCGAAGGCCGTGGTCGCGATGCATCCCGTGATGGTCGCGCTCGGCTCGCTGCTCGCCGCGTTCGGCATTGAGCCGAAACCCTATGAGGCCTCGAAGATCGCGTCCTGACGCCGAGGCGGCGGGCTAAATACCAAAGCAGGCGAGGGCGACCCTGACCGCGGAGCGCGGCAGCGATTTGAGCGAGCGGCGCCCGACCATCCCGAGATAGGCCAAGGCCTGGCGATATCTGCCGAAGCGGACCGCTTGCATCGCCGAATACGTGACGAGATGAACCTCGGCGGCTTGGCGCAGTGCGGCCGCCATGCCCGCGGGCAGTCGTGCCATGATCAGCCCGTCGTCGAACACCCGCGCGATGGCCGGAAAGAAATCCTGTGGCGTCCGCACCGCAGCGTTCATGGTGTTGGCCGTGTGCAGGCGGTAATCGAGCAGAAGGTTCGGCGCAAATTCGAATTCGCCGATCGCGGCAAGGCGGCACCAGCAGTGCCAGTCCTCGCAATATCTGAGCGAGACGTCGAAGCCGCCGATGGCGCGGAAGGCCTCTGCACGTGCGAGCGCAATGCCGCCATTGACGATGAAGTTGCCGGCCGCGAGCCGCGTCAGCACGTCGCCGGACGGCTTGCGGCGTCCTTTCAGCAGATCCCGACGGCCGATCTGCCGTCCCTCGCTGTCGATCGTGTTGTAGTCGCCGTAGACGAGAACCGCTCGCGGCGCACCCCTCGCAGCCGCCAGCAGCGCCGCGACCGCGCCGGGCCGCAGGCGATCGTCGGCGTCGAGGAAGAGCAGCCATTGGCTGCTCGCATGCTGTGCGCCGAGATTGCGCGCTGCCGATACGCCGGCTGCGCCGTTGGTCATCAGGCGCAGTCGCGGGTCACGAATGGCATGGACGATGGCGGTGGTGCCGTCGGTCGAGCCGTCGTCCACGACGATCACTTCGCTGACCTCGGCCTGCGCCAGTGCGCTGGCGAGGGTTTCGCTAATATAGGCCGCAACATTCTTGGCCGGAATGACGACGGACACCGATGTGGTTGAGCCGACCTGCAGCGGGAGGCGCGCCGCCGGAACCACACGCGATGTGGCGGGCAATTCGAGAATGTCTTCCGCGGTGATCAAGATACGACTCGCCTTTAACCGTCTGTTAACCAGGGCGCGTCTGCGAGTTGGCAATGCGATCGAGCGCAACCTTGGCCGTCGCGAATAATACTCGCATTGGGAAAAAAGCGTCGCCACGAAGGCTGCCGCAGCGTTGGTTTCGTCAATTAGCGTTAAGCCGCCGGCATTAAGCCTGTGGCAAATTTGGAAGAGTGCGACAGCCGGTACCATGCGAGAATGCGCACCAGGCCGCCGCGGATGGATCCCAGTGCCCGCAAAGACATTCGACTACGATCCCGACGACATGGTCCTCAACCTGTTCTACGAGGACAAGGACGATCGCTGGTTTCCCGGCGATCGGCATCTGCGGCGCATGGCGCGTCGCATGCTGCTCGGCGAGCCGCGCATGAGCGGGCAGCTCCGCGTGTTCCTCAATCTCTGTGCGGGGCTCGATCGGCTCGGTATCCGCTATCGCGTCAACGACTACGGCTACATCGCGCGGCATCCGGGCGAACTCGCCTGCATCATCGGCCGCACCTTCCTGCTCGACAAGTTCGCCTGGAAAAATCCGATCCTGCTCGGCGTCGCCGCCCACAATCATCCGCTCGACGATCCCGACCTGTTCAGGCGCCTACCGGTCAAGAAGGTCGTGGTGCCAGGTCCATGGTACGCCGAGATGTATCGGCCGCATTGGCCCGACACGGAGGCCTGGCCGATCGGCATCGACACGGATCTCTGGGCACCGTCGCCGACGTCGCAAAAGAGCGTCGACGTCCTGATCTACGACAAGGTGCACTGGGACCGCGATCGCTACGCGGCGGAGCTGATCGAACCCGTCCGCGCCCGGCTCACGAGGGAAGGCCGCTCGTTCACCGAGCTGCGTTACGGCAGCTACAAGGAAGAAGACTATCGGGCCGCGCTCGCGCATTCGCGTGCGATGATCTTCCTGTGCCAGAACGAGAGCCAGGGCATCGCCTATCAGCAGGCATTGTCTTGCGGCGTGCCGGTGCTCGCCTGGGATCCCGGCGGGCCGTGGCGAGACCCCGACTACTATCCGCATCGCGTCCAGTTCGCGCCGGTGTCGTCGGTGCCGTACTGGGACGATCGTTGCGGCGCCAAATTCGTCGACATCGCCGGGTTTGAGGCGGGCTGGGATGATTTCTGGGCCGGGTGCGCCGCCGATACCTTCGAGCCGCGCGGCTTCGTGCTCGACAATCTCACGCTGGAACAGCGTGCGCTTCAATATTACGAGATCGCGCGGAGCATCGTGCGGGAGCAAGCGGTGCCGCAGAGCGCCGCCGGACTGGTTGACGAATGCTTAACAGGGATCGGCTAAGACTTGGAGCTCCGCCGGCTTCACCACCAGCCTCGAGCCATGGATCGCAGCGCCACTGACATGACCGATGTCGAGGTCCGATCGTTCGGCGGCGTCCTGCGCGATGGGCTTGCGAGGCTCAACGCCGTGCGGGCGGCGCGCTGCCTTGTTGCGGTCGCAGCCCTGCTCCTCGTGCTGGTGACGCTCGATCCGTTTCCTGACCTGCGCAACGAGGATGTCACCACCGTCGTCGGCGGACGGATGGCGCTCACTTATGTCGCCTGGGGCCTGCTGGCCGCGGTCGCGGTCCTGTTCGTCGCCGCAACGGATGCGCCTGCGCTGAAGACCCTGGTGACGCCGCTGCATCTCTGCCTGGTCGGATGGCTGTTGATCAACATCGTCTTCTCCGAGAATCGCGGAGTCTCGATGCAGCGCTTCGTGCTCGCGGCCAGCGTGATGTCGCTTGCGGTGCTGTTGCCGTTGCTGCCGCCGACGCAGCGCAGCTTCAATCTGTGTCTTGGCGGCGCCGCGCTCGTATTGCTCGCACTCTGCTATCTCGGCGTCATCATGGCCCCGCAATACTCGATGCACACTGCACTCGACGTCACCGAGCCGCAGTTGGCCGGCGACTGGCGCGGCAGCTTTGGCCACAAGAACATCGCCTCGCCGGTGATGACCATTTTGGTCTATGTCGGCATCTACCTGTCCGCTGTCGGCTCGTTCGTGATGGGCCCGGCCATCGCCGCGCTGGCCGGAATCTTCCTGATCTTCACCGGCGGCAAGACGTCGTCGGTGCTGTGTCTTGCAATCTACGCGCTCGCCTCGCTGGTCTGCGTCACGCCGAGCCTGTGGCTGAAGCGGATCATCTGCTTCGTGCCGCTGATCGTGATGAACCTGCTGACGGTTGGCAGCGTCCTGAGCCCGGCGCTCGGGACGATGACGCGGCTGCTTCCGCTCGATCCCACTTTCACCGGCCGTTCCGCCATCTGGGAGTTCGCGCTTGCAGCTGTCGCCGAGAAGCCGATCATCGGCCACGGCTACGCCGCGTTCTGGGACGACGTGACCGCGCGGCAGACCGCGCAGGGCGCCGAATGGGCGACGAGCGCGGCGCACAGCCACAACAGCTATCTCGACCTCGCGGTGACCATCGGCGTGCCGGGGCTGTTGCTGGTGATCCTCATCTTCGTGCTCGCGCCGCTCGGCAATTTCCAGACGGCCCGAACTCACAACCGCAGCGGTGCGTTGGCAAAGCTGTTCCTGACCGTATGGCTGTTCGGCCTGTACTACGGGGCCACCGAGACCTTCCTGCTCGAACGGCAGAATCCGATCTGGTTCATGTTCGCCGTTGCCGTGGCCGGCCTGTACTTCCTGGCCAGGTTCCAATGCGTCGCGGAAACGGAACCGGATGACATGTCGCAGTCGGTGCCGCCGCAGTGGCATCGGCTTAACGATAAGCGGTGAGGTCAGTTGTGGCCGCGACCAAACATAATCTATCCGGAGGCACCCAGTAATCGTATGTCCCGCGGATGACGATCCTCAGCGTCGAGCAACCAGATGGTCTTGTGTCCAGCACGTCGGGAATCGCGGTCGATTTCGTGCGTGACTGGGAGCGGGCCGCATCGCGCCTGAACGCAGGCCATCGCACTGCATTCCAGCATGGCTGCTGGCTCGGCGCCTGGTACGAGGCGTTCCACGATCTCTCGCCGCTGATTGCATTGATCTCCGATGCCACGACCGGCAGGGACATCGCAATGGTGCCGATGATCAGCCACCTCAGGCGCGGCATCCGCATCGTCGAATTCGCCGATTTCGGCGTCTCCGACAACAACGCGCCGATCCTGGCGCTCGATGCCGCGTTGGACGCGGCGGCGGCGGATGCGATCGGCAAGGCGCTGATCGACGCATTGCGCGCATTGCCGGACCGCTTCGATCTGCTCCGCCTGAAGAAGATGCCGGCCCAGATCGGCGGCAGGCCGAACCCGCTGGTGTCGCTCGGCCAGATCGGATCCTGCTCGCTCAACGGCAACCTCGTGCTGACCGGCGACGACTATGAAGATTACCAGGCCTCGATCAAGCGCATGCAGATGCCACGCTGCTGGCGCGTCTTCAATCGTCACGCCGGCGCGCGATTCGAGATCGCCACCGGTGTCGCGCGTGCGCGCGAGCTGCTGGACGTGATGGATGTCCAGCAGCAGGCGCGCATGCGAAAGCTCGGCTCGCGCTTCGTCCTCAACGACGAAACCCATGCGCAGTTTTATCGCGAGGTCGCGCGTCGGGGCGTCGCGAACGGTTACGCCGTCATTTCGGCGCTGGTCTGCGGCGAGGCCGTCGTCGCCACCACACTTGGCGTCAGGTTCGGTGCGACCTATTTTCTCCTGCGCATCAGCCATGCCGGCGATTCGTGGTCGAGCTGCTCGCCGGGACTGCTCGTGACCGAGCGCACCATGGCGGCCCTGCATGCGGACGGCGTGCGCCGTTTCGACCTCAGCATCGGCAACCAGGATTACAAGCGCCGCTTCGGCGCCGAGCCGCTGCCGCTGATCGATGTCAGCGTCGCGCTCTCCTGGCGCGGCATGCCCTTCGCGTGGCGTGACCATGTCGCGCAGGGCCTGCGCCGTCACCCCAGGCTCGCCGCCTTTGCGGCGCAGGCGATGGGCAAGAGGGCGCGCTGACGCGCTGCCCTGGATTGCAGGGTCACTCGATTATCGCAATCGCTGTGTTATCGTCGCCTGTTTCCCGGAGGCGACATGGAAGATCGTTCGGCAAAATATCGCGCATTCTATGCGCAATTGATCTGCGCCGCGGCGAGGGCCGCGGACCCCCGTATCGAGGAAGCCTTTCGCACCGTCAGGCGCGAGCCGTTCGTCGGGCCTGGACCGTGGTCGATCTCTCTCGGCGGTCACCCCTATGTCGCGACGCCCGATGATGATCCCGCCTACCTCTATCAGAACACGCTGCTTGCGCTCGACAGCACGCGGAGTCTCAACATCGGGATGCCCGGCGCGCACGCCTATTGGCTCAGCGGTTGCGCGGTAAAGGAAGGCGAGACCGTGATCCAGATCGGCGCGGGGAGCGGCTATTACACCGCGATCCTCGCGCATCTCGTCGGCCCCGGCGGCCACGTCCATGCCTACGAGATCGACGAACGTCTGGCGGGATTCGCGCGCGAGAATCTGAAGGAGATCGTCCATGTGGATGTGCGGGAACGTTCGGGCGTGGCGTCCGATCTGCCCAAAGCCGACGTGGTCTATGTCTGCGCGGGCGCGGCGCAGCCGGCCATCGAATGGCTCGATGCGCTCCGGCCCGGCGGGCGGCTGGTGTTTCCGCTCGCGCCCGAAGGCATGCTCGGCGGCATGCTGATGATCACGCGCCCGGACGACGGTGCGGTCTGGCCCGCCAAATTCCTCGGGCGGGCCCAATTCATCGGCTGCGCGGGACTGCAGGATGCCGATGCCGCCCGGCGACTGGCCGAGGCGTTCGCAGGGGGATGGGAGGGCGTGCGGTCGTTGCGGAGAGAGGGCGCTCCCGACGAGACCTGCTGGTTCGCCGGTGACGGCTGGTGGCTGTCGACGGCACCAGCGCCTGTCGCGACTGCGCCCATCAAGCCCCGCGCGGACATCACGCAGGCCTAGTGGCTAGAACATCATGACTTCGCGCAGCCGGCACAGTGAAAGCGGCCGCGTGAGGCCCTGAACAGGCTGCGGCAATACCAGCGCCGCGCCAGCGCCTGAGCGGGCCTGCGGATCATCTGCGCGATCAACAAGAGTTCGAAAGCCATTCGTATCGCTTGTCGTGAAATATCCTGACCACAGAGATGGGGCGGCATCCCCAGAAGAGAATGCCGCCCAGATCGCACCTGCCATGCAGTGGTTCGGACGTAAAGCTTAACCGCGCTCAGCCGTGCAGCTTCCTGGCTGTCTCCGCGATCTGGCGGCCCTGATAGCGCGCACCGGCGAGCTCGTTGGCGCTGGGCTGGCGGCTGCCGTCGCCGCCGGTGATGGTGGTGGCGCCGTAAGGCGCGCCGCCGGTGACCTCGTCGAGCTTCATCTGGCCGGCAAAGCCGTAGTTCAGGCCGACCACGACCATGCCGAAATGCAACAGGTTGGTGATGATCGAGAACAGCGTCGTCTCCTGGCCGCCATGCTGGGTCGCGGTCGCCGTGAAGGCGCCGCCGACCTTGCCGTGCAGCGCGCCTTTGGCCCAGAGCCCACCGGCCTGGTCCAGAAAGTTCGCCATCTGCGAGGCCATGCGGCCGAAGCGGGTGCCGGTACCGACGATGATCGCGTCGTAATTGGCGAGGTCCTCGATCTTGGCGACGGGGGCGGCCTGGTCGAGCTTGTAATAGGACGCCTTGGCGACCTCGGCCGGCACCAGTTCGGGCACGCGCTTGATGTCGACGGTGGCACCGGCTTCGCGGGCGCCTTCGGCAACGGCATTGGCCATCGCTTCGATGTGGCCATACGCGGAATAGTAAAGGACGAGAACTTTGGTCATGATGATCTCCGTTGGATGCAGATTTGATGCGTCGGTGTCGGGAGCGTCATGCCGGGGCAAGCCCGCCATGACGAAGGTGTTGCTAAGCCGCGTCAACGAGCACGATCTCGGAATCTTCCAGTGCCGTGATCTTCAGCGTTTCCTCGTCGCGGATCGCGGCGCCGTCGCGGGCGTTGACGCGCACGCCGTTGATCTCGACTGACCCCGCCGCGGGCACCAGATAGAGGTGCCGTGACTTGTGCGGCACGTATTCCGCGCTCTCGCCCGCCTTCAATGTGGTGGCGAGCACCCGCGCATCGGCGCGGATCGGCAGCGCGTCCGTGTCATGCTCGAAGCCGCTCGCGATGGTGACGAGCTTGCCCGAGCGATCTCCTTTCGGAAAAGGCTTCGAGCCCCAGGTTGGCTGTCCCCCGCGTGCGGTCGGCTCGATCCAGATCTGGAAGATGCGTGTCTTGGTCGGCTCGAGATTGTACTCGGAGTGGCGGATGCCGCTGCCGGCGCTCATCACTTGCACGTCGCCCGCTTCGGTGCGTCCCTCGTTGCCGAGGCTGTCCTGATGGGTGATCGCGCCCTCGCGCACATAGGTGATGATTTCCATGTTGGCGTGGGGATGGGCTGGAAAGCCGGTGTTCGGCGCGATCTCGTCGTCGTTCCACACCCGCAAGGCGCCGTGACCCATGTTGTCGGGGTCATAATGGCTTGCGAAGGAGAAATGATGCTTGGCGTTGAGCCAACCGTGATCGGCGCCGCCGAGCTTTGCGAAGGGTCTGAGTTCGATCATCTGCGTAATTCCTTGTTTGAGCGGGTGGCGCCTTGATCAGGCGCCGAAACCGCCGTCGACGTTGAGCACCGTGCCGGTGACGAAGGAGGCTTCCGGGCTTGCGAGGAAGACGATTCCGGCGGCGACTTCCTCGGGGCGGCCGAAGCGCTGCAACGCGTGCTGCTTGCGCTGGGTCTCGGCGAACTCGCCGCCGTCCTTCGGGTTCATGTCGGTGTCGATCGAGCCGGGCTGCACCACATTCACGGTGATGCCGCGCGGGCCGAGGTCGCGCGCTGCGCCCTTGGTGTAACCGACCACGGCCGCCTTGGTGGCGACGTAGTCCGCAAGGCCGGGGAACGAGGCGCGGTCGGCGAGCATCGAGCCGACGGTGACGATGCGGCCGCCTTCGCCCATCAATTGCGAAGCGGCACGGATCGCCGCGATCACGCCATGCACGTTGACGGCGTCCTGGCGGGCGAGCGCCTCGGTGTCGGCATTGGCATCGTCGATCGCGCCGCCGCTCGCGACGCCGGCATTGTTGACGAGGATGTCGAGATGGCCGAACTCCTTTGCGACATCGTTGACGAGCTGCGTCACGTCCTTGGCCGAAGCCTGGTCCGCCCTGAAGGCGCGGGCCTTGACGCCCCGGGCCTTCAACTCGGTGACGACCGCCTCCGCCTTTTCGGGAGAGGCGACATAGCTGATGGCGACATCAGCACCTTCATCGGCGAGTGCGCGGGCGGAGGCCGCGCCGATACCGCGCGAGCCGCCGGTGACGAGGGCAACCTTGCCTGAGAGCTTCTTGGTCATTGGATTTCTCCAGTCCTGAATTTCTGATGACCCTTGGATAAGCCTCCGCCTGTGGTATAGAAATAGAAACTGTCGAAACACATTGTTTCCTTAAGAAGCCCAATTGGATCCGCTTTCATGGCCAAACTCCCCGATTTCGAGGCACTCGCGATTTTCGCAAAAGTCGTGGAATTACGGTCGTTTGCGGGGGCCGCGGGCGAGCTCGCGATGTCGAAGGCGACGGTGTCCAAGGCGGTTACGCGCCTCGAAGAGCGGCTCGGCGCCCGGCTGTTCAACCGCACCTCACGCCGGCTCGCGCTGACCGACGCCGGGCACAAGCTCGCCGAGCGTGCGACGCGACTGCTGTCCGACGGCGAGGCGGCGGAGAACGAGGCGCTGGCGCAGTCGGTCGCGCCGCGGGGCCTGGTGCGGCTCGCTGTGCCCATGTCGTTCGGGATCAAGGCGGTGGCGCCGTTGCTGCCGGGGTTCTTCGAGGCTTATCCAGAGGTCTCGGTCGATCTGCATCTGAGCGATGCGACCATCGATTTGATCGGCGAGGGCTTTGACATGGCAGTGCGGATCGCACGGCTGCCGGACTCCTCGCTGATTGCGCGGCGGCTCTTCACGATGCCGCGCTTTACGGTAGCTGCGCCGTCCTATCTGAAGCGCGAGGGACGACCGACGCATCCGATGCATCTGGCCGCGCACAAATGCTTCAGCTATACCTATCTCTCTACGCCGAACGTCTGGCACTACACCAATGCGGCCGGCGAGCAGGCGAGTGTACGCCCAGGCGGCCAGCTCCGCGTCAACAACGGCGAAGCGGTGATGCCGGCGCTGATCGCCGGCTTCGGCATCGCAGACCTTCCGGAATTCATCGTCGGTGACGCCATCTCCTCCGGCGACGTCGAGGTGATCCTGAAGGACTGGAAGCAGCCCGAAGGCGCCGTGCATCTGGTGACGCCACCTGGCGGCCCGCGCCCCGCACGCGTCGAGGCGCTCGGCGATTTTCTCGCGGCCAAGCTGCCCGGTACGTGCAAGCAGCGGGCAAAGAAGAGCGAGCGAACAGCGTAGGTGCCGTAGGGTGGGCAAAGCGAAGCGTGCCCACCAATTCATGCGAGGGACCGCAAGTGCCTCAGTATCGCCGAGCGCAAGGCAACATGTTCTTCTTCACCGTCGTGCTAGCCGATCGGTCAAGTACGCTACTCGTCGACCAGGTTGATCGCCTACGCCAGATTTACCGAACGGTCGTGCAACGCCGGCCGTTCGAGACCGTCGCTATCTGTATCTTGCCGGACCACCTCCATGCGATCTGGGCGTTGCCTGAGGATGACGCCGACTTTTCGTCGCGATGGAATCTGATCAAGGGCAGCTTTTCGCGAGGCTTGGAGATCGGCGAGCGTTCAATCAGTAAATCGAGGAAGCGAGAGAAGGGCATTTGGCAACGCCGGTTCTGGGAGCACGCAATTCGCGACGATGCTGACTTGGAGCGGCACGTTGATTACATACATTTCAATCCTGTGAAGCATGGCCTCGTCGCGCGTGTGCGCGATTGGTCTTTCAGCAGCTTCCATCGCTATGTTGATCAAGGCGCCCTTCCTATGGATTGGGGAGGGGATGCGCGTGACATCGCAGGACACTTCGGCGAATGATTGGTGGGCACGGCGCTTTGCGCCTTTGCCCACCCTACGGCATATCGCCCAGTAGTACGACTAAGACACCTTCACGCCATCCTTCGCGACCACGCGCAAGTTCGGCTTCAGCGTTTCCTCCAGTTGCGACTTCAAATCATGAACACGCGGGTCGCGCGAGCGCTTCGCGCAGACCGCGTATTGATGCACGGATTGCGCCAAGGCGCGGCGCGCTTCCGGCGTTCGCGTCAATTCGGGCTTTGAAAGCCGCAGGACGATAGCGGCGAGATTCACCAGCATCTCGTCCAGCGCCACGTCAATGGTCTGAAGTCTATTCATCGCTCCACTCCCTGGGAGGCAACGGTAGAGTCCGGGGGGCGTTCCTGACCGGGCGGAACATGGCTAATGCTTCGTTAATCCCGCCGCGCGGCTTGTTCTTGTGGACGGTCACGCTAGGTTGGCAGCGACACAAAAAAACAGGGGGAGGAAGTCTGCCATGGATCGACGCGATGTCCTGCGCGCCGCTGCCGCATTGCCGTTGTTGCCTGTGTTGTCGAGTGCGGCTTTCGCGCAAACCTATCCCTCTCGCAACGTCACCATGATCGTGCCGTTTCCGGCCGGCGGCCAGGCGGACCTCGCGGCCCGTCCCGTCGCACAGGCGCTGGAGCGAATCCTCGGCAAGGCGGTCATCGTCGACAACCGCGCCGGCGGTGGCGGTGGATCCGTCGGCAATGCCGCGGCGGCGCGCGCCGAGCCTGACGGCTACACGCTGCTGATGACGCTGTCCTCTCTTGCAGTGCTGCCCGAGGCCGACCGGCTGTTCGACCGTCCGGTCGCCTACGAGCTCTCGCAGTTCATGCCGATCGCACGGGTGCTGGCCGATCCCACGCTGCTCGCTGTGCCGGCCTCGGCGCCGTGGAAGACGGCGCAGGATTTCGTCGAGGACGCCAGGAAGCGCCCCGGCCAGATCACCTATGGCTCGTCGGGGCCTTACGGCACGCTGCATGTGGCGATGGAGATGTTCGCAAACAGCGCCGACATCAAGCTGCTGCATGTGCCATTTCGCGGCGCAGGTCCCGCACTGACCGCGCTGCTCGGCGGCACCGTGCAGGCGATCGCCGCCGCACCGGGAACGCTGAAGCCGCAAGTGGAGGACGGCAAGCTGCGCGTGCTCGGCAATTGCGGCGCCAAGCGAATCGCAAGCTTCCCCGATGTGCCGACGTTCCAGGAGCTCGGCTACAAGGACGTCGAGATGTACATCTGGGCCGGACTCTTTGCACAGAATGCTCTTCCTGCACCGATCGCGACTCGCCTGCGCGAGGCGATGGCGCAGGTGATGACGAGCCCGGACGTGCTCAAGGCCTTCGAAACGTCGGGCAGTCTCGTCGCTTATCAGGACGCGCCGGCGTTCGCCGAGTTCGTGGCGGTCGACAGCGCGCGGCTGATTACGGCGGTCAAGAAGATCGGCAAGGTCCAATAGGTTCCTGGCCCGTTTTCACAATTTTTTGTTGGTCCAGAACCTCTCCGCGTCTCATTGATTGAACAGAATTTGAGAGACTCGCGAAGGAATCGGACATGCGAACAGAGCGGATTGCGCTGGGTGTGGCGCTTGCGATTGGGGGCATCGTCGCGCAGGGCGTTGCATCCGCTGAAGAGTATCGCGGAACCATGGAGCAGCAGATGGCCTGCACGCCGGATGTGTGGCGGCTGTGTAGCGACCAGATTCCTGACGTGAGCCGCATCACGGCCTGCTTGCGGCAGAACACGCCGCAGCTCTCCAGCGGTTGTCGCGCGGTGTTCCAGTCCAACAACCAGATGCCCCCGCAGCAGCAGGTTCCGGGCAACCGCGTGGCGCCGGCGCCGCGATACAACAATGTGCTGCCACCACCTCCGCAAGCGCAGCCGCGGCCTTATGACGATAGCGACGATTAGTGCTGCCCAAGGCATGATCCGGGCGCGCGCACAGCAGTGGGCGCGAAGATGCGGTTGTGCCGCCTCGTTCAGCGCTCGCCCTTGCCGCCCGACTCAGGTCGATCCCGGAGCGCCGTCCGCATGATGGCGCCGAAGAGCAAAGCTGCCACCGGCCAATGGAACCAGATCTTGTGCATGCCGGTGAAAATATTGATCAGAATCAGAAAGGCCGACACCGTGAGGGCCGCCGCAACCGGGCGGGGCAGCTTCGCCAGCCCGTCTGAAACGAAGCCCATCCAATTGGATGACTCGGATCTGTCGCGGCGCGCTGCGTCAGTTTGCGAGCCCGCCATTGCGGTCTGAGACGTCAGGCGTTCGCCAGGCGGAAAGCTCCGTGCTTGAGCGGTTTGGCCGCTCATGGTCACACGATAGCTGGTCACGGGCGCAATGTTTTTCATTGGACGCTGGCCGAGGCAGTCGAAGCCAACAGATAATTTGTTGTGCACCTGATCATAGGCGGAGCTGGAGATCACGATGCCGCCGGGCTCGGCAAGTTCCTGCAGACGCGCCGCGATATTGACCCCGTCTCCGTAGAGGTCGGAACCATCCACCATCACATCGCCGAGATTGATGCCGATGCGAAACCGCATCGGGGGAGGTGGGCCCGAATCCTGGTTGGAAATTTCCTGCTGAATCTCGACCGCACACTGCACGGCTTCGACGACGCTAGCGAATTCGGCGATGACAGCATCGCCCCAGGTATTCACGATCCGCCGTCATGGCGCTCCACCAATCGCGCGATGGCCGTGCGGTAGCGGCGGAGTGTCTCCAGCGTTCCCGCCTCGTCTGCTTCCATGAGACGAGAATAGCCGTGCACATCAGCGCATAGCACGGTGGTCAGCCGCCGTTTGACCTTATCGTCGGGCATGGTCCGTACATTAGCCTCCCTGACCGGCAAATGCATCAGGCATCCCGCAGCTGCCTTACGGCCTGACCTCGCAGACATCGACCCATTCCGCTGCGGTCAGCTCGGCCATCCGTTCCGGCGTGATGCGCACCGCGCTATGGGTCGAGCCGGCGGCCGGCACCACCACGTCGAAGGCTTTCAGCGAGACGTCGCAATAGACCGGCAGCGGCGCCTTCAGTCCGAACGGGCAGACACCGCCGACCTCGTGGCCGGTGACCTCCGCGACCTCTTCCAGCCCCAGCATCTTCGGCTTGCCGCCGAACGCCGCCTTCACCTTCTTGTTGTCCATGCGCGAGGTGCCGGCCGCGACGATCAGGATGACGCGCTCGCCGATCCGCAACGACAGCGTCTTGGCGATCATTCCGGGCTCGACGCCATAGGCCTCGGCGGCCAGCGGCACGGTGGCGGAGCTGATCGGGGATTCGATAACGGTGATGTCGGGGGCTTTTTCAGCGAAAAAATCGCGAACGGATTGAAGGCTCATTCAGATCGGCTCATTCCAGACTTATGGGCGGGCGGCGATGTCTAAGCAATCCCTGGCAGCTCCGAGAGCGCCCGGACACGATGATCCGGCGCAAAGCCGAGTTCGTCCATTTGGGTGCGGATCGCCTTGAACATCGTCAGCGGTGCCACGAGTTCGTTCTCGACGCAAGCCAGCGCCATCGCCTCGGGCGACACCCGTTCGATCCATGCAATGTTCAGTCCGAACGCTTTCGCGCCCGCGACATCCCAGGGATTGGAGGAGACGAACAGCACCTCGTCCGGCGCGGTGCCGAGCATCTCGCCGATCAGCATGTAAGCTTCCGGGCTCGGCTTGAAGATCTTCTTCGCGTCGACGCTGATCGTGGCGTCGAGCAGGGCGTCGAGACCGGAGTTGCGCACGAGCGCATTCAGCATGTCCGGACTGCCGTTGGAGAGGATGGCGAGTTTTCGCGGTTTCAGAGCCGTGAGCGCTGCGGTCGCATCCGGATAGAGATCGAGATGCAGGTACTTCTCGACGACGCGCTCGAATGCCTCGTTCTCGTAAGCGAGCCCGAGCACGCGCAGCGTATAGGCAAGCGAGTCGCGCGTGACGGCGGCAAAATCCTGGTAGCGCCCCATCAGCGAGCGCAGCCAGGTGTATTCGAGCTGCTTGATCCGCCAGATTTGCGTGATGATCTCACCGTAGCCGGGAAACGCATCCTCGGTGGTCTCCGCGACCGACTGGATGTCGTAGAGCGTTCCGTAGGCATCGAAGACAACGGCTTTGAGGCTCAATTGACCTGTCCTCCGGGATCGTTGCGGTCCACGGACTATACAAGGCGCCGCGAAATCGGTCCAAGACGCAATAGCGACTTGGGCCTCTGTTTTCTAGAATCTGATCACGATCTTGCCGAAATGTGAGCCGGTCCGCAGGTGCGCATATGCTTCGGGGACGTCGTCGAATTCGTAGATCCGATCGACGATCGGGTGGATCGCATGTTCGGTCAGGAAGCGATTCATCGCGGCAAAGTGTTCCACCGATCCGACGGTGACGCCGATGATGTCGGCATTCTCCCACTGAAGGCGCGCGAGGTCGGGCTTGGGGCCGAAACCCGTCAAAACCCCGATCTGGACGATCTTGCCACCTGAAGCGACCGATCGCAGCGATCGGTCGTAAGTGCCGGGACCGCCGAGTTCGAGGATATGACTGGCCCCTGCGCCATCCGTTGCCTTCATCAGGGCGACATCCCAGTCAGGCGTATCGCGGTAGTTGATGAGGATCGAGCCGCCCAGCGTCTTGGCGCGGGCGAGTTTTTCGTCCGAGGAGGATATCACGATCGCACGCGCTCCCAGGGCGGATGCGAATTGAAGACCGAACAGCGCAACGCCGCCTGTTCCCTGGACCAGCAGCGTGTCGCCTTTGCGCATCCCGCCGCGTGCGATCAGGCCGTGGAAAGCCGTGACGCCGGCGCAGGGCAGGGTCGCGGCCTCCACCGCAGACAAATGTGCCGGCACCGAGACCAGCGCGGTTGCCGGCAGCACGACATACTCAGCCAGCATTCCGTCCATCGTGTTGCCACCGAGGGATGACGGAATATAGCTGGACTTGAACGGCCCCGAGATCCAGTCGCGGAAGAACGATGCAGCGACGCGGTCTCCGAGCCGCCATTGCGCGACGTCGGCGCCGATGGCGTCAACGACACCCGCACCGTCGGAGAGTGGCACGCGGCCGTTGAACTCGCCTTGGCCTGCGCGGTCGAGGATCAGGAGGTCGCGGTAATTCAGACTTGCCGCTTCGACCCGCATGCGGACCTCGCCATTGGCGGGTTCAGGTTTGCTGATTTCGGCGCGCGCAAGGCGGCCAGCACCAGCATTCAAATGGTAGGCTTTCATCGTTGGCTCCCTTCACAAGTGGATTCACTTGGACGAGCAAAGTCTGTAAGGTCTGACAGTGCTGTCAGGGTCAAGAGGCTTCAGATGAAAATCGGCGAACTCTCCCGGCGGACGGGGGTCAGCGTCAGAATGCTGCGCTACTACGAAGGCGAAGGACTGCTTGCGCCGCTGCGGACGAACTCCGGCTATCGCGACTATGGCCCGGCCGAAGAGGAAACCGTACGGCGCATCAAGATGCTCGGCGGCGCGGGGATGACACTCGAAACCATCAAGCGCTTGCTTCCCTGCGTCAGGAACAACGATCCAGCTTTCACGCCATGCAACGAGCTGCGAAAAATACTCACGCAGCAGGTCGGCCTGATCGATGAACGTATCGAGACGCTCAGCGAAAGCCGGACAATCTTGGCGGGCTATCTGGCAAGCGTGAACTGATCGCATAACGCGGCCGTCGGATTCAGCGCGACAAGGCCGCCATCCGCGATTTAGACCTGCGCGGCGGCATCCGCTCAAGTCTTAGGCCTTGAGGGCCTGAGCGTGAGGGCTTCGATAGCAGCGTCGAAGCCCTCGATGCGCTGACGGGATCGCCCCTAGATCCCCAGCAGCTTCCGCGCGTTCGCCTTCAGCACCTTCGGCCGGATCTCGTCGCGGATCTCGATCTTGGCGAAATCCGACAGCCAGCGGTCCGGTGTGATCACCGGCCAGTCCGAGCCGAACAGCATCTTGTCCTGCAGGATCGAGTTGATGTAGCGCACCAGGATCGGCGGGAAATATTTCGGAGACCAGCCCGAGAGGTCGATATAGACGTTCGGCTTGTGGGTCGCGACCGACAGTGCTTCCTCCTGCCAGGGGAAGGAGGGATGGGCGAGGATGATCTTGAGGTCGGGGAAGTCGGCCGCGACGTCGTCCATGTACATCGGGTTGGAATATTTCAGCCGCATGCCCATGCCGCCGGGCATGCCCGAGCCAACGCCGGTCTGGCCGGTGTGGAACAGCGCGATCGCGCCGCCATTGTTGATTTCTTCGTAGAGCGGATAGGCCATGCGGTCGTTGGCGTAGAAGCCCTGCATGGTCGGGTGGAATTTGAAGCCGCGCACGCCGTATTCCTCGATCAGCTTGCGCGCCTCGCGCACCCCGAGCTTGCCCTTGTGCGGATCGATCGAGACGAAGGGGATGAGGACGTCGAGATGGTCGGCGGCGATCTCCAGCATCTCCTCATTCTTGTAGCGGCGGAAGCCGGTCTCGCGTTCGGCATCGACCGGGAAGATCACGGCGGCGATGTTCTTGGATCGATAGTAGGCGGCGGTCTCCGGCACGGTCGGCGGATGCTTGTGCGGCGACTTGAAATAGTCCGCCATCTGAGCCTGGAAGTCGTCATAGCCGTCGTCGGGGTGGGTGCCGCAGGGCTCCTCGGCATGGGTGTGGATATCGATGGCGACGACGTCGTCGATATTGGGCAGCTTCAGCTTCGGCATGGGTTTCCTCCCGACGGGTTGCCGAATTGATTATATGATATAACGAATTTGGCAAGGCATTGTGGGACAAGGCGTTGTAGTACAGGCGTCCTCCCGCGCCGAGATTGGGCCGATCCGGCCGCTTCTACTTTGCATGGGGTTGTTTTCCAGAATTTGCTGGGTGGGATCGGGGCAGTTAACATTGACATCCGGTCCTCCCATGCCTTAAGAACTGCCCCGTCCCGGGCGGTCGGTCCGCCAGCGGGAAAATCTCATTTTGCCTCATTCGCGCGTGCCGAAACGGTAGTGCCGAACACGGCCTTTCGAACGTTCAGGATTCTGCCATGAAGGTCCGTAACTCGCTGAAATCGCTGCGCGGTCGCCATCGCGCCAACCGCCTGGTCCGCCGCAAGGGCCGGGTCTATGTGATCAACAAGGTGCAGCGCCGTTTCAAGGCGCGTCAGGGCTGATATCGCCCTGCCGGACGCCCGCGCGCCCGCAAGACCACGGTCTCACACGAGTTTGACGCCGCCCTGCTTTGCAAGGGCGGCTTTGCGCGTTTAGACTTCGACCATGGCAGTGAGATTCCTCGTCGCGCGCACCCTGTGTCTGGCTCTTGTGCTGGGAGCCGCCGGACTTGCTCCGGCGCTGGCGCAGGCTGATCCGCCGGCCCCGCCCGGCAAGCAGAAGAAACTTCCGGAAGCGCCGGCCAAGCTGCCCAAGGTCGATCGCACCAAGAATCTCGATTTCCTGTTCGGCGCGCTGAAAGCTGCGCCCGACGAGGCCAGCGCCAAGCACGTCGAGGCGCGGATCTGGGCGATCTGGATCCAGACCCCGAGCGACACCGCGGCACTGCTGATGGCGCGGGCCAAGACGGCGGTCGACGCAAAAAAGATCGAGGTTGCGATCAAGCTGCTGGATTCGGTCGTGAAGCTCAGGCCCGATTACATCGAAGCTTGGAATCGTCGCGCGACGCTCTACTACATGCAGAACGATTATGGCCGCTCGCTCGCCGACATTCGCGAGGTGTTGATCCGCGAGCCCCGCCATTTCGGCGCGCTCGCAGGCCTCGGCATGATCATGCAGGAAGTCGGCGACGAAAAGCGTGCGCTTGAGGCCTACCGCAAGGCGCTCGCCGTCAATCCGCACCTCGAGAAGATCCCCGATCAGGTCAAGGCGCTGACCGAGAAGGTCGAAGGCCGCGACATTTAGCGGACAAGTCGATCATTGCTCGAGCGAATGCGGCGCTAGCCGATTAACCACGATGACACGCGCCGCGTTACGAGGGGTATGGGTGGCCCCGCCGCAGGCCTACCTTCATCGCGGGAGCACAGCCATGAAGCGTTTGATCTTTGCAGGTATGTTGCTGTTGGCATCGAGCACGGCGAGCCTTGCCGACGGACTGTTCTGGGTGGTCGGCAACCGCGCCACCGGACAATGCAACATCGTGACCAGCAATCCCGTGATCATCGGCGACGTCTGGTTCGGGGACGGTCCCTACAAGTCGAAGGCCGACGCCAAGCTTGCCCGTTCGACCATCCGCGCCTGTCCCGCACCCACGGCTGACGAGGAAAAGGACGAGGACACCACGAACTAGGTCGACAGCGACCTAGTGCAAAACGCTGCCTTCACGCTCGGCGAGGCCGCGATCGACCGCTGCGGCGTAGGCCTTTGCCAGCTCCGTCTCGAGGTGCTCGTTGATCAGCAGCAGCGCGCGCACGGCACCGCGCAGGTCGCCGTGGCAGCTTGCCACGATCTCGTCGATCGCAGTGTCTTTGGATCTCAGGCTCATCGAAATTCTCCGGTTCAAATCAGGATAAATCCTGCCGGTCTTTCCCGCATCCCCGAGGGTTGCGAGCACGATCGGCGCCCACCCGCGTCTAAATGGCGGAACCGACCGTGGCGATTATAAGGAAGCCGCGATGACGACGGCATGAAGCTGTTTCGAAGCCTGCGTGCTTCGGGGAGCGGTATTGATTTCGTTGCGTTTTTCCCGCTTGAATTATGCACATATCCACAGCCCCGCCATTTCAAGTGGAGCGCGGGGGCTCCCCGGGCGAAACTGCCGCCCGTAAGCCGCGTAACTGCCCTGTGCCCTGGATCGCCCGGATTCCATCCATGATCGTGATGTCAGTCGTGACCGCGCTGGTTCTGCTGGCGCTGGTCACGCAGGCCGGCGTCCTCGCCGTGCAACGCGCCTTTCCACCGCAGGGCCGGATGATCGAGGTCGATGGCGCCGTGCTTCACCTCGTCGATATCGGCCCGCACGATCCGGGCCTGCCGATCGTGATGCTGCACGGCGCGAGCTCCAACCTCGAAGCGATGCGGCGGCCGCTCGGCGACCTCCTTGCCAGGGATCATCGCGTCATCCTGATCGACCGTCCCGGCCACGGCTGGAGCACGCGGGCGCGGCGGCAGGATTCGACGCCGGAGGTGCAGGCGCGGATGATCGATGAGGCGCTTGGCAAGCTCGGGATCGATCGCGCGGTCTTCGTGGTGCATTCCTGGAGCGGCGCGCTCGGCGCGCGGCTGGCGCTCGATCATCCCGGCCGCGTCGCGGGCCTTGTGATGCTCGCGCCCGTCACCCATCCCTGGCGCGGCGGCGTCGGCCGCTACAACGAGATCATCGCAACGCCCGTGATCGGCCCGCTGCTCGCCTACACCATAACCCTGCCGCTGGGCTACTTCCTGAGCGAGCCTGGCGCGCGCAACGTCTTCCTGCCGCAAATGATGCCGGAAGGTTTCGTGCAGGACTCCGCGACGCCGCTACTGCTGCGCCCGCGCGAGTTCATCGCCAATGCCTATGATCTGGTGACGCTGAAGGAAGCGGTCGCCGCGCAGGTCGCGCGCTACGGCGAGATATCGGCGCCGGTCACGATCATCGCCGGCGAGCCCGACAAGACGGTGAAGACCGCCATTCACGCGCGCCCGTTCGCCGCCGCCGTGCAGAATGCCAAGCTGATCGTGCTGCCCGATCTCGGCCACATGGTGCAGAACGCGGTGCCGGATCTCGTGAAGACGGAGATCGAGATGATGATCGGGAAAATCGCGCCGGCGCAGGCGGCCGCCGATTAGCGGCCGCCGTTCCGCCGCTTACTGCTTGACCTTCCCGTCCTTGTCGAACTGCGACACGTAGGCCCAGAGATTGTTGATCTCGGTCTCGTTCTTGATGCCGGCGAATGCCATCTTGGTGCCGGGGATCTTGGCCTTGGGGTCCTTGATGTATTCCTTGAACTGCGCCTCGTTCCAGGTGATGCCGGAATTCTTGTTGGCGTCGGAGTAATTGTAGTCCGGCGCGGTGCCGGACTTGCGGCCGTCGAGGCCGTTGAGCTCGGGGCCGACCTTGTTCTTGGCGCCTTCGCCGATCGCGTGACAGGCCAGGCATTTGTTGAACGAAGACTTGCCGGCCGCGGCATCCTGCGCCATCGCGGCAGGTGCGGTGGCAATCGCGGTGAGGATGGTCAAGGCGCCAAAAATCAGTTTTGTCATCGGGTGCTCTTCGTCTCTTCCCTGGGGGCTGGTCAGTTGCATGCCTGATCGGCAATGGTCGGACCTGCCGGTTTTGGCAGGCCTGCTCGGATTGGACAAGCCGCCAAACCATGGCAGGTTTCACGATTTCCTACTTGTCCCAGAGCGAACTCGCGCAAGATCGTCGATCCGACTTTCGGATGGCCTACCCAAACCACCGCGGACGTGGTTGATTTCCCGCGACAAATCGATCGTGCCGCCTTGGCCGGAAGGATATGCCATGAAGGAAATGTTATGGCCATCATGATGCCCGCGAGCGACCAGGCCGTGCTCGCGCGCCGCGCTGAGATCGTGGCTGCATTGCGCGCAATCGTGCCGGGCGAGGGCGTGATCGATACGCCTGCCGAGATGCGGGCCTATGAATCCGACGGATTGACGGCCTATCGGCAGCCGCCGATGGTCGTGGTGCTGCCCGACACGACCGAGCAGGTTTCGCTCGTCCTGAAATATTGTGCAGCGCAGGGCATCAAGGTGGTGCCGCGCGGCTCCGGCACCTCGCTGTCCGGCGGCGCGCTACCGCTGGAAGACGGCGTGCTCCTGGGCCTCGGCAAGTTCAAGCGCATCCGCGAGATCGATTTCGACAACCGCGCCGTCGTCACCGAGCCCGGCGTCACCAACCTCGCGATCAGCCAGGCGGTCGCGCATGCCGGGTTCTACTACGCGCCGGATCCGTCCTCGCAGATCGCCTGCTCGATCGGCGGCAATGTCGCGGAGAATTCCGGCGGCGTGCACTGCCTGAAATACGGCATGACCACCAACAACGTGCTCGGCTGCGAGATCGTGCTGATGAGCGGCGAGATCCTGCGCATCGGCGGCAAATCGGCGGAGAATTCCGGCTACGACCTGATGGGCGTCATCACCGGCTCCGAAGGCCTGCTCGGCGTCATCACCGAGATCACGGTGCGCATCCTGCAAAAGCCGGAGACGGCGCGCGCGCTGATGGTCGGATTCGCGCAAGTCGAGGCGGCCGGCGAATGCGTGGCGCGCATCATCGGCGCCGGCATCATTCCCGGCGGGATGGAGATGATGGACAAGCCGGCAATCCACGCCGCGGAGGCCTTCGTCCACGCCGGCTATCCGCTCGACGTCGAGGCGCTGCTCATCATCGAGCTCGACGGTCCCAAGATCGAGGTCGACGAGCTGATCACGCGGGTCGAGACGATTGCGAACGCTTGCGGCTCGACCACCTGCCAGATCTCGGCCTCGGAGGCCGAGCGCAACCTGTTCTGGGCCGGCCGCAAGGCCGCGTTCCCCGCGGTCGGCCGCATCTCGCCCGACTATCTCTGCATGGACGGTACGATTCCGCGCGGCGCGCTGCCGAAGGCGCTGGCGCGCATCCGCGAGCTATCGGAAAAATACCAGCTCGGCTGCGCCAACGTGTTCCATGCCGGCGACGGCAATCTGCATCCGCTGATCCTCTATGATGCCAACAAGCCCGGCGAGATCGAGCGCGCCGAAGCCTTCGGCGCCGATATCCTGCGCGCCTGCGTCGAGTTCGGCGGCGTGCTCACCGGCGAGCACGGCGTCGGCATCGAGAAGCGCGATCTGATGCCGGAGATGTTCAGCGAGATCGACCTCAATCAGCAGCAGCGCCTGAAATGCGCCTTCGATGCCCAGGGCCTGCTCAATCCCGGAAAGGTGTTTCCGACCCTGCATCGCTGCGCCGAGCTCGGCCGCATGCACGTCCACGCCGGCAAGCTGGCGTTTCCTGACATCCCGCGTTTCTAGCGTCGCCTCGCTGCAACGCGCCAAATTTGATTTTCGCTGCAAACTTCGTTACCCGCTACAGGCGTGGATACGCTCAAGGTACGAGACGCCAAAGACGTCGAAGAGGTGGTGCGCGCGGCGATTGCCAATGAGCAGCCGCTCGAGATCATCGGCCATGGTTCCAAGCGCGGCATCGGTCATGCGATGGCGACCAACGCCGTGCTCGACGTCTCCGCGCTGAACGCCATCACCGCCTACGAGCCCAACGAACTCATTGTCACGCTCCAGGCCGGGGCGCCGCTGGCCGACGTGCTGTCGCTGATCGATGCCAAGAACCAGCAATTCGCCTTCGAGCCGATGAACACCGCGCCGCTGCTCGGCACGCCGGTATCAGGCACCATCGGCGGCATGATTGCGGCTGGCCTGGCCGGTCCGCGCCGGATCAAGGCGGGCGGGGCGCGCGACCATCTGCTTGGGGCGCATGCCGTCTCCGGTTTCGGCGACAGCTTCAAGACCGGCGGCAAGGTGGTGAAGAACGTCACCGGCTACGACCTCTGCAAGCTTCTCGCCGGTTCCTGGGGCACGCTGTCGGTCATGACCGAGGTCACGCTGAAGGTGATGCCGAAGCCGGAGGCCGAGCGGACGCTGTTGCTGCGCGGGCTCGACGATGCCGCCGCCAACAAGGCGATGACGGCGGCGCTCGGCTCGCCCTTCGACGTCTCCGGGGCCGCGCACCTGCCGACATCGGCGTTCCGGACCAAGATCGAAGGCCTCGGCGATATCGCAGGTCAAAGCGAGGCGTTGACCATGCTGCGGCTCGAGGGCATTACCGCCTCGGCCGCCCACCGTGCCGGCTCGCTGCGCGAATTGCTGGCGCCGTTCGGAACCGCGACGCTGGTCGAGGACGTCGCGTCAGCGGCGCTGTGGACCACGATCCGCGATGTCCTGCCGTTCGCGGCTGACGGCGCGCTGGGGGCCTGGCCGGTCTGGCGGATCGTCTGTCCGCCGGCGTCGGGCGCGGCGCTCGGGACGCTGCTGGCGCGCGAGACCGGTGGTGAATTGATCTACGATTGGGGCGGTGGACTGGTCTGGGCGGCTTTGGCACCGACGCCGGACGCGCATGCCCCGGCCGTGCGCGAACGTGTCAATGCGGCCGGCGGGCACGCCACGCTGATCCGGGCGGCCGAGGACATCAGGCGCACGATCGATGTATTCCCCCCGCAGGCCCCTGGCCTTGCCGCGTTGAGCGAGCGGGTCCGCGCCAGTTTCGATCCGAAGACCATCCTCAACCGGGGCCGGCTGACGCGGGGCGCTGCGGTATGAAGACGGAATTCTCACTCGCGCAGCTCGCCGATCCCGACATCGCGGAAGCCGACAAGATCCTGCGCGCCTGCGTCCATTGCGGCTTCTGCACCGCAACCTGCCCGACCTACGTGCTGCTTGGCGATGAGCTCGATAGCCCGCGCGGCCGCATCTATCTGATCAAGGAGATGCTGGAGAAGGACCAGACGCCGACGGCCGAAGTTGTCAAACATGTCGACCGCTGCCTGTCGTGCCTGGCCTGTATGACGACCTGCCCCTCGGGGGTGAACTACATGCATCTGGTCGATCAGGCCCGGGTCAGGATCGAGCAGCGTTACGAGCGGCCGCTTGCCGAGCGGTTGCTGCGCCGGGTGCTGGCCTTCGTCCTGCCGGACCCGCAGCGTTTCCGCGCCAGCATGTGGCTGGCGCGGCTGGCCCGCCCGCTGGCCGCGTTCCTGCCGACGCCCCGGCCGTCGGCGACACCCGGCCTGATCCTGCGCCTCAAGGCGATGCTGGCGCTGGCGCCGGACCGGCTGCCGCCACCGGGGCCCGCCGCCGGCAGTGTGTTCGCGGCACTCGGCAAGAAGCGCGGCCGGGTCGCGCTGCTCCAGGGCTGCGCCCAGCAGGTGCTGGCGCCGCGCATCAACCAGGCCGCCATCAGTCTCCTCACGCGCCACGGCATCGAGGTCGTCCTCGTCAGGGACGAGCAGTGCTGCGGCGCGCTGACCCATCACCTCGGCAACGACCAGGACGCATTGGGGCGGGCTCGCGCCAATGTCGCGGCGTGGCGCGCGGAAGCGGCCGGCGAGGGGCTCGACGCCATCCTGGTGACGGCGTCAGGCTGCGGCACCGTGATCAAGGACTACGGCTATCTTCTGCGAGAGGACGCTGCGTTTGCCGCCGATGCGGCGAAGGTCTCTGCGCTCGCCAAGGACATCACTGAATACGTCGCCGGCCTTGGACTCGCGGCCACCGCGCGACAGGACAACATCGTCGTCGCCTATCACTCTGCGTGTTCGTTGCAGCACGGGCAGAAAATCACGGGCCTTCCGAAAGAATTGCTTTCCAATAATGGATTCGTGGTGAAAGATGTGCCGGAGAGCCATTTGTGTTGCGGTTCGGCGGGGACTTACAACATTCTCCAGCCCGAGCTTGCGGGCCGGTTGCGCGATCGCAAGGTCGCCAACATCGCGAGCGTCAAGCCGGACATGATTGCCGCAGGCAATATCGGCTGCATGGTGCAGATTGCCAGTGGCACGTCAGTTCCGGTCGTACACACGATTGAGCTTCTCGATTGGGCTACGGGCGGATCGCGGCCGGCATTGAACGCGCAAGACTGAGCTTTCGAAGACTGAGCTTTCGAGGGCTGAGCTTTCGTCCGGAGGTGACGGTTGAAGACACCCGATCGACCATTGTTCGGCGGCAACAGGAGGACCACGATGGCGAAAGCGAAGAAGAAAAAAAGCAAGAAGGCCAAAAAGGCCAAGAAGGCGGTAGCGGCGAAGAAGACCTCAAAGAAGGCAGCCAAGAAGTCCGCGAAGAAGTCTGCCAAGAAAGCCACAAAGAAATCTGCCAAGAAGGCCGCGCCGAAGAAGGCCGCCAAGAAGTCGGCCAAGAAAGCCGCTAAGCAGGCTGCCCCTAAGAAGGCCGCCAAGAAGGCTGCGAAGAAAGCGACGCCGAAGAAGGCGAAGGCAGCTCCCGCGCCGAAGCCGTCAACGCCGGCAGCTCCGGCTCCCGAGGCCGCCGCCGAGACAAGCTGGGCGATGCCTTCGTCTTCTGCGGACACGACACCGGCCGAAGGACAAGGGTAAGCCCAAGGTCAGGCCGAAGGCTGGATCCCATCCGACGACCACGATCGACAACAGGAAGGCCGCAGCGGTGATGCTGCGGCCTTTTTTTGCATCGGCGCGCCGGCGGGCGGAGGATGGTCTTGTCCGGAAGCAGCCTGATTCGTGGTGGGGGCAGCACGGTACCGCAGGACCCGTACTAACCCGGGCCTCCCAGTGCACTTTGGAATGCAAATAATGTGTTCGAGAAGACACACAGGCTGACAACCTTCCGTGGAATCGTCAGAACGCCCAAAAAGTCGGCAGATGCCCGCGTTTTTTGCTTCTCGGTTTACGCCACTGCATCCAGATTGCCGCAGTTACGAAATTTGCAATCAGGTCGTGCGTTCCGGGGGGCTTCCGGGATCCGGCTGGGGTCTTAGAACTGGTGATGGGGATCGAAATGAAAAAAGTGGCTTTGTTGGCAACGGCGCTGGCAATGGTGACGGGCTCGGCTTTCGCGGCGGACATGGCGGTGAAGGCTCGGAAAGCCCCGCCGGTGGTTGCGTTTGATCCCTGGGATATCGCCTTCGGCGGCGCCATCATGAACGATTACATCTTCCGCGGTATCACCCAGTCGAACCACAAGGCGTCAGTCGCAGCCTATTTTGAGCCGCGCTACAACGTCACCAAGGACCTGCAGCTGTACGCCGGTGTGGCCGGAGAGAGCATCTCCTTCCCCAATCGTGCGGCCGCTGAGATTGACATTTACGGCGGTATTCGTCCGACCTTCGGTGCCTTCGCTTTCGACGTTGGTGTTTGGGGTTATCTGTATCCGGGCGGCACCTGCTACTATGGCGGCGGCGCTGTCACCGACACCGCAGGAAACGCGCTGAACGCTGAGTGTATCGCCAATACACTGACCAACTTCAACGTCGCGAAGAGGGATGCGAGCTTCTACGAGGTCTATGGTAAGGTGACCTACACCGTGAACGACAGCTTCTCGTTCGGCCTCAACGAATTCTATTCGCCGAATTTCCTCAATACCGGCGCTTGGGGCAACTACCTGTCGATCACCGGCAAGTGGATCGCGCCGAGCACGACATTTGGTTCGAGCGGCGTCGGAATGTACGTTTCGGGTGAGTTCGGCCGCCAGTGGTTCGGAACTTCGGATTCCTTCTATGGCGTGGCTCAGCTTGCTGGCTTCCCGAACTACACGGCAGGCATTCCCGAGCCCAGCTATAACACCTGGAACATCGGCATCGGATTCACCTATAAAGTGATGACGCTGGATCTGCGTTACTCCGACACCGACCTGAGCAAGGGTGATTGCAACGCTTTCACCAGCGCGTTCAATGCCACCGGCACCACTAGCGTTACCCCGATCAATCCGGGCGGTGCTAGCTCCAACTGGTGCGGCGCGGCCGGCATTGCCAAGCTGTCGTTCGACCTGACGGCAATGAGCAACCTGAAGTAAGCTTCTTCCCGAAGCGACTTGATGAGGGCGGCAGGGCAACCTGCCGCCCTTTTGCTTTTGGGGCTTTGGGGCCAGGCCACGGGCCTGCATGGTTCGAGAAGCCCGCGCGGCGGGCTCCTCACCACGAGGGCTCACAGATTTCACCCCGACGACAGACCTCCTCCTGAGAGCCCGCCAAAGGCGGACGTCTCGAAAGATGGCCGCAACGAAGGGCCATAGCGTCAGGCTTATTCGAGCCGTCTCAGCGTGCCGCGCTCGGCTCCTTCTCGACCGGCACACCACCGTCATCGAGGACGTGGATCGCGCCGTGCTTCACCATCGTCACCTTGCGGGTATGGAAGGCTTCCAGCGTCGAGCGGTGGCCGATCGAGACGAGGGTGGCCTGTGGCAGCTTCTCCGCCAGCAACCGGTACAGGCGGGCCTCGGACGGCTCGTCCAGCGAGGCCGTGGCCTCGTCCATGAACAGATAGTCCGGCGCGTGCAGCAGCGCGCGGGCGAGCCCGAGGCGCTGCTGCTCGCCGAGCGACAGCATCCGGTTCCAATGACCGTCCTCCTCAAGCCGCTCGGCGAGGTCGGGCAGCCCGACCGCGATCAACGCATCCCTGACGCGTGAGGTTTCGAACGCGCCCGGCGCGGCCGGGTAGACCACCGCGTCGCGCAGCACGCCGACCGGGAAATAGGGGCGCTGGGGCAGCATCATCAGCTTCGCCTTTTCCGGGACGAAGATGCTGCCGGTGCCGAACGGCCAGATGCCGGCGATGGCCCGGAACAGCGTCGACTTGCCGGAGCCCGATGGTCCGGTCACCAGCACGCGCTCCGGCGTCTGGACGGAGAAGGCGTCGGCGGCGACCAGCGGCGTGCCGCTCGGCAGGTTCACGCAGAGCTGCTCGAGCGCGATATTGCGATTGCCGCCGGCGGCCTTGAGGGCAATCGCAGGCTCGTGCGGCGGCAGGTTCGCGGCCGCATCGACCGACATCTCGAAGCCGTCGAGGCGGGCGACGATCGAGCGCCATTCCGCCAGCGACCGGTACGCCGTCACGAAGAACGACAATGCGCCCTGTACGCTCGAGAAGGCGGAGGCGGTTTGCATCATGTCGCCGAGCTGGATCTTCTTGGCGAAGAAGGCCGGCGCCACCAGCACGTAGGGAAAGATCACGGCGGCCTGCTGATAGCTCGCGGTGAACGCGGTGAGGCGCTTGGTACGGCTCATGATGGCGTACCAATTGCCGATCACGAAGCCGAAGCGATCCAGCAGGCGGCCGCGCTCGGCGCCTTCGCCCTTCAGCAGCGCGATCTGCTCGGAATTCTCGCGGACGCGGACGAGGTTGAAGCGGAAGTCGGCCTCATAGCGCTGCTGCTCGAAATTGAGATTGACCAGTGGAGCACCGATCCAATGCGTCAGCGCGGTGCCGAAGATCGCGTAGACCAACGCGCCCCAGCACAGATATCCGGGAATCATGAGGTCGGCGCCGAACAGGTGCAACGGCGCAGCGTTGGAAAGCCCCCAGAGGATGATCACGAAGGAGAACAGCGTCACGATCGATGAGAGCAGGCCGAGCCCGATGGTCAGGGTCTGCTCGACGAAGTTCTTGACGTCCTCGGTGATGCGCTGGTCCGGGTTGTCGGCCGCATCGCCCTTGAGCTGCATGCGGTAGTGGGTGGCGCCTTGCAGCCATTCGCCCAAATAGTGCCGGGTCAGCCATTGCCGCCAGCGGATCTGGAGCCACTGGTTCAGGTACAGCTTGTAGACCGCCAGCGCGATGAAGGCGGAGGCGAGGCCGATGAAGATCCAGATCTCCCTGACGAAGCTATCCCAGTCACTTGCCTGCAGCGAGCTGTAGAACCGATTCTGCCATTGATTGACCAGGACGTCGATCGCGACCAGCGCCAGCTCCATTGCGATGACAGCGGCGAGCAGGCCGCGGCCGGCCCATTTGTCCTCCGACCGGAAATACGGGGCGGCGATTCGCCAGACGATCGCGAGCGTGGCGCTGATGTTCTTCACAGAGCTCTGTCTCCTGAGGGGATGTGCACAACTGCCCGGGCCAAAGACCTGGGACGATGGCGGAAATCGGCGCACTTAGACTAAAGTCGCAAGTCCTGCAATTTGCGTTGGCTTGTCGCAGCTTGCAACCCTAGCATGGGCCCATCGGCGCGGGGTGGGGGCCTCCGGGATTTCGCGAGCTTGTGAGCGGACGGGAACCGCTGCATTCGCGAGGAATTCGCGTCCAGCTCGGGGGTTATCGCTTCAGCGTCAAGCAGGATCGGCTGTCCACGCGGGCCGCCTGCAGCACACATGCGTGGGGAGGAAGATCATGTGGAATCAAGTTTATGACCCGTTGCACAGCCCTGTGCTGTCGACGATCGCGGCGGCAGTCCCTGTCGTCACATTGCTGGTCCTGATCGCGAGCGGCCGCGTCCAGGCTCATATCGCGGCGGTCATTGCCGTGATCGTGGCCAATTTGATCACGATCTTCGTCTTCACCATGCCGGCGAACATGTCGATCCGCGCCTCGGTGCTGGGCATCGTCACCGGCTTCTTCCCGATCGGCTGGATCGTTCTCAACGTCATCTTCCTCTACCAGGTGACGGTGACCACCGGACGCTTCGAATTGCTCAAGCGCGCGGTCGGCGGCGTCACCGAGGACCGGCGGTTGCAATTGCTGCTGATCGCATTCTCGTTCGGCGCCTTCTTCGAAGGCGCCTCGGGCTTCGGCACGCCGGTCGCGATCACGGGCGCCGTCCTGATCGGCCTCGGTTTCTCGCCGCTTGCAGCAAGTGGCCTGTCGCTGATCGCCAACACCGCGCCGGTCGCCTATGGCGCGCTGGGCACGCCGATCCAGGGCCTTGCCTCGGTCACCGGGCTTGATCCCTACATCCTCGGCGCGATGGTCGGCCGGCAATTGCCGTTCTTCTCGCTGATCGTGCCGTTCTGGGTGGTGTGGGCGTTCGCGGGCTGGAAGGGCATGAAGGATGTCTGGCCGGCGATCCTGGTCACCGGCGTGTCGTTCGCGGTCCCGCAATTCGTGATCTCCAACTACGTCAATCCCTGGATCGTCGACATCGGTGCGTCGCTGATCTCGATGGGGGCGCTGATCCTGTTCCTGAAGGTCTGGCAACCCAGGCAGCTCTGGCTGTCGCCGGCGCTGCGCGGCCGCGATGAATCGGCCGCCACCATGGCCGCGGCAAGACCGATGGACAAGACGCCGCTGACGCAAAGCGAGCTGTTCAGCGCGCTGCTGCCGTGGATCATCGTCTGTATCGTGATGCTGATATGGGGCAATGGTGGATTCAAGACCTGGGCGAACTCGATCTTCACCTGGAGCTATCCCGTTCCCGAGCTGCATCAGATGATCAACAAGATGCCGCCGGTTGCGCCAGGGCCGACGAAAGAGAGCGCGGTGTTCGGCTTCACCTATCTCTCGTTCACCGGCACGGGCATGCTGATCGCCGCGATCATCTCCGGCTTCCTGATGGGCGTCGGGCCCGGCAAGCTCTTGATCCAGTACGGGCGCACCATCCGGCTGTGCGCGATCTCGCTGATCACGATCTCGGCGATGCTTGCCATCGGCACGCTGACGCGGCTCTCCGGCGTCGACGCGACGCTCGGCCTGGCCTTCGCTGCGACCGGCGTGCTCTATCCCTTCTTCGGCACGCTGCTCGGCTGGTTGGGCGTGGCGCTGACGGGATCGGACACCGCCTCCAACGTGCTGTTCGGAAACCTGCAGAAGATCACCTCCGAGCAACTCGGCCTGTCGCCGATCCTGATGGGTGCGGCGAACTCGTCCGGCGGTGTGATGGGCAAGATGATCGACGCGCAATCGATCGTGGTCGCATCCACGGCCACCAACTGGTACGGCCACGAGGGCACCATCCTGCGCTTCGTGTTCTGGCACTCGATCGTGCTGGCCTGTCTCGTCGGTGTGCTCGTGACGCTGCAGGCCTATGTCTATCCGTTCACGGCGATGGTGCTGAAGTAGCAGGCCGCGCCCGGCTTCAACGCAAATCCCCGCGAGGTTGGTCCTCGCGGGGATTTTTGCGTTGTGCATGGGCGAACCTTCTCAACGGCGCCGCCGTCTTATAGAAGGTGCCGCAAATCAGGTCGGTCGAGAGGTCTCATGGTTTCGTTCAGGCAGACGGTGTGTGCGGCGGTTGCAATGCTCGCGATGTCGACGCTCGCGCGTGCGGAGGACGGTTTTCCGTTCGGCACCGAGATGACGCTGGAGGCGCTGCCGCAGCCGGGCTCGAAGCGGATTCCGAACATCGAGATCGGCGACAATGGCGAGGTCGTGCTGGAGCTCTGGTGCAAGGGCGGCAAGGGCCAGTTCTCGGTTGCCGGCAACACCGTGATCTTCGTCCCCGGCCAGATCCAGGACCGATCCTGCCCGCCGGCAAGGGCCCAGTCCGACGACGATCTCGTTGCAGCCCTGGGCAGCGTCGAGACCTGGAAGCGCCAGGGCGACGTGCTCACGCTCGTCGGCCCCAAGCCGCTGCGCTTCCGCGTCAACGGCAATTAGGTCTCGCTCTCGTGTCCCGGACGCGCTGCAGCGTGCACGCTGCTGCGCAGAGCCGGGACACAGGTATCTGCCGTCGATCTCGTGCGCGGCTTCTGGGCCCCGGCTCAGCAGCGCATCACTGACGTGCTGCGCTGCGTCCGGGCTACGAGGGTCTACTTCCACACCGACTTGTCTGCGTCCCAGCGCTGGCCTTTCAGCTCCTTGGCGAGCGCCTCGACCGAACCGTTGTCGTCGGGCTGATCGCCTTCCTCGTCGGCCGAAGCATCATCCGAGAGATTGAGCTTGGCGCCGCTGCTCTCGTCGGTGGTCGTGGTCACGGGACTCCCGATCCAGAGCATGAGCTTGTCGGTCGTGCCGGGCTTGTCAGGCGAGACGAGACCCGCAACCTCGATCGTGTCGGTGAGCTCGAGCGCGGGAAAGTCCTGGTTCGGCCGCTTGAACACCAGCTTGAGCTTGCCGGTCGCCGGGTTGAAGCTCTGCGAGACCGGCTTTGCAGCGAGCGTCCTGCTCAGCACGCCAGCTACCGCGGCCGCGAGCTTGTCGCGGTTGATCTTGTCGCCGTCGCGCCAGTCGGCGGCGGCAATGCGGATGGTGCGGTCCATCTCGGTCATGCCCGCGGTCCAGCCCGCGGCGGTGACGCCGGGCGTCGCCTTGAATTTTGCCAGCAGCGCGCCGGCGCGCTCCGGATCGACCGACATGTTGATGGTCTGCTCGCCCGCGCGCAGCGCGTCGCAGCCGACGGTGAGGCTCGCCAGCGTCACCTCGACATCCTGGCCCTTCAGGCTCTTGAGGAACTCGGTTGCGGCATCCAGCTTGACCTTGACCGCGATCGCTTCCGGCGAGACGTCGGTGAAATCCTTCGGCTGTGGCGTGATGCCGTCGTCGGAAGTCTGGTTGTCGAGGAATTCCTTCTCGCTGAGATCGGAATTGTCTGGCGAGGTGACCTCGGTCACGGCCTGGCCAATGCTGATCTGGCCGCGGAATTCGAACGTGTCTCCGGCCTGTTTGCGCAGCAGCTTGACGGTGACTGGCGCCTTCGCGCCGAGGCTCTGCGTCGTACCCGTCAGGTTCTGGCCCGCGACCTGGAGATTGACGACGAAGCGGTCCTTGCGGTCGGAATTCTTCGCGACGGGATAACAGACGTCGAGCACGGCTGCGGTGACGGTCTTGCCCTGGCGTGTCTCCTTCAGGATCACATCGGCATTGCCGTCCATCAGCCCGTCGATCGAGGTGAAATAGCGCGTCTCGACGCCGCCGGGCGCCGTGGCCTTCGGCGCCAGCTTCATCTGGGCGGATGCGACCTCAGGCGAAACTGCAAGCAGAGCCGCCAGAACGGCCGTGGAGCAAAACAGAAGCGCGCGCATCGATGAAATCCCCGAGGCAATGGGGCATGATCCGGAAAAATGTGAAGCGGTTTTCCGATCAGATCAGGCCCAAACAATTCGAATCGGGCGTCACCGTAGTGGGTTTTGGCCGCCGGTTGAATTGGAAAGCACGGGCCATGATCGGCAAAAAGAAGGCCGCCCGGAGGCGGCCTTCGCAACACTGTCAGGCGAGGACGGCCTTAGAAGCCGCCCATACCGCCACCGGCCGGCATGCCGGAGGCGGCTTCCTTCTTTGGCGACTCCGCGACCATGGCCTCGGTGGTCACCAGCAGGCCGGCGATCGAGGCGGCGTCCTGGAGCGCGGTGCGCACCACCTTGGCAGGGTCGATGATGCCCTTCTCGACCATGTCGACATACTCCTCGGTCTGGGCGTCGAAGCCGAAGGTCTCGGACTTGTTCTCCAGGATCTTGCCGACGACGATCGAGCCTTCCACGCCCGCGTTCTCGGAGATCTGGCGGATCGGGGCTTCCAGCGCCTTCAGCACGATGTTGATGCCGGCCTGGACGTCGGCATTGGCGTTGGTCAGACGACCGACCGCCTTCTTGGCGCGAAGCAGCGCGACGCCGCCGCCGGGGACGATGCCTTCCTGCACCGCGGCGCGGGTAGCGTTCAGCGCGTCCTCGACGCGGTCCTTCTTCTCCTTGACCTCGATCTCGGTGGCGCCGCCGACGCGGATCACCGCGACGCCGCCTGCGAGCTTGGCGAGGCGCTCCTGGAGCTTCTCACGGTCGTAATCCGAGGTGGTTTCCTCGATCTGGGCCTTGATCTGGCCGACGCGGGCCTCGATCTCCGGCTTCTTGCCGGCGCCCTTGACGATCGTGGTGTTCTCCTTGTCGATCACCACCTTGCCCGCGCGCCCAAGCATCTTCACCGTGACGTTCTCGAGCTTCATGCCGAGGTCTTCGGAGATCAGCTGGCCGCCGGTGAGGATCGCGAGGTCCTCGAGCATGGCCTTGCGGCGGTCCCCGAAGCCCGGCGCCTTGACGGCGGCGACCTTCAGGCCGCCACGGAGGCGGTTGACGACCAGGGTGGCCAGCGCCTCGCCCTCGACGTCCTCGGCGATGATGACGAGCGGCTTGCCCGACTGCACCACGGCTTCCAGCACCGGCAGCATGGCCTGCAGGCCGGACAGCTTCTTCTCGTGCAGGAGGATGTAGGCGTCCTCGAGCTCGGCGGTCATCTTCTCGGGGTTGGTGACGAAATAGGGTGACAGATAGCCGCGGTCGAACTTCATGCCCTCGACGATGTCCACCTCGGTGTCGAGCGACTTGTTCTCCTCGACGGTGATGACGCCCTCGTTGCCGACCTTCTGCATCGCCTGCGCGATCATCTTGCCGATGGCGGCGTCGCCGTTGGCCGAGATGGTGCCGACCTGGGCGACCTCGGAAGAGGCGGCGACCGGCTTGGCGCGCTTCTCGATGTCCTTGACGACGGCCGCAACCGCGATGTCGATGCCGCGCTTGAGGTCCATCGGGTTCATGCCGGCGGCAACCGACTTGGCGCCTTCGCGTACGATGGACTGGGCCAGCACGGTCGCGGTGGTGGTGCCGTCGCCGGCCAGGTCGTTGGTCTTGGAAGCGACCTCACGCACCATCTGGGCGCCCATGTTCTCGAACTTGTCCTCGAGCTCGATCTCCTTGGCGACGGTGACGCCGTCCTTGGTGATGCGGGGCGCGCCGAACGACTTCTCGATGAGCACGTTGCGGCCCTTCGGGCCGAGCGTCACCTTGACGGCATTGGCGAGAATGTCGACGCCGCGCAGCATGCGATCGCGCGCGTCTCCGGAAAACTTGACGTCTTTGGCAGCCATGGTCTGCAATTCCTCTTCTTTTTTCGTGATGTGTCTTGCTTATTGGGTCGCCTCATTCCGAGGTCCGCGATCGAACCCGGCGGAATGATGCATGCCCGGATCGAGTGACCCGGGCATGCATTCAGCGGCCGTTCAGGCGTCTGGCCTTAGGCCATCACGCCCATAATGTCCGACTCCTTCATGATCAGGAGCTCATCGTTGTCGATCTTGACCTCGGTGCCCGACCACTTGCCAAACAGCACACGGTCGCCGACCTTGAGGTCGATCGGGATCAGCTTGCCGGCCTCGTCGCGGCCACCGGGGCCGACGGCGACGACTTCGCCCTGGGACGGCTTTTCCTTGGCCGTGTCCGGAATGATGATGCCGCCCTTGGTCTTTGACTCGGCGTCGATACGTTTGACCACGACACGGTCATGCAGCGGACGAAATTTGGATTTAGTCATGACGTTTCCCTTTGGAGGCTCGCTTCGGAAGGAGAGGAAATGGGCGGGCGGCGCTTCCGTCCACCCTTCCCGAGGATCGATCGGCGCGCGTTAGCAATCCATCTTTCAGAGTGCTAATGGTGCGTCCGGGAATATGGCTTGGCCGCGATCCTGTCAAGCAAAGGTGGTTAAGCGATTGGTGAGACGGATATAGGATGGTGACATTGGAAACTTGTTCGGGGCGCCGGCGTATTAAAGGACGTCATTGCTCCGGCAGCGGTTTTGCGCTTGGCTGCGTCAGGGGTGCGGCCATGGTTTTGTCCGGGGGAATGCCATGATCAGTTCGGCTCACGCGCGCACGGTCGCCAATCTGGCGGCGGCTTCTTGCCTGGCGCTGCTGCTTGGCGCCTGCGGCGGCGGCATGAGCCTGCCGTCCTTTTCTTCGTCCTCACCGCCCCCCGAGGCCGAGCCCGGCACCGGTCCGGAAATGCCCGCGTCGATCCGCGCCGACGAGATCGTCGGGCGCTGGGGCCTCGCCTCGTTCCAGAACCCGGCCGACCGCGCCCGCACCGAGGCTGCCGCCCGGGCCCAATGCAAAAATCCTTATGTGATCACCGCCGGCTCCTCCGGCGGCGTGATCATGCATCTGGCGGACCAGGCAACACCGCAGGAGCTGCGGCTGAAGGGTTCGCCCAGCGGAAAAAACTATATCGGACCGGCGGGTCCGACGCCCGGCGAGCAGGACCGCGAGATCGTCTCCTTCGACGGCCGCGTCCTCATCACCCGCTTCATCGACAAGGACGCCGCCACCCGCTACGGCAACATGGTCTACGTCCGCTGCGCGCCGAGGGCGTGATCGCGGCGCCGGCCTAGCCACTCGTCATTGCGAGAAGCGAAGCGACGAAGCAATCCAGGCTGCCTCCGCGGATACAGTCTGGATTGCTTCGCTTCGCTCGCAATGACGAAAAAAACGCCGGCTTGCGCCGGCGTTTTGTTTTTTCAGAGTGCCGCGTCCGCTCAGTCGAACAGCGCGTCGATGTCGTCCTGCGAGGCGTGGCCGACGTCGCCGGCGAGCTTCGGGCCGTTGAGAAGCTTGTCGTCATCGCTGCGGGTGTCGACCTGCGGCACGACGTGGGACTTGATCGCGTCGACGCCGCCCCAGATCTCCATCATGGAATTGATGTGCTGCTCGATGAACTTCATCGTGCTCATGACCTTGCTGATGCGCTGGCCGGTCAGGTCCTGGAAGTTGCAGGCTTCGAAGATCGAGATGACGCGTTCCTGGATATCGTCGGCGAGCCGCTTCTGCTGATCGGCCGATTGCACCTTGGCCATCGCGCTGGCCGCCTGGTCGATCGACTCGGCGGCTTCGAGGATCTGCTGGGTTGCCTGTTCGGTGCCGCCGACGACCGCGCCGAGCTCGCCATTGACCTTGGCCATTTCGCCGCCGTCGAAGCTCTTGCCATGCAGTGTCGCGATCTCGCGCTTGGTACGGTCGATGGCGTCGTGGATGAGGTCGAGCTCGACCTTCAGCTTCTCGCACTGCTCGATCTGCGCCCGGTAGGTATCGAGCATGGTGCGGGCTTCGGAGAGCTCGTGGGCCGTGGAGGCGTCGATCGCCGCCATGGCGGCGCTGCCGGACAAGGGCGCGGTGCCCTTCGCCATCTGTGCACGGATCGCACGCAACTCGGCCATGATCTCGCTATGCATCGGTGCAGCCTCCTCAATCATTTCGGGGCTGGGCATCTCGCCGACAATAGCCTCCTCGACACGAAAACGTTTGCGGTGAATAGCCATCAAGAACTCCCCCCACCTCACTCACGCGTCTTTGTAGGCAGAAGCGATTTAACACGAAGTTCACAGCCGGAACTATCGTCCCGGTTGTGCGCGACAGCTTGCAAACGAGCGATTAACCATGCGTGCGCGGCGTTCATCGAAAATAAACGCTGATCGCCAAATTGCACCGCTGCCGACGACGTGGTGAATCGAAACGGCGCTTCCGTTTACCAAACAAAACGGCTTTTGCTCTTTATTGACCACGTCGCGGGTGCGGATCAGCCATCACCTCGCCACGACGCGTGTGATCTAGACGAAACAGTACAGAGTACGTCGATGTTCAAGAAAATGTCTGTTGCGCTGCTTGGCAGCGCTTGCACCTTCATTGCCGGCGCCAACAGCGCCAGCGCCTTCGACAATAGCGTGCCGAACGATCCACCCGCGGTGCTGTACCAGCCGCAGGTGCCGCCTGCGCCGGTTCGCGTCGCCTCCAATTCGAACATGGGCGGCGGCTTCATCGAGTTCATCTTCGGCGACGGACCCGGTCGCGGTCCGGCCTACGCTCCGCAGCAGCCGGTGTATCAGCAGCAGCCAGGTTACTATGACCAGCGTCGCCTGCCGCCGATGGGCGAGCCGCAGATGCAGGGCGCAGGTCTCCAGCAGGAGGCGGTGGATCCGCGGCAGCGTCAGTTCGACCCGAGATTCGAGAAACAACTCGTTGACTATAGCGGCAACGAAAGCGCCGGCACGGTCGTGGTCGATACGCCGAACAAATTCCTCTATCTGGTCGAGGGCAATGGCCGCGCGATGCGCTACGGCATCGGCGTCGGCCGCCCCGGCTTCACCTGGTCCGGCGTGAAGTCGATCACGGCGAAGCGCGAATGGCCGGCGTGGACCCCGCCGGCGGAAATGATCGCGCGCCGTCCTGACCTGCCGAGGCACATGGAAGGCGGCCCGGAAAATCCGCTTGGCGCGCGCGCGATGTATCTGGGCTCCACGCTCTACCGCATCCACGGCTCCAACGAGCCCTGGACCATCGGCACCAACGTCTCCTCAGGCTGCATCCGCATGCGCAACGAGGACGTCATCGACCTCTACGGCCGCGTCAATGTCGGCACCAAGGTCGTGGTGATGTGAGACCTGACGGCATGCTTTGATGCCGGGGAAGTGAACGATCGTGAAGGGATGGCGGACTGGTGCGGCAAGGGCCGAAGCCTAGCTACGCATGGCAACTCAATAGGAGCAATTGCGATGCGTACGATCTTGGCGTTGGGTATCCTTGTCGCCCTGACCGCCTCGGCCAGTGCCGGGACGGCAAATCATAAGCGGCATGTCGCGCCTGCCACACAAAGTTTCACCCCCCATGTCACGCCGCGTGCGGCTGCGGGCTTTGCCTATGTTCCCTACGCGGCCCCGTACTCGTCATCGGGCGGATACAGCGATCCTTACCAAAGCCAGCACTGGGGCGGCTGACCTCAACTACCCTTTGAAACAAGACGGCCGCTCGATGGGCGGCCGTTTCGCTTTGGAGCAAGGATAAGAAGCGTCAGGCGTAATCGCTGCCGCCATCATCTCCGCCGCCGAAGTCGCTGTCGTCGGCGAAGTCGCCATTGTCGTTCTGATCGCTGTAATTCTGGTCGTCGTTCGAAGCGTGGTCGGCGAAGCCCTGCCGGGACGCATCACCACGGTCGCGGTTCGAGCCGATGTCGTCGAGGCCGGCATCGCGCGCGAGCGAGCCGCCGGACTGATCGCTGCCGCTCCAGGGACCTCCACCAGCGCTGCGATCGCCCAGAGCATTGGTGTCGCCGAAGGCCTGCTGATGCGATCCGCCCATCATGCCGCGAATGCTGGAGAGCAGCAGCGAGCCGCCGACGACGCCGGCCGCGGCTGCCGCCGCCGTGCCGAGGAACGAGCCGCCTCCACCGCCGACCGGCGGCGGCGCGCCATAGCCCTGGCCTGGGCCCTGACCGTATGCCTGCCCATAAGGCGGCTGGCCGTAACCGGGCTGGGTCTGCTGCATCGCCTGGCCGCTGTTCCACACCGGCCGCGAATCACGCGGCGGCACGTTCGGAACCGAGCCGCGCGACGGGGCCCCGCCGAACAGCGTGTCGCGCATGGTGTCCAGGAAACCGCCGGACTGCGCCTGCTCGGGCGCCTGCGCCGCCTCCAGCTCCTGGATGCGATTGTGAGCACGCTTCAGCGCCTCGTCCTGCAACAGCACGGTCTGCACCAGCGCATAGATCGCGCCGGGCGCCTTGCGCAGGCCGTCGGAGATCGCGGCGATCGCGTCGGGATCGCGCGGTGCATTTTCCAGTTTCGAAAGCCGGTCGAAAAGCTCGTCGACGAGTTGGCGTTCCTGCGGCGTCATGGTCAGTCTCCCTCGCGCAAAACAAGCGCGAGGCAGATGTAGGGTTCCATTGTGGCCCCAACAGTGCCGGCTGGATTAAATTTCGGTATGCGACAAGCTGCCTCTCGGGCGGCTTTCTCGCAAACTTTCGCCGGTTCACCCCAGCGTGACGCCGCTGTCCGTCAGCAGGCGCGCGAAGGCATCGCCGGCGAGATAGGCGTGCTCGCGTTCGCGGACATCCGTCATCGGGTCCAGCCCGGTGAGGATGTCGTCGACGAAGCCGGGATGGCACATGATGAGGCCGCCATCCGGCAGGCCTTCGAGGAATTGCCGCATCAGCGCGCCGAAATCGGCCGCCTGCGTGAAATCATAGGCGCCGGCGAAACCGGGATTGAAGCGGAGGCCCGCGCTGCCGGCGCGGCGGCGGAATTGCGCGCTGAGGATGTCGAGCACCATGGCTTTCGGTGAGGCCAGCCGCTGCATCAGCGGCAGGTCGCGTCCGCCCTGGCGCACCCACGCTTTTGGCGCGACTTCGGCGACTGCGTCGACAAAGCCGTCGCGCACCTGCGGGTAGAGCTGCACATGCTGATGACCGTCGACGAAGTCAGGCGCGCGTCCGAACGCTTTCGCGAAGGCTGCCAGCTGCGCCTTGACCTCGTTGCGAAAGAACTCGCGGTCGAGCCTTCGCGCAAGACCCGCGCGCAGCAGCTTCGGAAACGGGAGAAACATGTCGCCGTCGAGCGGACGGAAATGCATGGTGAGCGGCCGGAACGGTGCCGACAACGTCACGTGCAATCCGATCGCGCAGCGCGGGCTCGCTTGCGCCGCCGTCTGGAGCGCCTCGATCTCGCTGCGCTCGACCGCAGGTCCCACCATCATCACCGAGGTGGCGTTGAGACGGCCGCGTTCGATCAGGTCGCGGATGGCGCGATTGACACCCGGGCTGATGCCGTAATCGTCGGCGCAGAGCCAGATCCGCCGCGGCGGCGCGGCCGCGCTCATTCGGCCGCCGTCCTCTTCGAGGCGTCCAGGCTTGAAGCGTCCTGGCTTGAAGCATCCTGGGCCTTGTCGGTCTCGAAATGCTTTTCACTGTGCTCGGCGACGAAGTAGATCGGCCGCGCCTTCAGCTCGGACAGGATCTTGCCGATATATTCGCCGACGATGCCGATCATGATGAGCTGCACGCCGCCGATCGTCATCAGGCCGATCACGAGTGAGGGATAGCCGGGCACCTGCTTGCCGGTGGTCAAGACCTCCCACAGGATCGACAGACCGAACAGGAACGCTCCGCCTGCGAGGATCACGCCGAGCAGGCTGGCGAAGCGCAGCGGGGCCACCGAGAACGAGGTGACGCCTTCGATCGAAAGACCAAGCAGACGCGCGGCGCTGAAGGTCGTCACGCCATGGGTGCGCGGCGCGGGCTCGTAATCGACGCGGATCTGGCGGAAGCCGATCCAGCTCGCGAGGCCCTTGAAGAAGCGGTTGCGCTCCGGCAACTGCCTCAGCGCTGCGACCGCGCGCGGCGACAGCAGGCGGAAGTCGCCGGCGTCTTCGGGAATCTTCTGGCGTGCGCCCCAATTGATCAGCGCATAGAAGCCGCGACCGGCAAGCCGCCGCAGGAACGGTTCGTTGTCGCGATGCGCCTTGGCAGTATAGACGACGTCGTAGCCGTCCTCGATCCAGTGCCGCACCAGTCGCTCGACCAGCGACGGCGGATGCTGGCCGTCGCCGTCCATGAACAGCACCGCGCCGAGCTTGGCATGGTCGAGGCCGGCCATCAGCGCGGCCTCCTTGCCGAAATTACGCGACAGCGACACCACCTGGACGTCGATCGCGTCGGCCGGCAGTGAGCGGGCGATCGACAGCGTCGCGTCCGCGCTGCCGTCGTCGACATAGACGATCTCGCAAGCCAAGCGATAGCGCTGCCGCAAGGTCTTTGCGAGATCGCAGATGCGCTGGTGCAAGGCGGCGAGACCGGCCGCTTCGTTGTAGAGCGGGACGACAATCGACAGTCCCTTCGCGGCGGCGCTTGCCGCGGTGGTCGTCATGCCGGAAACGTCAGAGCCCAGCGTCATCGATCAAGGTTCCAGAGGCGATCAGGTTTTCTTGCAAGGTCATCTCAACAGCATATGGTAGCTGCCGTTTGCTGTCGCTACGCTGAACGGAATTGCTCAACAAACTTTGGGCTCACTGCCGCAGGAACGCCTCGAGCCTGGCGAACAGCGGGTTCTCCCGGTCGAACACGTAATCCAGCGAAACCACCGAGACGGTCTCGGCGCCATGCCCGCGCAGGAAGCTCGCGAGTGCATAGAGCTGGCCGGGCGGGCAGTGCAGCGTGAGCATGCCTGACGAGGTCGGCCCGCCGAACGGGGCTTCGACGCCGAAGCGCTCGTGGGCCTCGGTGAGCATGGCCGCGTCGCACTGGCGGAAGCGGGTGCGGACTTCGCGGTATTTGTTGGCCCGCGCCCGCGCCGCGATGTGATCGAGGATGATTCGCGCGGTCTCCCGCGCCTGCGGCGACCAATCGGCGTCCCTTGAGGCGACCAGATTGGCCTGGCTGCGCAGGATCACGCCGTCGTCGAGCACCCGCAATCCGTTGGCGGCGAGCGTCGCGCCGGTCGTGGTGATGTCGACGATCAACTCGGCACTGCCGGCGGCCGGTGCGCCTTCGGTCGCGCCCGTGCTTTCGACGATGCGGTAATCGGTGATGCCCTGGCTCTGGAAGAAGGCGCGGGTGAGATTGATGAACTTGGTCGCGACCCGCATCCGCATGTGATGCTGCTCGCGGAAGCCGGTGGTGACATCGTCGAGGTCGGCCATGGTGCGGACGTCGATCCACGCCTGCGGCACCGCGACGACGACGTCGGCATAGCCGAAGCCGAGGCCTTCGATCAGAGAGACGCGCTTGTCGGCGTCCGCGATGGTCTCGCGCACCAGATCCTCGCCGGTGACGCCGAGATGCGCCGAGCCGCGGGACAGTTGCGAGGCGATCTCGCTCGCCGAGAGATAGGCGACCTCGACATTGTCGAGGCCCGCGAGCGTGCCGCGATAGTCGCGGGCGCCGCCCGCCTTCGCCAGCTTGAGCCCGGCGCGGGCGAAGAAGGCCTCGGTGTTTTCCTGCAGGCGGCCCTTGGAGGGAACGGCCAGAACGAATGGCGCGCTCATGACTTAAGCTCCCACCTTGCGGCCGATCCGGGTCAGCGCATCCACCCAGACCGAGAAACCGACCGCGGGGATCGGCTCGGCCGATCCAAGCTGGGTCATCAGCCCGTCATAGCGGCCGCCGGCAACCAGCGGCTCGGCGCCGTTGCCGCGATGATGCAGCTCGAATTCGAAGCCGGTGTAGTAGTCGAGCCCGCGTCCGAACGCGGTCGAAAAGCGCGTCGCCTTCACATCGATGCCGCGCGCCGCCATGAAGCCGACCCGGCTTTCGAACTGGTCGACCGCAGCACTGAGGTCGAGCTTCGCGTCATTGGTGAGCGCGCGCAGCTCGGCGACGGCGTCATCGGGGTTACCCGATATCGACAGGAAACGCTTGAGCACGGCGATGGCCTCGCGCGGCAGCGCGCCGCCCTTCAGCGTCGACTGCTCGAGGAAGCGGTCGGCAATCTCGGCGGTGGTGCGGCCGCCGACATTGGTGGTGCCGGCGATCGACATCAGATCGGTAACGAAAGCGAGCGCCGCCTTGCGGTCGGAGCCGGCGAGCGCCGCAAGCACGCCCTCATATTCGCTGCGGGTCGCGGTGGTCGCGGCCGCCAGCCGCTCCAGATCCTGCTCCAGGCTGATCTTGCGGTTGAAATCCTTGACCAGGCGGCGGCGCCAGACTGGATAGAGGTCGAGCGCGTCGAGCAGCGCGTTGAACAGCGCCACGTCGCCGGTGCGGATCTCGACGTCGCGGACCCCGAAGGCGGCGGTCGCCTCCAGCGCCAGTGCCAGCATCTCGGCATCGGCCGCGGCGCGGTCCTGGCGGCCGAACGATTCGATGCCAGCCTGCAGGAATTCGCTGCTCTGGCCGTTGCGGTAGCGGAACACCGGGCCGAGATAACTGAACCCGGCCGGCTGGCCGGCACGGCCAGAGCTGAGGTAATCGCGGGCCACCGGAATGGTCAGATCCGGGCGCAGGCAGAGCTCCTCGCCGGAGAGGTCCGTGGTCAGGTACAGGCTCTTGCGGATATCCTCGCCGGAGAGATCAAGGAACGGTTCGGCCGGCTGCAGGATTGCAGGCTCGGCCCTGACATAGCCGGCCTGCGCGAACGACAGCAGCAGCGTGTCCGCCCAGGCGGCGGAGCCGGCAGCATTTGAGGTGGCAGTCGGAGTCATCTCGGGGTCCATCATCCCGGTGGAACCGGGCAGGGCAAGCAAGGGAAGCGAATTGCCGCAGGCCTTAGCATGGCCCGAAAGCGGTTTCGACCTCCAAAGGATCAATCGCTTAACAGTGTCGGAGCGACGCGCAGTCATCACAGGAGGCGAAGCTTAAATTAGGTCTCGCGCCAACTCGGGTAATATAATACCTGCCTATCCCGCTGCATCGACCCAGATGGACAGGGAGGCCTCACCCTCATTCATTTCGGGGCAGGGACGTCTCCGGGGCGCTTCCATGGGTCGCCTGGGGCGGAAAGCTCGGCCGCCTCCTCCGCAACTCATCCGCGAGCTGCCCGGACCGTTTGAGAACGCTCCACAGGTCGCATACTCAATTTGGGTAGGGGGACGATCCGTTCGCGGAACCTTCGTTTACAATGCGAAAGTTGGTTTCGATTCATGCGCAATGCAACCGATGTTACCCGTACGGTCTCACGACACGCGCTGGCCCTATATGCCGTTTTCGATCTGCGAGATGTTCCGGCACTACGACGAATTCGATCCGCTCGACCTTCTGATCGTTCATGCCACTCTCAATGCCGCGCGACCCGCGGCGCGCCGGCGTCAACGGGCCGAATGATTTGCGTGGCCCTAAAGTCGCCGTTTCCAAGAAGAAGCCCAGGTAAGCAGCAGAACATGGATCAAAGCCGTCTAGTCCCTGCTTGCGAGGGAATGCAAAAGAGTGCGGCGGATCGCTTGATGTCGTTCCAGGATCTCAAGCCGTCCTCGGCGCTCGAGCTCAAATCGTATGACATCGATCATTTCGGCGAGACCGAGAAATACGCCGGCGCATCGAGCATGCCGTTGTCGGCCGGGGCGACCGCGATCATGCGTGCCCGGCTCACCTTGCCGACCCTGACCCTGTCGCTGTTGAAAACCTTCCCCCGGATCATTCGCGGCTATCAGCTCACCAATGCTGCCGCAGTGGTGGTCCCGATGGATCACGTGACCTCTGTCCGCATCAACGGGCAATCAATCGGCGGTTCTGTTATCGTTCTAAAAGGCGGTTCAGATTGCCTGGTGCATGAGCCGGAGGGGCGTCTGCTGTCTGTCGTCTACTTCAGCCCATCCGGGCGTGAGCCATTGCCTGAATTAGGCGATGGATGCCATTTGCTGAATCCGGCGCCGGACGTGCTTGCCTCGCTGCGCCGTCTGATCTCGATATCGCTTGAAACCGCAGCAAATGACCCAGACTTCCTGAACGAGCCCGCTTCGCAAACGATTGTCGAACAGTCACTGCTCAGCACGATGGATGCGGCGATCTGGTCCAGCGTCGCAAGCGGACCTGTGTCATCCACCACCGAGCATTATCGGCGGATCGTAGCCGATATGGAGAAACTGATCCGGCGCGATCTGATGATCTGGCACAAGACGACCGAACTGGCGGAACAGGCGGGCGTGTCGGTCCGGACTCTCCAGAGTGCGACACGGGCCATCTGCGGCATGAGCCCACATCGCTATAGCCGAGTCTTACGCCTCTGGTCGGTGCGCAAGCAACTGCGCACCGGTCGAGTAGGCCGGAGTGTGAAGTCCTGTGCGCTTGCGCATGGTTTCTGGCATCTCAGCGAGTTCGCAGCCAGCTACAGAGAGGCTTTCGGAGAGTTGCCTTCCGAGACTCTGAACCGGTCGCTACGAGGCGAATAGCACGGTGCGGTCGCCGTCGACCTGGTTCGGTGGCCTGGGGCTGCTCGGACGATCGGCAGCCGGAAGGCCAACTAACAATTGCCTTAGCCGCGTTCACCACCCCAGTCGCCCAGCACTGCCTGCACCAGCGCCAGCGCGGCCACCGCGGCCGTGTCGGCCCGCATGATCCGGGGTCCCAGCGCCAGCCGCAGGATTTTCGGCTGCCGCAGCAGCAGCGCCCGCTCTTCCTCGGCAAAGCCGCCTTCGGGGCCGATCAGCACGTCGATGCCCTCCGCCATGCCTGCGTCTTGCAGGCTTTGAACGGGGTTTTCGAGCTCCGCCGCCTCGTCGCAGAAGATCAGCAGCCTGCCGACGACGCGCTGGCTGAGGAAGCGCTCCAGCGGCATCGGTTCGGCAACGGTGGCGATGCTGAGAATGCCGCATTGCTCGGCCGCCTCGACGACATTGGCGCGCATCCGCTCGGTATTGACGCGGGAAGCCTGGGTAAACCGGGTCAGCACCGGCTGAAGGCTGGCGGCGCCCATCTCGATGGCCTTCTGCACCATGTAGTCGAGCCGGGCATGCTTGAGCGGGGCGAAGACGTAGGCGAGGTCGGGCAGCCGGTCCTGCGGCCGGGTCTGCTGGAGGATGACGAGGCCGTCCGGCCGCTTGCGGCCTTCAATGGCGGCCTGCCATTCGCCGTCGCGGCCGTTGAACGCCAAAACCTCGGCCCCGGCGGTAAGCCGCAGTACATTGCCGAGATAATTGCTCTGGTCGCGGTCGAGCTCGACCCTGCCGTCCTGGGCCAGGGGGGCATCAACGAACAGGCGGGGGCCGCGGAAATCGTAGGAAGGCATCGTCAAAGGTCCGATTTGCCGCCGTTCTTAACCGAAAGCAGTACTTTCGGGGTAAATTTTGCCAAAACGGTGCGTCGGCGCGCCGCGCTCTCGCCCTATTCAACGGGTTGTTAAGGGCCGGCGGGAATCGTAAAATCGCGAGCACGCTGGTTGCGCTTCTATTGGGAAGACGCCGAACCCCGCAAGCTCCTGCCGGAGAGACTGCCTTGATGATCCGTCATTTGATGGTTCCGATCACTGCCGCCATGGTCACGATGGGCGCCGTTGGTGCCTATGCGCAGGGTTTCCCCGCGCCGCTGCCGAGCCAGGCCCCAACCAGTTCCGCCTTCCCGCCCGTGAATGGCTCGGCGCCCGTCGCCTCTGTCGGCGGCGCGCCGCAATCGTCCTTTCCCGTGAACGGCGCCGCACCCGTCGGTGGTGCCGGCGCCTTCAGCGCGGCCCCGCCGACGCAAGCCGGTCCCAGCGAGGACTGCATGAAGGCCTTCATGCCTCTGCGCGAGGATGCCGAAAAGCGCGGCAAGCTGATCAAGGCCGCGAGCGACCGTCACGCCCCGCCCGACGAGGCCTGCAAGCTGATCCGCAATTTCAGCCACGCTGAGACCAAGATGATCAAGTTCATCGAGGCCAACGCCTCGAAGTGCGGAATTCCGGCGCAGGTCGGCGCGCAGATGAAGGACGGCCACAAGAACACCGAAACCATGGCGGCGAAGGTCTGCAATGTTGCGCAGCAGATGCAGAACCAGCCGCGCGGTCCGGCCGGTCCGTCGCTGAGCGAAGTGCTGGGTTCGGGCTCGGCGCCCGAGGCCAATGCAGGCAAGAAGGGCGGCAGCACCTTCGACACACTCAACGGCAACGTCCTGACCCGATGATACACGTGCCGCCGATTTGAAGTTCCTACGGTGCCTGCCGCGAGATCCTCTTAGGAACTTCAAATCGATAAGCGGCACGTGAATTATAATTTCTTGCTAGTGCCCTTGTAGTTTTCGAAGTTCGTACCGGGATACGCCGCGATGGAATACGAACTTCGAAAACTGGGCACTAGCACATCAGCCCGCGTTGCCGATTCCACCGGCAACTGGGTTGATACGCGTGCGCCGCAATGGGCGCGGCCTTATCTGCGCTTGTCCCGCTTCGATCGTCCGATCGGCTCCTGGCTCCTGTTGATGCCGTGCTGGTGGTCGGCGGCGCTCGCCGCCGGAATGGCGCATGACGTCCGCGGCCTGCCGCTCACCATCATCCTGTTCTTCATCGGCGCCTTCGTGATGCGAGGGGCAGGCTGTACCTGGAACGACATCACCGACCGTGACCTCGACGACAAGGTCGAGCGCACCCGCTCGCGGCCGCTGCCGTCGGGCCAGGTGAGCGCGAAGCAGGCGCTGGCCTTCATGGTCGCGCAAGCGCTGATCGGGCTCGTGGTGTTGCTGCAGTTCAACCGCTTGGCGATCCTGACCGGCATTGCCTCGCTGGTGATCGTCGCGATCTACCCGTTCATGAAGCGCATCACCTGGTGGCCGCAGATCGTGCTCGGCCTCGCGTTCTCCTGGGGCGCCCTGATGGGATTTGCCGTCACCTTCGGACGGATCGACGTCACCGCGCTCGTGCTCTATGCCGGCGCGATTTCCTGGGTGATCGGCTACGACACGATCTACGCGCATCAGGACGCCGAGGACGATGCGCTGATCGGCATCAAGTCCACCGCGCGCCTGTTCGGCACGCATACGCACCAGGCGCTGATCCTGTTCTACGGCCTGGCGGTGCTGCTGATCGGCGTGGCGCTGGCGTCGGGCGATGCGCGCTGGCCGGCCTGGCTCGGACTTGGGGCCTTCGCCGTGCATCTGGCCTCGCAGATCGCGCGGCTGAATATCAGCGACGGCGATCTCTGCAAGCGCCTGTTCTATTCGAACCGAGATGCGGGATTTCTGCTGTTTGCGGGTTTGCTGGCCGACGCGGTGATACGGGCGGCTTAAGTCCGGGCGATGATCTCGTGCTCATCGCGATGCACCGACAACTCCCGTGCGACACCGGTGCGGCGACGCATCAGAAATTTTGGACGGCGGTCGCGGATCGCGTTGGCGCGGCGACGGCGCGGCGCGGGTTTGCGTGCGCCTTCGTCGAGCTGCGGAAGCGCGAACAGCTCGCTCCAGATCGCCCAGGCTTCAACGAGTTCGTCACCATCGGCGCTGACCAGCAGCGGAATGGAGAGCGAGGGATCGCGATGCACGAGGACGAGGGTCTGGGCCTCGTCGTTGCCGCGCAGCGCGACGCCGGTGAAGTCGCTGACGCGGACGTTGATCGCCATCCGCATGCCGCGGACGGCACGGTGCAGCACGACACGTTCGCGATGAAGTTCGATCTGCCGGACATATCCGTCGGCGCGCGGATCATGCGCATCGAAGCGGACCGGAAGGGAAAGGGGGTCGAGCCGCAGGGAGCGGCTCGACCCGGCGGGAGCGATCCCGCTTGTTGCTGTTTGACGCCTCACGGCTTTCGTTCTCCCCGCCGGGATTATGTTCCCGGTCGATGTGAGGACCTTAGCGCGCGCCTTTCCGAAACCGCTTAAAAAGGCTGGTTAATCCAACCTCACCGCCGCGCATGATTGACAAGACCTTGGCGCGCATGATTGACGAGACGTTGCGCGCAAGGTGCGAATCTGAGCTTTTGGTGGGCTGAAAATGCTTGAAGTCCGCGCAATCAGGGCACATCTGTGGGTTCCGGTCCCGCAGCCCGCCCCAACAGGATTTCGTTTGTGAACCCTTCACCAAGCTCGACGCTTTCGCCCAAGGATTTGTCCACAGCCAGTCGCGACCTATTCGATCAGTCTGCGCTCTCCGATCTCGCGCAGCGGCTGGTGGATGCTGCCAGGCGCGCCGGCGCGGATGCGGCCGATGCGGTTGCCGTGCGTGGCGTCTCGCAAGGCGTCGAGGTGCGCGACGGCCGGGTCGAGGAATCCGAACGTTCCGAGGGCGACGATGTCGGCTTGCGCGTGCTGGTCGGCCGGCGCCAGGCGGTGGTCTCGACCAACGATGCCAGCGGCGATGCCGTGACCAAGCTTGCCGAGCGAGCGGTTGCGATGGCGCGTGTCGCGCCCGACGACAAATATGTCGGTCTTGCCGATCCCGCACTGCTCGCGCGCGACTTCCCCGATCTCGATCTGCTCGACCCCGACGTGCCCGCGACCTCGGAGCTCGAGCGGCGCGCGCTCGAAGCCGAGGCTGCGGCGCTCGGTGTGAAGGGCGTGACCAAATCCGGCGGCGCCTCGGCCTCCGCCGGCATGGGCGGCATGGTGCTCGTCACCAGCACCGGCTTCCACGGCTCGTATCTGCGTTCCAGCCAGGGCATCTCCGCCACCGCCATTGTCGGCGACGGCACCGGCATGGAGCGCGACTACGACTTCACCTCGGCGCCGCATGGTGCCGACCTCTTGTCGCCGGAGATCGTCGGCCGTTCCGCGGGCGAGCGCACCGTGGCCCGCGCCAATCCACGCAAGGTCGAGACCTGCAAGGTGCCTGTGGTGTTCGATCCGCGCGTCGCGGGCTCGCTGGTCGGTCACGTCGTCGGCGCCATCAATGGCGCTTCGATCGCGCGCAAGACCAGCTTCCTGAAGGACAAGCTCGGCCAGCAGCTGTTCGCCAAGAACATCCGCATCATCGACGATCCCCTGCGCAAACGCGGCCTGCGCTCGCAGACGTTCGACGCGGAAGGCGTTGCCGTGAAGAAGATCGCGCTGATCGACGAAGGCGTGCTGACGACCTGGCTGCTCGATTGCGCCACCGCGCGTGAGCTCGGTCTCACCACCACCGGCCACGCCCATCGCGGCGTCTCCTCCTCGCCGTCGCCCGGGCCGTATAATCTGCATCTCGAACCCGGCACGCCGACACCGGCCGAACTGATTTCCGACATCAAGCAGGGGTTCTACGTCACCGATCTGATCGGCTCGGGCGTCAACGGCGTGACCGGCGATTACAGCCGCGGCGCCTCCGGCTTCTGGATCGAGAACGGCGAACTCACCTATCCCGTGAGCGAGGTGACGATCGCCGGCCATCTGTTCGAGATCTTCAAGTCGATGCAGCCGGCGAACAATCTCGAGTTCCGCTACGGCGTCAACGCGCCGACGGTGCGCATCGAGGGTTTGACGCTTGGCGGACGTTGACGCGAACGCAACAGGTGAAGCCATCCTGACACGCGACGCGGCGCTGCTGCAAGACACGGTGCGGGAGGCGGGCGCACTCGCGCAATCGATGTTCCGCACCGAGCTGAAGAAGTGGACCAAGGGCGCGTCCTCGCCGGTCTCGGAAGCCGACATTGCCGTCAACGATCTCCTGGAAGCGCGCCTGCGCGCGGCGACGCCCGACTATGGCTGGCTGTCGGAGGAGAGCGCCGACGACGAGGTGCGGCTGACGCGGCGCCTGACCTGGATCGTCGATCCCATCGACGGCACCCGCAACTACCTCAACGGCCACGACGAATGGTGCGTCAGCGTCGCGCTGGTCGAGGATGCCTCGCCTGTTCTCGCCGCGGTGTTCGCGCCGACCAGCGATGAGTTCTTCTTCGCCGCCCGCGGCCACGGCACGACCCTCAACGACAGGCCGGTGCAGGCGACGGCGGGATCCGGGCTCGACTTCTCGCGTGTCGCGGGTCCGAAGCCCCTGGTCGAGCGCCTGAAGCCGTCGCTGGGCGAGATCAAGCTGCATCCGCGAATCGGTTCGCTCGCGCTGCGTCTGTGCCGGGTCGCCCATGGCGCGCTGGATGCGGCTTTTGCGGGCGGCAACAGTCATGATTGGGACCTTGCGGCGGCCGATTTGATCGTGCAGGAAGCCGATGGTAGGATGAGCGATCTCTCCGGAGATCCCATCCTCTATAACCGCCGGCAAGTCACGCATGGGGTGCTGGTGGCAGCGGGTCGCGATCGTCATGCGAGCATTGTCTCGCATTTTCGAAACCGCCCCTTGCCGTGAAGCGCTTTCTCGTGCTTGTCGAACACTGCTTTGCCGGGCAGCCCGTTAGGAACAGAACCGATGCCAGATAGTGCCCCGCAACAACTGCTCCACCTCGTCGTCGGCGGCGAGCTCGTCGATCTCGAGCACAACACCTTCAAGAATCTCGACGACGTCGAGATCGTCGGCCTCTATCCGAACTATGCGACCGCGCACGCCGCTTGGCGGGCCAAGGCGCAGAGCACGGTCGACAACGCGCAGATGCGCTATTTCATCGTCCATCTCCACCGGCTGCTCGACCCGAATCAAGAACCGGCGCGTTGAAAAAGCTGCTTCGCAATACGCTGAGGAGCAGCTTCGTTCAGCGTGCCGTCGGAATCCTGGCGGCGGAATATCTGCGTCTGGTCTGGTGGACGAACAAATTCACGTTCGATCCACCTGACGTCTATGACCGCGTCGAGCCGCAGATCCCGGCGATCTTCGCCTTTTGGCACGGCCAGCATTTCCTCACCCCCTTCATCAAGAACAAGGACTGGTACAAGGCCAGGGTCCTGATCTCCCGTCACCGCGACGGCGAGTTCAACGCGATTGCCGCCGAGCGGCTCGGCATCGGCACCATCCGCGGGTCCGGCGACCATGGCGGCGCGTTTCATCGCAAAGGCGGGGTCGGTGCCTTCAAGGAAATGGTGCGGACGCTCCAGGACGGTTGTAATGTCGCGCTGACCGCCGACGTCCCCAAGCGCTCGCGCGTGGCCGGGCTCGGCATCATCATGCTGGCACGGGAATCGGGGCGGCCGATCATGCCTTTTGCGATGGCGACCAGCCGCTTCGTCCGGCTCAAGAACTGGGACCGCACCACCATCAACCTGCCGTTCGGGCGGGGCGCATTGGTCGGCATCAAGGAAATCCACGTTCCGCCGGATGCGAACGCCGCCACCATGGAAGCGCTGCGGCTCGAGCTGGAAGAGACCTTGAACGAGGCGACCCGCCGCGCCTATGCGCAACTCGGCCGGCCGGGACCTGCAGATGCCTAAATCGCTGCCCGGCTCGCTGCCGTTGACGCTGCGGATGTACCGGCGCCTGGCGCGCGGCCTGGTGCCGCTCGCGCCTGTGCTGATCAAGCGGCGCCTGAAGCAGGGCAAGGAAGATCCCGCGCGCGTCGGCGAACGGCGCGGCCTGTCCCGGGACGTGCGGCCGCACGGTCCGCTGGTCTGGATTCACGGCGCCAGCGTCGGCGAGGTCCTGGCCGCGGCGGCACTGATCGAGCGCCTGCGCGATCTGAACCTGCGCATTCTGCTCACCTCGGGCACCGTCACGTCGGCTGCCATTGTCGCAAAGCGCTTTCCGCCCGACGTCATCCATCAATACGTGCCGTATGATTCCCCGCGTTATGTCGCGCGCTTCCTCGACCATTGGAAGCCGTCGCTGGCGCTGTTCATCGAATCCGATCTGTGGCCGAACCTGATCCTGGCCGGCGCCGCGCGCCGCGTGCCGATGGTGCTGATCAACGGGCGGATGTCGCCGCGCTCGTTCCCGCGCTGGCGCCGCATGCAAGGCACCATCTCGGCGCTGCTGTCGCGGTTCGACATTTGTCTGGCGCAGTCGAAGACCGATGCCGCGCGCTTCTCGGCGCTCGGCGGCCGCGACGTCGTCACCACGGGCAATCTCAAGCTTGACGTGCCGGCGCCCCCGGCCGATCCCGCCAAGCTCGAACGGCTGCTGGCGATGACGCGCGGGCGTCCGGTCATCGTCGCGGCCTCGACCCATCCGGGCGAGGAGGAGATGCTGGTGGCGGCGCATCGCAGCCTCAGCGGTTTCTTCCCGCAGCTCCTGACCGTGATCGTGCCGCGCCATCCGGATCGCGGCTCCTCGATCACGGGCCTGATCACGGCGTCCGGCCTGAAGCCGGCCCTGCGCTCGCGCGACGAATTGCCGACGGCGACCACCGACGTTTATATCGCCGACACCATGGGCGAGCTCGGCCTGTTCTATCGCCTCTCGGACATCGTGTTCATGGGCGGATCGCTGATCCACCATGGTGGCCAGAATCCGATCGAAGCGATCAAGCTCGGCGCGGCCATCGTCCATGGTCCGCACGTCTTCAATTTCGCCGATGTCTACGAGGCGCTCGATCACAGCGGCGGCGCGCGCCAGGCCGACACGCAGGAACTGCTGATCAAGCAGCTCGGCCAGCTGCTCGCCGATCCTGCCCTGCGCCAGAAGATCCACCAGTCGGGCGCCGGCGTGGTCGAGGATCTCGGCGGCGCGCTCAACCGCACCATGACCGCGCTCGAGCCTTATCTTCTGCAGTTGCGGATCGAGATGGGGGCCGCCAATGCGTGAGCCGGCCTTCTGGTACCGGCCACGTTCGCTCGAATCCTACGCATTGGGGCCGCTGGGTGCGCTCTACGGCGCGATCACGGAACGGCGGATGCTGCGCGAGGGCGTCGACGCCGGCATCCCCGTGATCTGCGTCGGCAACTACCATGTCGGCGGCGCCGGCAAGACGCCGACCGTGCTGGCGCTGACGAAGCTTTTGCGCGAGCTCGGCGAGACGCCGGTGGTGCTCAGCCGCGGCTATGGCGGCAGCCTCAAGGGCCCGGTGATGGTCGACCGGACGCGTCATACCGCGTCCGAGATCGGCGACGAGCCGCTGATGATGGCGCGCGACGTCCCTGTCACGGTTGCGCGCGACCGCCTCGACGGCGTCGTGCTGGCGAAGTCGCAAGGCGCCACCGTGATCCTGATGGACGACGGCTTCCAGAATCCGCGCCTTCTCAAGGACACCTCGCTGATCGTGATCGACAGCGAGCGCGGCCTTGGCAATGGCAAGGTGTTTCCGGCCGGTCCCCTGCGTGCGCCGCTGAAGGCGCAGCTCGCGCGCACCGACGCGCTGGTCCTGATTGGCGGCGGCCGCGCCGCCGACGATGTCGCCGCCGAGCTTGCTCGGCGCAACAAGCCGGCGCTGCGCGCGCGGCTGACACCCGACGCCGGGTCGGTTGCAAGACTGTTGGGCACGCCGGTGTTCGCGTTCGCCGGCATCGGCGATCCCGAACGGTTCTTCCGCAGCTTGCGTGCTGGCGGTATCGAGGTCGCGGCTACGCGTGCCTTTGCCGATCATCACATGTTTTCGAACGACGAGATCGCAGCCCTCGCCGCGGAGGCCCGGCGCGAGCAGCTGATGCTGGTGACCACGGAAAAAGATCTCGCGCGCCTGCACGGCCGCGAAGGCGTGCCGGATGGCATCGTGCCTTTCGCGGTGCAGCTCGAGTTCGACGACCCGGCTGCGCTCAAGCGACTGATCAGCGATCATCTCTACAAGGCGCGGGAACGGCGGTTCTCAAGGCGCTGAAACCCACTGTCGTCCTGGCGAACGCCAGGACCCATTGCCACCGAATTTAGTTTTGCGATTCACTGTGGCTCCCGCTTTGCCTCACACGCGCTCGCGGGGTAATGGGCCCTGGCTTTCGCCAGGGCGACGAGGACATTCACGCGACGTTCATCGCAAAACGCCTACCGGTTTGAACCGCTCAGGAGAATGCGATGAAGTTGTTGCCCCCGGCCTCACGCTTGCGGCTTGGGCGCGCCCGGATAATGCCGCTCGAGCACGGCGGCGGGCGTGGCGTAGGCTTCCTGCAAATCCACGCTCCAGTATTTCAACTCGTCGAGCGGGATGCGCGTATCGGTGATCGCGCAGCGCACGAAGGTCCCCGGCGAGATCACGCGGAAATCGCCGTCGAGATACTGCACCTGCGCTTCGCCATGGCCCGAGGGGCCGAACTTGTTCAGCACGGTCGAAAGTCTCCGTGGAAGGCCGCTCCGGGATCACATGGGAGGGCGCGATGTGTTGGACGGGATGTAGCATAGATAGGGTGGCTTGTCCGCCCGGTAAACCCACCGGTTTGTGATGTTTTGGCGCCGTTTCCGCATGATAGTGCCTGAGCGAAGGATCCAACGGCAAAGTTCGATGCGCCTTCCGTTCACCGCCCTGTTCCTGACGCTCCTGATGTCGGCCGCGCAAGGCTCGCCGGCGCCGCAGCCGGTCGAGATTCCGCTGGCATCCGGCGTGCTGCATGCGCAGCTCTACAAGCCCGAGGGCACCGGGCCGTTTCCGACCGTGATCGCGCTCCACGGCTGCGGCGGTCTCGGTGGCCATTCCGATTCCGTGCTGCCGCGCTATCGCGAATGGGCCGAGCGGCTGCTCAGATCCGGCAACGCCGTCCTGCTCCCTGACAGCTACGGCTCGCGCGAGCTCGGGCCGCAATGCCGCGTCAAGGAGATGCACGTCAAGGCGCGGCGCGAACGCGTCACCGACATCGCGGCGTCGCGCGCCTGGTTGATGCGGCAGAGTTGGGTTGCGCGCGACCGCGTCAGCCTGATGGGATGGGCCAATGGCGCCAGCGCGTTGCTCTGGGCCGTGCGTCCGCAGAACCTCGCGCGCGATGTGGGCCCGGATTTCCGCGCCGCGATCGCGTTCTATCCGGACTGCAGGATTTCCGCGGGCCTGGGCTGGAGCACACGGGTGCCGACGCTGGTGCTGATCGGCGGCAATGACGACGTCTCGTCGCCGCCGGCCTGCCGCCAGATGGTCGATGGTGCGCATGGCCGCAGCGCGCTCGCGCGCATCGTGGTCTATCCCGGCGCCTATCACGATTTCGACCGCGCCAACACGCCGCTGCATGCAGCGAGCGGCAGCCTTGATGCCGCCGCACCCGAGCACGGCCATCTCGGGACGGATGCGCAGGCGCGCGCGGAGTCGCAGAAAGAGGTCGTCGAGTGGCTGGCGCGGTAATGGCAGTGCCGTAGCCCGGATGGAGCGAAGCGCAATCCGGGAAGGTCGTTGTGTGTGGCGCGAACCCCGGATTACGCTCCGCTCCATCCGGGCTACACGCTCCACCGCAGCGGGGCCGACCGTGAATCTACGGACCGCGCGCCGTGATGGTTTCAACCCGCGGCAACGCCATCATTCGACCACGATGTCGATTAAACGCAATCCCATGCGCAACCGCTTCGCCCTGTTCTCCTCCGCCCTGATCGTCTTCACCGTCGCGGTCTTCCTGTTCGAAGCCCATGCCGGCGCGCCGCAACTCGCGCCGGAACATTGCGGCTTCTGGACCACGATCGACGCAGGCTTGTCCTGCCGCTGAGACGCGCAGTCTTGTAGACCGGATGAGCGTAGCGATGTCCGGGGCCACTGGTCCCGCATATCGCTACGCTCATGCGGGCTACGACGGCTGAGCACAAGCCTCTCCCAGCGTCGTCCTGGCGAAAGCCAGGACCCATTACCCCAGGGAGTAGTTTGGCCAAGACTGGTCGTTCGGGATTGGCACCGCGCGTACCCGATAAACCTCGCGGTATGGGTCCTGGCTTTCGCCAGGACGACGGCGAGAATGTTGCGCCGCTGTCGCCCCTCAGAACAAATTCCCCTGATCCACCGGCTTGCCCACGCGCTTCGGCGCGGGCTTTGCCTCTTGCGCCGCCGCCTTCGCTTGCGAAGGCGCGCGCTTTGCCGTCGGTGCTGCACGATCCGCATCCGCGGTCGCACCCACACGTCCATCCGCAAACTCGATTTCGACCCTTGCACCAGGCCCGATCGCGTCTGCCGCATGCAGCGGATGCCCGGCCTCGTCGCGCACCAGCGCAAAGCCGCGCGCGAGCACGCCGCGATAGGACAGGGCGGAGAGCAGCTTGCCGCTGTTCTCGACCCGGGCATCGAGCCGCTGCAACAGCGTCACCAGCGCGCGGCCCGCGCGCTCGGCCAGGCGATGGGTGCGCTCGCGCTGGCGCGCAATCGCGTTGCGCTGCGCCTGCGCATTGGAGAGTTTTGAGGCGCGCAAGCGCACTTCCAGCCCGGCGAAACGATCACGCCGCCGCCGCAGCAGCGAGCGCGTGGACAGTCCGAGCCGCTCGCCGCACACGGTGAGGCGATGATCGGCCTGCGCGATCTGGCCGTGCAGCACCCGCAGCGTCAGCTTGGCGCCTGCGGCGGTGAACCTGCGGAAATGCGCGTGCGTGTTGGCCTTGAGGCAGCGGGGCAGGGACGCGCCCGCCGAATCCAGCCGCTGCCGCGGGATCGCCAGCAGATCGCCGGCGGCCGGCAGCGCGCGCGCGGCCGCACGCAGCTCGCTGCGACGGCTCTCCTGGCTGCGCAGCCAATAGGCGCGGGTGCGTCGCCCGAGATCGCCGACCTCGACAAAGAGATCGCTGCGCACCGGCACGGCCATCTCGGCCGCCGCGGTCGGCGTCGGCGCGCGCTTGTCGGCGACGAAATCGATCAGCGTGATGTCGGTCTCATGCCCCACCGCCGAGATCAGCGGGATCATGCTCTCGGCCGCGGCACGGACCACGATCTCCTCGTTGAACGACCACAGATCCTCCAGCGAGCCGCCGCCGCGCGCGACGATCAGCACGTCGGGCCGCGGAATCCTGCCGCCCGGGGCAATCGCGTTGAAGCCGCGGATGGCTGCCGCGACCTGCTCGGCCGAGCCGTCGCCCTGAACTTTCACCGGCCACACCAGCACGTGGCGGGGGAAACGATCCTCCAGCCGATGCAGGATGTCGCGGATCACGGCGCCGGTCGGCGAGGTCACCACGCCGATCACCTCCGGCAGCCACGGCAAGAGCTGCTTGCGCGCCTCGTCGAACAGGCCTTCGGCGGCGAGCTTCCGCTTGCGCTCCTCCATCAGCGCCATCAGCGCGCCGATGCCGGCCGGCTCCAGCGCCTCGATCACGATCTGGTATTTCGAAGAGCCCGGATAGGTCGTGAGCTTGCCGGTGGCGATGACCTCGAGCCCCTCCTGGGGCTTGAAGCGCATGCGGCCGTGCACGCCCTTCCAGATCACCGCCTCGATCTTGGCGCTCTCGTCCTTGAGCGCGAAATAGCAATGGCCGGAGGAGTGCGCGCCGCGGAAGCCGGAGATCTCGCCGCGGACCCGGACATGGCCATAGGTGTCCTCGACCGTCCGTTTCAAGGACTGCGAGAGCTCGGAAACGGTGAATTCGGGAGTGTTGAGCAGGGGTTCCGCTGAAGGCATCGGCAAACGATTCGGCATGTGGGGATCAGACCCGACGTTAAGGATTTTTGCAGCGCCGCGCCAATCCGGGGATTGATCAGAAGAGTACTCTGTATTATAGAGTTCTCTATAGTTTGTCAGTTTGAGGGGAGTGGATCATGGCAATTCGATCGCTGCGCGGCGTCTTGAGCGGACTGAAATGGGCCCTGTGTGCGGTCGGCGGCGTGGCGCTGATCCTGGCCGTGATGATCGCAACGCCGCTGGAGCGGCCGCCGGAGATGAAGTCGGTCTCCGACTCAGCCAAGGGCATCGACTGGACCACCCTCCCGCCGCTGGAGCGCTTCCAGGCCCGCGACGGCACCTGGATCGGCTTCCGCCACTACGCTGCCAAAGCGTTTTCAAGCGAAGTGGAAGCCGGTTCGCGTGAAGAAAACGCGTCAAAACAAGAATCCGGAGCCCATCGGAACGGAAATGGCTCCGGTGCTGCAACCGGCCGTGGCGCGATCTTCATCCACGGCTCGTCCGGCTCCAGCGGCACCGTCAATCATGCCCTGACCCATGCGATCGCCGCGCGCGGAGTGGAGACCTGGGCGCTCGACATTCGCGGCCATGGCGGCTCCGGCACGCGCGGCGACATTGGCTATGTCGGCCAGCTCGAAGACGACCTCGTCGACTTCGTCGCCGAGGTGCGCAAGACCGCGCCGGAGCTGCCGCTCACCCTGATCGGCCATTCCGCCGGCGCCGGCTTCTCGCTGCGCGTCGCCGCGACGCCGATCATGCAGGACATGTTCGTGCGCACCGTGCTGCTCGCGCCTTATCTCGGCTATGACGCGCCGACCAACAAGCCGCATTCCGGCGGCTGGGCCAATGCCGACCTGCCGCGCCTCTTCGCGCTCGCCACGCTGCGCAAGCTCGGCATCGACTGCTGTTCGCAGCTTCCGGTGCTCGCGCTCGCCGTGCCGGCGACTTCGGCCAAGTATCTCGTCGCCACCTATTCCGAACGCCTGATGCGCAATTTCGCGACGCGCGGCTATCGCATCGATTTTCCGGCGACGACCCGCCCGGTCACGATCTTCGGCGGCGCCGAGGACGAGATGATGATCTCGGACAAGTATGCGGAAGTCGTGCAGGCCATCAAGCCGTCGGTCGACGTCAGGATCATCGACGGCATCAACCACATGGGCATCGTCACCAGCCCGAAGGCGATCTCGCTCATCGCCGACGATGTGGCGACGCGCGGGGCAGGGCAGTCATGATGCGCCCCGTTGATGACAGGGTAACCGCATATGAGAGCGAACGATGGAGCGGCATCGGCGGTAGGCTCCCTCCCCCGCTTGCGGGGGAGGGCTGGGGAGAGGGCTGTCGCCGCAATGGGATCGTCGAGAATTGCGGAAAAAATCCCCAAGTGGAGAGAGCCCTCACCCGCCGCGCGCGGGACGATGCTGGCGCATCGCCCGGGTCGCGTCGGCCTCTCCCGCAAGCGGGAGAGGCCGGAGCAAGCCGCCTGGTCCGCCTGACGTCTCGAAGGACGAGGCGCTTGCTCAGCTGTCACCGAGCGTCATACGAGATAGCCCAGGGACGGAAAGGGACGACATGATCGACAGCAAGGAAGCGTCCGCGGCGCTGGCCGATATCGACGACATCGTCCAGCGCGTGAAGCAATCGCAGCTCTATGAGCTGGCGAGCCACGCTGCCGTCTGGTGGGGCATACTGGTGTTCGCCGCCAATCTCGTGACCTGGCTTTGGCCGGTCTATGCGGTCTACGCCTGGGTTGCCGCGGACGCTTTGGGCGCCGGCGGTCTGGTGGCGCTGCGCATCTTCAATCCGCCGCACCACTCCCACGGCGCCGCCTTCAACGTCAGACTCCTTCTGGTGTTCGTGCTGTTCTTCGCCTTCGGTTATCTCTGCACCAATTTGCTCGGTCATTTCGGTCCGCGCCAGCTCGGCACGTTCTGGCCGCTCTACTTCATGCTGTTCTATTCGCTGGCGGGTCTCTGGTTCGGCTATGCCTTCATGGCGATCGGTCTCGGCATCTCCGCGCTGACGCTGATCGGTTATTTCTACATCGGCGAGGCGTTTCCGCTCTGGATGGCCTTCGTCAATGGCGGCGGCCTGATCCTCGGCGGCCTCTGGATGCGGCGGATCTGATGGCCGAGCTCGACGACATCATCCACCAGCCGTTGCGGCTGAAGATCATGGCGGCACTGAACGCGCTGCCGGCCACCACAGGATTGGAGTTTTCCCGGCTGAAGAAGCTCACCGGCGCGACAGACGGCAATCTCGGTGCGCATATCGAGACGCTGGCCAAGGCGGGCTACGTTTCGGTGGAAAAAGCCTTCGTCGGCAAGAAGCCGCAGACCACGGTGACTGCGACTGCGGCGGGCCGCGGCGCTTTCGCGCGGCATGTGGCGACGTTGCAGGAGATCATTGCGGGGAGGCCGAACTAGGGTGCGTACTCATGAATTGCAAACCAGTCCGCTTTGCTCCGATGGCAACCACAAATGTGCAGCCGCTGCAAATGATGCGATGGGCAGCAGATTACGAAACTTCCACCGTCAGTCCAGCCCGCCATCGATGGAAATGTTAGGCTCACTTGGTGATATTTATCCAAATCCCTACAGCCGCGCGCGGACATAGAGAGGTGGAGTTTCACTTAGCATACCCAGCAATTACCTATTGATTATAAACGAGAAATTCAAGTTTGTTGCTTTGTTCTATAAATGTTCCTACTTATCGATAGTGCCGTTGATGCTGATCCCGCGCGTTATTCGTAAGCCCAAACAACCGTAGCGGAACCGGTCTAGACCGGCTTACTCTCTTGGATAGTGAGTCCTCACAATGGCAACCTTGGTGTCTGAACGACTAGACGAGCCTTGGCGGCGTCGAATGCTTCTCCCCGCCTACCAGATCAGCGAGGCTGCCGACTATGCTCAGGTAGCGCCGCAGACTGTTGCGGCGTGGCATCGGATTGAAGCCGAATTGCTCAAGCAGCGCGAGCAGCGGTCGGCGCTGAGCTACATGCAGTTGATCGAGGTTGCAGTGGTCGCGGCCTTCCGCAAAGCTGGGGTTTCCATGCCCCGGATCAGAAAGGCTCGCTCCTGGGCGGCGCATGAACTCAAGAGCGAGTTCCCGTTCGCTGAGTACAAGTTCAAAGAGAACGCCAAGCACCTGTATTTGGACGCGCAGCAAATCGACGTGGGGCCAAATACCGTTGTGCAAGCTGATGCTGAAGGCCAGCTAGAATGGGAATCGGTCATCGGTCGGCTCAAGGAATTCGAGTACGAGGAACATGTTGCCTTGCGTTGGCACGTAGCTGGTGCGGGAAAGTCGATCATTATCGACCCGCGTATATCGTTTGGCGCGCCTGCCGTTCGCGGAATTGCGACTTGGGTCTTGCGCGGTCGCCACGATGCCGGCGAGTCCGACAGCGACATCGCGGAAGATTTTGGCCTCGATAAAAGCGAGGTCCGAGAGGCATTAAAGTTCGAAGGACTTTTAGGGGCTGGGAGGCGTAAATCGCCGCGTCTAAACTGACGTTTTACTTTGATAGGAATTTCGGCAAGCGCCTTCCGGAAGCGGTACGGGCGGCGCGCCCGAAGTCATTTTCCGTCGAATACCACCACGACCCGAAGAACAAGTTCAAGTTTAAACATGATACGCCGGACGACGTGTGGCTTGAGGCGGTCGCTAAAGAGGGCTGGATTGTTCTGAGCCACGACCGAAAATTTCACACACTCCTGCCGGAGAAATCGGCAGTTAAGCAGCACAAGGCTGGTTGTTTCTATCTTCCAGGTGCGAACGACGAGACATGGGAAAAGCTGCGCTACTTTGTCCGCGCTTACGACGGAATGTCAGAGCGCGTGAGCGTGATAGCAAAACCGTTTATCTTTGAGTTTTCGAGCGCTGGGCGCTTTAAGGTCGTCTCACTCGCGTGACTTTTTAGGCGACCTCGCCACCATGTGGAACGCCCTTGACGGCATCGCCAATGGCATCAACTGCGATGGCTTTGAAATTAGTGCACTGTCACCGTAATACCCGTAGCTGACCTGCCGCCCGCAGCCGGTGGAGGACCGCTTGTGACCCAAAGCGGACATCGTTAGCGCTTAGTAACGACCGCATACTAAATGATCTTTCTTCGATTTGGGTTCTGTTGATTGGCATGATGCAACCTGCGCTCGTTGGACAACATGCAGCCAAGTTGGCAAAAACCTGTAAGAGCCATTAATGAAGGTTAAGCTCGCTGTTGCAGCTGTCTCGATCTTTGGTGCTATTGTTGTTGGCTATGCCTACATTCGTGGCTACCCGCCGCTCACCTCTCAATTTGTGCAGACCTGCGACAAAGCGGTTCAGGAGCGGCTGGCGGTGCCCTCCACCTATCAAAGGATTGGTGTAGACGAGTCTACGAGGACACTCACGTTCGACGAGTTTTTTACCGACCCGATGCGAGCCGTGCCTGAACCAGTCAGAAAATCGATGATCCAAGCCGCACGGGTGCCGCCGGTGCAGTATGTCGCGCTCATCGACTATCAGGCCCAGGACTTCATCGGCGCCATCATTCGAGAAAGAGCGATATGCACCTTCAACTCACTTGAGGGGGCCGATGCGCCAACCCGTAGCCATTGGGTGAAGATCGACGGCGAATTTAATTTCGATTGGTCCAAAAGGCAACCCAATGCCGCAAATCTCCAGCGGCGGATGCGGGAGAATCTGTGACGTGGCGACAGGTCGCCTGTTGGCCCATCGCTTCCGTTGACGTGGTGCCGCTACATGTCGGTTCACGAGGCTAGACCGGAAGTTTGCATCGGAGCGCCAAACCGGCGCGAATGTCCCATTGCGGACATATCGGGGCGTCGCGATCGCGGTGCAAATTGCTGTGCTCCCTTCTGGGAGAGGGCATCTCCGTTGGCAGACACGGGTACAGTCGGGTGAGGGGTCTGTCTCCGCAAATATTTGTGCGTTTGGATGGAAACGCCTCATTCGGCGCTTCGCGCGAGAAAAACCCTCTCGATACCAGCGCTCACCGTGACGCCGTTTTACTCCAGTGGAAGTCGCCAGGTATTGCGGACCAGCGCATTCCCAATGCGCAAGCCGCAACACCGCTACTAGTATGGACGGCCGCGGACGGAAGAGAAAAAACCGCTGACCAGGCCAACCACTTGAATGATCGTCCACTTTCCGCAGCGATGTTTTATCAAAGTCTCTTTCCGTCATGTTGTCGCGCTATCGCGCGGGGTTTTGACAGCGCACTCAGATACTTATCGGCATAGTAGTTTTCGGTCGCCTACATCAGCGGTTTTTTTGCAAGAGCGCTGATGACATTGCGTCCTGCTTAAGGCCTTACGATCACTCAGGATCTTTCTTGAGCGCCGAATAATCTTGGCACCACGTGCCGACGCTGACCCAATGGCGACATCGGTTCGGATCGTCTGAGCCAAGTAGCACGGAGCTAATGTGGTGGACCAATTTCAACGACTCGAAATACACTTCTTCGGAGCAGTTATCCGTGCAGACGGAGTGGTTGGCATAGCTGCGGCGGTTGTGATTATCACCATCATTCTGTTGATGTACTTGCACGCCGAGGGGCTGTGACGGACAATGGCGCTAGCGCTCAAGCAACTAATAGCTTCCTATCGAAGCGATTTGGACTCGCCTTTCCAAAAACTTCGCTATCAGGTGCGCATCAAGCAGGGCCGCACGTTCGATCGGATAAGTGAGAAATACGGCCACCATCAGGTCCGAGGCATCACGGCGCCAACGCTGCTTTACTGGTACAAGGTTTCGGGTTCTGGCGGTCGGACTGCCGCTGCGAATGAAATGATCGCGCGGCTTCGGGCTCTATTTAAGTTTGGCTTTACGCTGCTCGAAGATCCAGAGTGCAGGCGTCTTGCGGAAATACTTCGCGAGAGCCGGTTTAGCACTCAGGGACCGCGCTTCGTGCAGCTAACTGCCGAGCATGTCCAAGCTATCCGTTGCACGGCTCGCGAACACTTTGGTTGGTATTCGATAGCTCTCGTTCAAGCGTTTCAATTCGAATTGAGGCTTGGCCAAAAGGATGTAATTGGTGAGTGGGTTCCTGTCGGGGAGCCGGGAAGCTCCGACGTTGAAATCCATGGTCGGAAGTGGCTCCGTGGCCTACGTTGGTCTGACATCGATAAAAATTTGATCTTGCGGCACACGACAGGATCAAGCGGCCGCCCGATTGAAGTCGATCTGAAGAAGGCTCCGATGGTGTTGGCGGAGTTCAAGGCCCTTGGCCTCGACATTTTGGCCCTCCCAACGTCCGGCCCAATTATCATAAACGATGTCACCGGCTTACCTTGGTCCACGACCGAATTCCGCAGAAAGTGGAGATTGGTGGCTAAGAAAGCGGGGGTACCTGATGTGGTAAAGAACAGGGACAGCGTTCCAACGGGCACAATAGTGGGCGGCCCGGATCAGGCTCCAGTGTCGCAGCGGATTACGCTTGCGCGCATTAGTCAAGTTTGAGAAGGGCCCGTCGCTAGAAGGGCAGCTTCGAGGGCGTGTGTCTTTGCTCCTCAATCGACTAGGGGCGTGCTGATGCGCAAAGAACATCGCCAATCGGCTTCGGCATCGGTCTACGCCATGGATGGGCAGCAGGAGCACGCGCGCCCCGGAATGACGGGGAGTTCGGGGCAGGCCCCCCTTGAGCCCCACCCCGATTCGTGCGACCTCCGCCGCAAGCCAAACCCCTCATTCTGAGCCCTCGATGCACATTCTCCTGCTCGGTTCCGGCGGCCGCGAACATGCGCTGGCGTGGAAGATCGCGGCCTCTCCCCTGGTGACCAAATTCTGGTGCGCGCCGGGCAATGCCGGGATCGCGCGCGAGGCGGAATGCGTGGCGCTCGACATCGCCGACCATGCCGCCGTGATCGCCTTCTGCAAGGCGAATGCGGTCGAGCTCGTGGTGGTCGGCCCGGAGACGCCGCTGGCGGCCGGGATCGTCGATGACCTCACCGCCGCCGGCATCAAGGCGTTCGGGCCGGACAGGATCCCCGCCCAGCTCGAAAGCTCGAAGGGCTTCACCAAGGCGCTGTGCACCGAGTTCGGCATTCCGACCGGCGCCTACAAGCGCTTTACCAACGCCGCCGATGCGCGTGCCTACGTCGAGAGCCAGGGGGCGCCGATCGTGGTCAAGGCCGACGGCCTTGCCGCCGGCAAGGGCGTCGTCGTCGCCAAGACCGTGCGCGAGGCGGAGGACGCCATCGCCATGATGTTCGAGGGCGGCTTCGGCGAGGCTGGCGCCGAGGTCGTGATCGAGGAGTTTCTCGCAGGCCGCGAGATCAGCTTCTTCGCGCTGTGCGACGGCGAGACCGCCATTCCGCTGGCCTCCGCGCAGGACCACAAGCGCGTGTTCGACCATGACGTCGGTCCGAACACCGGCGGCATGGGCGCCTATTCGCCGACGCCGCTGGTGACGCCGGCGATCCACGACGCGATCATGGCCAAGATCATCAGGCCTACGGTATCAGGCATGAAGCAGCGCGGCACGCCGTTCCGCGGCATCCTCTACGCCGGGATCATGCTGACGACGCAAGGGCCAAAACTGTTCGAGTTCAACGTGCGCTTCGGCGATCCCGAGTGCCAGGTGCTGATGCTCAGGATGATGTCGGACATCGTGCCGGCCTTCCTCGCCGCCTGCGACGGGCAGCTGAAGAACTTTGACCTGCGCTGGCATCCGGAGGCCGCGCTCACGGTGGTGATGGCGGCGAAGGGCTATCCCGGCGACTATCAGAAAGGCACGCGGATCGAGGGGCTCGATGACGCCGCCAGGGTCGAGACCGCCGAGATCTTCCACGCCGGCACGGTCGAGAAGGACGGCGCCATCCTCGCCAATGGCGGCCGCGTGCTCAATGTCTGCGCGCTCGGCAAGACCGTGACGGAGGCGCAGGCCCGCGCCTACCAGGCCGTGGACCGCATCAACTGGCCGGAAGGTTTTTGCCGCCGCGACATCGGCTGGCAGGCGGTGGACGCCGAGAAGTCCAAGAGCTGACAGGCTTTTTTCGCGCGCCCGCGCAATTTCGGTCGTGCCCGTCGGCACTTCGAAATTGTGTAGGCGGCTGTTGGACTTAGCTACTGTGCATGGGGTTGTTTTTCGACTTTTTGTTTTGGGGCATTCTCAGGACCGAACAGATCCCGCGCTGACAGATAAGGATGCAGAAGATGTCCGATCTCGCCGACCTCTATCCCGGCTTCGCCTCCGAATGGATCAACACCTCCTTCGGCCGCGTCTTCGCCCGCGTCGGCGGCAAGGGACCGCCGCTGTTGCTGCTGCACGGCTTCTCCGAGACCAACGTGATGTGGCACCGCGTCGCGCCGCAGCTGGCCGACCGGTTCACGCTGATCATCGCCGATCTGCCCGGCTATGGCTGGTCCGACATGCCCGAGAGCGATGCGCTGCACATCCCCTACAGCAAGCGCGCGATGGCCAAGGCCATGGTCGAGGCGATGGAGCAACTCGGCCACGTGCACTTCGCGCTCGCCGGCCACGACCGCGGCGGCCGTGTCTCGTATCGGCTGGCGCTCGATCATCCCGGCCGGCTGTCGAAGCTTGCGGTGCTCGATATCCTGCCGACCTATAATTATTGGGAGCGGATGAACCGCGCCTATGCGCTGAAGATCTATCACTGGACGTTTCTGGCGCAGCCCGCGCCATTGCCGGAGACGCTGATTTCAAGCAATGGCGAGTTCTTCCTCCGCTTCAAGATGGCGAGCCAGACCAAATCGAAGACGCTCGATGCCATCGACGCGCGCGCGCTCGAACATTACATCGCCCCGTTCCGCGATCCCGCCCGCGTCCACGCGATGTGCGAGGATTATCGCGCCGGCGCCTATGTCGATTACGATCTCGACAAGGCCGATTTCGAGGCCGGCAACAAGATCACCATTCCCATGCTGGCGCTGTGGGGCAATGCCGGCGTGGCGCAAGCCGCCGCCACCCCGCTCGACATCTGGAAGCAATGGGCGACCAACGTCGTGGGCCATCCCGTGGATTCCGGCCACTTCCTCACCGAGGAGAACCCCGACGTCACCGCGAAGGCGCTGCGCGAGTTCTTTGCCGCGCCTTAGCGCCGCTCGCGAAAGAAGTCCTTGAGCAGCCGCGCCGCCTCGCTTTCGCCGACCCCGGAATAGACATCCGGAACGTGATGGCAGGTCGGCGAGGTGAAGAACCGCACGCCTGATTCAACCGCGCCGCCCTTGGGGTCGGCGGCGCCGTAATACAGCCGCCTCACCCTTGCAAACGAGATCGCGCCCGCACACATGGTGCAGGGCTCCAGCGTCACGTAGAGGTCGCAGTCGACCAGGCGCTCGCTGCCGATTTTTCTGGCCGCCTCGCGCAGCGCAACGATCTCGGCATGCGCCGTGGGGTCGTAATCGGTGAGCGTCCGGTTCGCCGCGGTGGCGATGACCTCGTAATTGCGGACCACGACGCATCCGATCGGAACTTCGCCCGCCTTTCCGGCGTTTTCGGCCGTTTTGAGCGCCAAATCCATGAAAGAGGGGGCTTTCAAGCCTCGTATCATCGCCAGAAACCTGCTAGTAGCTGCGCCTTCAGCAGAAGTGCTTACCGATTTTGCCTGAGCATGCGGCTCGAGACGAGCGCGCACAATGCTTTCTGGCCACCCCCTGAGTGAGATTATTCATGCCTCGCGACAGCGACAAAGACAACGATTCCCGCGGCCGTCGCGATCGCGGCCCGGCCAAGGGCGGTCCGGCCAAGGGCCGCTCCGGCAAGCCCCGCGGGCCCGACAAGAAGTTCGCCAAGCGCGGCTTTGAGGGCAAGGGCGATGCCCGCCCGCCCCGCGGCGACCGCGACAGCCGTCCGGTCCGCCGCCGCGAGGAGGGTGATGCGCCCCGCCGCGACTTCAGCGACCGCCCGAAGTTCAATCGCCAAGACCGGCCGCGCGAAGACCGGCCGCGCGGCGAGGATCGTGGCGAGCGCAGCTTCAAGCCGCGCGGCGATCGGCCCTTCAAGCCGCGTGAAGACCGTCCGTTTTCCGATCGTCCCTCGCGCGACGGCGAGAAGCGCCCGTTCAAGCCCCGTGGCGACCGCCCATTTTCTGATCGCTCCTCGCGCGATGGCGAGAAGCGGCCGTTCAAGCCGCGCGGTGATCGCCCGTCCTATGGGCGTGATGACCGTCCGCCGCGCAGGGATCGCGACGAGTCCCGTCCGGCCGGCCGAACCGGTGACGCGAAGTTTGGCGACAAGCGAGCTTACGCGCCGCGTGGCGACCGTCCGGAACGCAAGTTCGACGGCGAGCGGAAGTTTTCGCGCGGCGCACCGGACCGCAATCGCAGCGAGCGCAGCGATTCGAAGCCCTGGCAGAAGCGCGATGCGGCTCCGCGCGGCGACCGGCCGCCACGCAAGGACTTCAGCAAGGGTCCGCGCAAGGAGTTTGGCGGCAGCGACCGCGGTGGAGACAAGCCCTGGCAGAAGCGTGAGGATCGGCAAGGCGGCGGCGACGACCGTCCGCGCTTTTCGCGTTCGCGCGACGATCGTCCATCGGGTGACCGTCCGTTCCGCGAGCGGCCCAAATTCGATCGTCCCAAGGTCGATCGTCCCAAGTTCGATCGTCCACGCGATGATCGTCCGAGGTTCGATCGCGGCGGCGACCGCCCGAAATTCGATCGTCCGCGCGAGCGCTCCGAGGGCCGCTCCGACTGGCACGAGCATCCCCGCAGCGAAGCTCGCTCCGGTGATCGTCCACGCCGCGAAAACGAGGACGAGAGCAGGATCTTCGAGAAGCGTCCGGCCTTCGGTGGCCGCGGCGCTTATCGCGAGCGCGATCGTGATACCGAGCGGCGGCCGCGCCGCGAGGAAGAGACCAAGCCGAAGAAGGCCGGCGAGCGTATCGCCAAGGTGCTGTCGCGCGCGGGCCTCGCCTCGCGCCGCGATGCCGAGGAGATGGTCACGCAGGGCCGCGTCAGCGTCAACGGCCGGGTGATCAATTCGCCGGCGCTCGACATCACCTCGAACGATGTCGTCACCATCGACGGCAAGCCGTTGCCGGAGCGCGAGCGCACGCGGCTGTTCCTCTATCACAAGCCCCGCGGCCTGATGACGACGCATGACGATCCCGAGGGGCGTCCGACCGTGTTCGACAATTTGCCGGAAGGTCTGCCGCGGCTGATCTCGATCGGCCGGCTCGACTTCAACACCGAAGGCCTGCTGCTGCTCACCAATGATGGCGGGCTCGCGCGCACGCTCGAGCTGCCGGACACCGGCTGGCTGCGCCGCTACCGTGTCCGCGCCCATGGCGAGGTCACGCAGGCGCAGCTCGACGAGCTGAAGAACGGCATCGAGATCGAGGGCGTCAAATATGGTCCAATCGACGCCACGCTGGAGCGTGACCAGGGCGCCAATGTCTGGCTGGTGTTCGCGATCCGGGAGGGCAAGAACCGCGAAGTGCGCAACGTCTGCGCCCATCTCGGGCTCGAGGTGAACCGGCTGATCCGGGTGTCCTACGGCCCGTTCCAGCTCGGCGAGGTCCCCGAAGGTCAGGTCGAGGAGATCAAGTCCCGCGTGCTGCGCGACCAGCTCGGCGAAAAGATCATCGAGAAATCGGGCGCGCAGTTCGACGTGCCGCAGAAATCTGCCTCGCATGAGGGGGACGACGCGCCGCGCGAGAAGAAGCCGGCGAGCAAGCGCGGCGTGATCAATGACCGCAAGGGCCGTCGCGTGCTGGTGCAGCGCACCGGCAGCGAGGAAGCGCGCGAGCGTAACGAGGCTGAGGCGAGCGGCTACGGTCCGCCGCGCCGTCCCAAGCGCGGCTATCACGGCAAGCGCGATCTGGCGCCGAAGGAGGACTGACGTTGCGCGTCGTCGGCGGTCGATTGAAGGGGCGCAATCTGGCCTCACCGTCCTCGCGCGACATCCGCCCCACGGCGGACCGCCTGCGCGAGTCCGTGTTCAACATCCTCGTGCACGCCTATGACGATCCGATTGCGGATGCGCGCGTGCTCGATCTCTTCGCCGGCACCGGCGCGCTCGGCATCGAGGCGTCGTCTCGCGGCGCGAAATTCGTGCTGTTCGTCGACAACGGCGCGGAAGCGCGCGCCCTGCTGCGGAATAATGTCGAGACGCTGGGCTTGGGTGGCGTGACAAAAGTCTATCGTCGTGATGCCACCGATCTCGGCCCTGCCCATCCGGTCGAGCCTTTCTCGCTGGTGTTCCTCGATCCGCCCTATGGCAAGGGGTTTGCGGAGAAGGCGCTCGCGAGCTTGCGCGACGGCGGCTGGCTGGCGCCGGGCGCGCTGCTGGTGGTCGAGGAGGCCAAGGCTGCGCAGTTCGTCACGCCGGAGGGCTTCGAGGAATTGGAGCGGCGCGCTTATGACGACACGGAGTTCGTGTTTTTGAGGCGGCCGTAGTCTCGCTGCCGTAGGGTGAGCAAAGCGAAGCGTGCCCACCAACTCTGTTGGGATCGTGGATAGATGGTGGGCACGTTGCTGCGCGCCTTTGCCCACCCTACGGCACTGTCACCTCCGCCCGAACAGCTTCTCCACGTCGCTCAGCTTCAGCTCGACATAGGTCGGGCGGCCGTGATTGCACTGGCCGGAGTTCGGCGTGTCCTCCATCTCGCGGAGCAGGGCGTTCATCTCCTCCGGCCGCAGCCTGCGGCCGGCGCGCACCGAGCCATGGCAGGCCATGGTGGCGGCGACGTGCATCAGGCGGCGCTCCAGAGGCAGCGCCTCGTCCCACTCTGTCATGTGCTCGGACAGATCGCGCAAGAGCCCGCCTGCGTTGGTCTTGCCGAGCAGCGACGGCGTCTCGCGCACCGCGACCGCGCCGGGGCCGAAGGACTCGATCGCAAGGCCAAACGACGCCAGCTCCTCGCTGCGCTCGAGCAGGCGCTCCACCGTGGCCTCGTCCATCTCGATGATCTCGGGGATCAGCAGGATCTGCCGCTGCACGCCGTTGGCCGACAGCGAAGCCTTCAGCCGCTCGTAGACGATGCGTTCATGCGCGGCATGCTGGTCGACGATGATCAAGCCGTCGCGGGTCTGCGAGACGATATAGGTCTCGTGGATCTGGGTGCGGGCCGCGCCGAGCGGACGGTCGACCAGGTCGCTGACGGGCTGGCTCTCGATCCGCACGTCCGCACTGGGCGCGCCGACGTCGAACGCGGACTGTGCGCGCTCGGCGAAGGCGGGCGCAGCGGAGCCTTCGAATGATGGCATCGGCGCCACCGGGGCGGATGGCGACGCCCGCCAGTCCCAGCTTGCCGGGCGCGGCGTGAATGCGGGGCGGAACGACGACAGCGCGCTTTCGCCGCTGTTGGCGGCGGTGCGCCGGCCCTCCCGCGCAAGCCCTTCCTTCAATCCGTGCACGATCAGCGCGCGTACGAGGCCGGCGTTGCGAAACCGCACCTCGGTCTTGGCCGGATGCACGTTGGCGTCGACCTCGCGCGGATCGAGCGTGACGAACAGCGCCAGCACCGGATGACGGTCGCGCGGCAGATAGTCGGCATAGGCCCCGCGCACCGCCCCTAAGATCAGCTTGTCGCGCACCGGGCGGCCGTTGACGAAGAGATATTGCCCGAGAGCGTTGGCCTTGGTTAGCGCCGGCGCTGCGGCATAGCCGGCGACCACCACGCCCTCGCGCTCGGCGTGGACCTCGATGGCATGGCTGCGGAACTCTGCCCCCAGGATGTCGCCGAGACGCGTGAGGCGACCGGCGACGCCGGGCAGTGCCGCAGCCCAGGTCACCGGCGCGCGCTCTTCGCCCGCCAGCGTGAAGGCGATTTCGGGTCGCGCCATTGCCAGGCGCCGCACCACCTCACGGATCGCTTCTGCCTCGGTCCGGTCGGTCTTCAAGAACTTCAGCCGCGCCGGCGTCGCGTAGAAGAGGTCGTTGACCTCGACCCGCGTGCCGTGCGCGAGCGCGGCCGGCATGATCTCGGACTTCTCGCCGCCCTCGACATTGAGCGCCCAGGCGTGCGGCTCGCTGGCATGCCGCGTGGTGATGGAGAGTCGCGCCACGGAGCCGATCGAGGGCAGCGCCTCGCCGCGGAATCCAAGCGTTCGGATCTGCAGCAAGTCCTCATCATCGAGCTTGGAGGTGGCGTGACGCTCGACCGCCAGTGACAGGTCCCTGGCGGTCATGCCGCCGCCGTCGTCGGTGATGCCGATCCGCCGACGCCCGCCGCCATCGGTAAAGACGTCGATCCGGCTTGCGCCGGCATCGATGGCGTTCTCGACCAGTTCCTTGACCACGCTCGCGGGACGTTCGACCACCTCGCCGGCGGCGATGCGGTTGACGACCTGTTCTGGCAATTGGCGGACGGGCATGAAGGAACTCAAGGCGGTGTTCAGGCGCCCAATCTAGCCGCTCAAGCCGCCAAATGCATGGGCCAGGTCCGGACTACCCACATGACAGACCGCGCCCACCGAGCGGGCTCTCTCAGTCGTCGATGCCACGGCCGCCGCCCCGTTTGGATTTGATGTCGCTGCGGCGCTTCTTGCCCTCGAGCCGGCGTTGCTTGGAGCCAAAGGTCGGCTTTGTCGCGCGCCGCGGCTTGGGCCGGATCATGGCTTCGCTAAGCATCTCCGTAAGCCGGTCGATGGCGTCCTGGCGGTTGCGCTCCTGGGTGCGGAAGCGTTGGGCCTGGATCACGATCACGCCGTCCTTGGTCATGCGTTGCCCTGCGAGCCGGGCGAGGCGCAACGCGGCATCCTCTGGCAGCGTCAGCTTGCGGGTGTCGAAGCGCAATTGCGCAGAGGTCGCGACCTTGTTGACGTTCTGCCCGCCCGGGCCGGAGGCGCGGACAAAGCCGATCTCGATGTCGTCCTCGTCGATGACGAGATCGCGGGATATCCGCAGCATGGTGGCACCAGGAAAAGGATTCGCGCGCGCAACATATCTGCTTTGAGCGAAATTTGCCGCGCTCTATCCGTTCCCTCCCCCCTTGTGGGGGAGGGGCAGGGAGGGGGGTAGCCACCGGCGAGAGCAGAGTTCGTGGCTACCCCTCTCGCCAACCCTCCCCCACAAGGGGGGAGGGAGCGCAGCCGTGCCCTGTGCGAGAATGGTCGCTACGGCCAGTCAGTTCGACTTCGTCACCGGTGCGGCTGCCGGTTGCGCCGCGGCCTGCGGAGCGCGGCCGACGACGACGGTCAGGAGCCCCTGGCCCCAGAGGCGCCTTGCGGCCGCCTTGGCGTCGTCCATGGTGACTGCATCGACGACGGCGTTGCGCTTCTCGATATAATCGATCGGCAGCTTGTCCTGTTGATATTGCAGCAGCGCCTGCGCGAGCTTCGAGGAGGTGTCGAGCGCCAGCATCTGCGAGCCCTTGAGGTAGGACTTGGCCTCGTCGAGCTCCTTCTGCGTCGGGCCTTCTTCGGCGATCCGGCGCACTTCCTTGTCGATGGCGTCGATGGTGTCGCCTGCGCGGTCGGCGCGGGTGCCGGTATTGCCGATGAAGACCGCCGAATGCTCCATCCAGAGCAGCGATTCGAACACAGAATAGGCCAGCCCGCGCTTCTCGCGCACCTCGCGATAGAGCCGCGAGGACAACCCGCCGCCGCCGAGGATGTGGTTGACGACATAGGCTGCCATGAAGTTCGGATCGCTGCGCTTCACCCCGGGGCCGCCGAAGGTGATCACGGTCTGGGGCACGTCGAGCGTCACGAAGGCGCGTTGCGGCGGCTTGGCGGCCTCGACGTCGGGGACCGGCACGAGGTTGGCCTTGGCGGGCAGGCTGCCAAACGTGTGGTCGAGCAGCTTGCCGAGCGTATCGGGATCCACGTCGCCAACCACCGCGATCTTGAGCGTGTCCTTGGCGAGCACGCGGCCAACATAATCCTTCATATCGGCAACCGTGATGGTCGGAACGCTGTCGAGGTTGCCGTTGGACTGCCGACCGTAGGGATGACCGCCGAAGGCAACCTCGAGGAATTTGCGGCTCGCCAGCGAGGTCGGGTTGGTGGTCTCGCGGCGCAGGGCCGAGATTACCTGCGAGCGAATGCGTTCGACGTCGGCAGTTTCGAAATGCGGCGAGGTCAGCGCGCTTCGCAGCAGGTCGAAGGCCTCGTCCTTGTTGTCGCGCAGCATGCGCAGGCTGCCGCGGAAAGTGTCGCGGGTTGCGCTGAAAGAGAGCTCGATGGCGCGGCGATCGAGTCGCTCATGGAAGGTCTTGGAATCGAGATCGCCGGAGCCTTCGTCGAGGAGATCGCCGACCAGATTGGCGACGCCCGACTTGTCCTTGGGATCCTGGGCCGAGCCGCCGGCAAAGGAATATTCCATGGCGATCAACGGAACGGTCGCATCCTGCACGAACCAGGCCTCGATGCCACCCGGCGAGGTCAAGTGCTGGATCTTTGCAGCCGCCTGCGACGGCGAAACGGTAGCGAGCGCGAGTGCTGCGCCGGTGGCAAAGGAGAATGCAACGCGTCGAAGGAAGGGATGGGTCACGAACGCTTCTCCTCGCGCTTGGCGGCGCCGGTGTCCTTGATCAGATAGCCCGTCACCGAGCGCTTTTTCTCGAGCCATTTCTGCGCGACGGTGCGGACCTGCTCGGCGGTGACGGCGCGGATGCGATCTGGCCAGCTCCGGATGTCCTCGATCGACAGGCCCGTGGTCAATGCACCGCCATACCAGCGTGCCAGCACCGCCTGGTTGTCCTGGGCGTAGATCGCCTCGGCGATGAGCTGGGTCTTGACCCGCTCGAGATCCTCGGCACGGATCGGATTCTGCGCGATGTCGGCAATGACGCCGTCGATCACCTGCTCGACCTCGGCGAAGCTGACGCCGGATTTGGGGGAAGCCGAGATCGCGAACTGGGTCGGGTCTAGCGAGATGCTCGAATAGCTGGCGCTGGCGGAGACCGCGAGCGGCTTGTCGACCACGAGCGCGCGGTAGAGATAGGAATTGCTGCCGCTGCCCATCAGCTGCGCCAGCACGTCGAGGGCCGCGCTTTCGCCGGCCGCAGCCGTGGTCGCCGAGGGCACCAGGTAATAGCGTCGCAAGCCGGGTTGCTCGACGCGCGGATCGGCCAGGGTCACGGTGCGCGGCGCCGCGGGCTCCGGCTCCTGCGGGCGGACGCGGCGCGCCGGGATTGCGGGCTGGGCCGGGATGGAGCCGAAATTGCGGTCGACCAGCGGGCGGATGTCGGCGGGCTCGACGTCGCCGGCGATCACCAGGGTCGCGTTGTTCGGCGCATAGAAGCGGCGGTAGAAGGCGAGCGCATCCTCGCGATCGAGCTTCTCGATCTCCTGATGCCAGCCGATCACCGGCCGGCCGTAGGGATGATTGAGATAGAGCGCCGCCATGATCTGCTCGTTCAGCCGCGCGTCCGGATTGTTGGCGACGCGCATGTTGTATTCTTCGAGCACGACGTCACGCTCGGGCAGCACGTTCTCGTCCTTGAGGATCAGGCCGGTCATCCGGTCGGCCTCGAACTCCATCATCTTCGGCAGCTGCTCTTTCGGTACCCGCTGGTAATAGTTGGTGTAGTCCACCGAGGTCGAGGCGTTCTCGTTGCCGCCGACGCGGAGCACGGTCTGGGAGAATTCGCCGACCGGATGCTTCGATGTGCCCTTGAACATCAGATGCTCGAGGAAGTGCGCGAGCCCGGACTTGCCCGGCGTCTCGTCCGCCGAGCCGACCTTGTACCAGATCATCTCCGTGACAACGGGCGTGCGATGGTCGGGGATCACCACGACCTGGAGACCGTTGCTGAGCGTGAAACTGGCGGGCGGCGCAGACGTGACGGTCGTCTGGGCGAGTGCGCTGCCGACGTCGAGGGCAGATGTCGAGAGCAGCGCGGCGAAGAGGCAGGCAACCGATCGGTGTGAGGACATCACGATCCTTGTGAAAGCCCGGACTCCGATGTCCGGGCGTGAAAACACGGCATGCTACACCGCGCGACTTTGAGCTTCGGGTCACGAAGCAGAGAACGCGGTCAAGTTGTACTTAAAAATAGGTCATCTGCCGCGTCCGGCCTACACCGTACGATTGCGGCGGGTCTACGCCTGGTTGCGACGGGCAAGGAGCCTATTGCTCCCTTTCCTTACCCGACCTGACGTCGAAATAGGTCCGCCGCGACTTATCCTCGCCGGTACCATAGGCATAGCTCGACGAAGGCGTCTGATATCCCGGCGGCGGCTCGGTCAGAGACTGACGCGGCGGCTCGGACGTAAATGGCTTGTTCTCGCTCTTGTTGTTCGAAAACATGTTCCACAGACCGCCGGTATAACCGAGCTCGGCCGGGCTCATCGTCGGGTGGTTGACATCGCCGCCCGGCGCGACCGGATCCCTGCTGGTCTTTTCGGCGGCGGCCGTCTTGCTGGCGCTCAACTCGGCGGGCGACAGCGGCTGGGCGTTTTTCCAGTACTCCTCTGCCCCGTTGCGGCCGCCCTTTTTCCGCTGAGCGATGGCCTCCTTGCGGCGCCTCACGTCCGGATCCTTCGGCCAGTTCGGTGCGTTGGCGGCGTCGGCGCTGGCGGGCGGCGGCAAATCGAGCTTCGGCGGCACCACCAGCGGCGACCGCTCGCGGTACTCGATGCCCTTCTTTTCCATGCCCTTGGCGCCAATACCGGACATCAGATTGTCGATGAGCTTCTCTTCGAAGGTCATGTCGTCGTCATCGTCGCCGTTGTCACCGGCGCGGGCGGCGCCAGCCGACATGACGAGACCGATGCCGAGCGCGACAGCGGACAATTTCAACGCCCGCCAGAACCCCTGCCGGGGGTCTCCAACCATCGAACTGCTGGTCTTCGAGCTGCGCATCACTGTACCTGTTCCAAATTGTGGCAGTTTGCCGCTCTCGCGCGGCATAATCCCTCGCAAAAGCAAGGTTCCGCCTGCCGGTCCGTATCGGCCGGGATCAGGGCGCTTTTGCGGCGGGTACCCCCAGGAAGGAATCATACAATAGCGCCGCCACGCCAGCAACGATGGCCACGTCCGCGAGGTTGAACACGTACCAATTATAGGTCTTTCCGCCGATCTCGATGTGGAACAGGGCGAAATCGACCACCGCGCCATAGGCCAGGCGGTCGATACCATTGCCGATCGCGCCGCCGATGATCAGGCCGAGCGCGATGGTTGCCAGCAGGGTGTGCGAGCGGGCCATCCAGATCGCCAGCGCGACCACGGCGAGGACCTTGACCGCCATCAGCGCCATTTGCGCGGCCTGACCGTCGTTCTGGAGCCAGCCGAAGCTGATGCCGATGTTCCAGGCCAGCACCAGGTCGAAGAACGGGGTCACGGTCACCGCGCCGCGACGGGCGAGGTCGAACATGTTCAGCAGCCAGAGCTTTGAGGCCTGGTCGGCCACGAGCGTGACCACGGCCGTGAGGATGCCGGCGCGAAGCGGGGTCATAGGCGGGTGATCTCTGTCGCCACCACAAGCACCGCCGTCGTCCCGGCGAACGCCGGGACCCATACTCCGAGGCGATCATGGTTTGAAAGACTCGTGGTCATCAGCCTTCGCTGCAATCGGCGGTGGTGGTTATGGGTCCCGGCCTTCGCCGGGACGACGCAGAGTTAAACGCTGACCCCCAGCGCTTTCCATTCGCGCAGCGCCTTGGCGTCGCGCGGGGTGACGTCGGGGTATTCGGGGTCTTCACCCACCGTCGGCGAAATCTTCCAGGAACGGGCGCATTTGGTGCCGACCGCCTTTTCCACCATAACCGCCACGCCTGGAACCGCATCGAGACGGAAGGCGGAAGCCGGCGCCTCGCCCTCGCGCACCTCGTAGTTCGAGGTGATACAGATCTCGGCGAGGTCGGTGTCGAACAGGGTTGCAAGCATGTCGCGGTCGGCGACATAGATGACCGGCGATGCCTCCAGCGACGAGCCGATGTTCTTGGCGGCGCGTTCGAGCTCCAGCGCACCGGTGACGACGCGGCGGACGTTGCGGATCGCTTCCCACTTCGCGGCGAGCTTGTCGTCGCGCAAGCTTTCGAGGTCGTCGGGAAACTGCGTCAGGTGAACCGAGGGCTCGGCGTTGGGCCTGTACATGCGCCAGGCTTCCTCCGCGGTGAAGCTGAGGATCGGCGCCAGCCATTTCAGGATCGAGCTGCACAACAGATCGATCGTGGTCAGCGCTGCCTTGCGCGTCGGCGAGGACGGCGGATCGCAATACAGCGTGTCCTTGCGGATGTCGAAATAGAACGCGGAGAGCTCACTGTTCAGGAACGCGGACAAGGTTGCGACCACGGTCTTGTAGTCGAACTCCTGATAGGCCTTGCGGACGACGGCAGCACGGACCGCGAGTTCGTGCAGCATCAGCCGTTCGAGCTCGGGCATGTCGGCGGGCGCGACTGCGTCGGCCGGCCTGTAGTGATCCAGCGTTCCCAGCATCCAGCGCACGGTGTTGCGCAGCTTGCGATAGGTCTCGATGGTGTTCTTCAGGATCTCCGGGCCGATGCGCTGGTCGTCGGCATAGTCGGTGGCGCAGACCCACAGGCGCAGGATATCCGCGCCCGAATCCTTGATCACCTTCTGCGGCTCGACGGTGTTGCCGATCGACTTCGACATCTTGCGGCCGTTCTCGTCGAGCGTGAAGCCGTGGGTGAGCACGATGTCGTAGGGCGCGCGGCCGCGCGTGCCCGCGCTTTCCAGCAGCGAGGAATGAAACCAGCCGCGATGCTGGTCGCTGCCTTCCAGATACATCACGGTGTCGTCGCCGCCATCGACCTTGCGGACGATATTGCCGAGCTGCGGGAAGTTCTGGCGATCCTCGAGCACGAAGGCATGTGTGGAGCCGGAATCGAACCAGACGTCGCAGATGTCGTCGATCTTCTTCCAGTCTTCCTTCGCGCGCGATCCAAGGAAGCGCTCGCGGGCGCCTTCCATGTACCAGGCGTCGGCGCCTTCCTCCATGAAGGCCTCGGTGATGCGCTGATTGACGATCTCGTCCTGCAGGATCTCGGCCGAGCCGTCGCTCTTCTCGCGCACGAACACGGCGATCGGAACGCCCCAGGCGCGCTGGCGCGAGATCACCCAGTCCGGACGGTTGGCGATCATGCCGTTGATGCGGTTCTCACCCGACGGCGGCACCCATTGCGTGACCGAGATCGCATGCAGCGCGCGGGCCCGCAGTGTATCGCCCTTCTTGGCGTGGCCATCTTCGCTGATGTCCTTGTCCATCGCGATGAACCATTGCGGCGTGTTGCGGAAGATCACCGGCTTCTTCGAGCGCCATGAATGCGGATATTGGTGCTTGAGGCGGCCGCGCGCGAGCAGCTTGCCGGCCTCGACCAGCGCCTTGATCACGGCCTCATTGGCATCGCCCTTCTCGCCCTTGTCGTTGAGCACGCGCTTGCCGGTGAAGCCGGGGGCCTGCCCGGTATAGGCGCCGTTCTCATCGACAGTGTAGGGGATAGCGGTCGAGATGCCGCGCTCATCGAGCTCGCGGGTGTTGGCCATCCAGACGTCGAAGTCCTCGCGGCCGTGGCTCGGCGCGGTGTGCACGAAGCCGGTGCCGGTATCGTCGGTGACATGCTCGCCGGCGAGCAGCGGCACGATGAATTCGTAGCCGCCATCGAGGCCGCGCAAGGGATGGGCGCACTCCACGGCGTCCAAGGTGTCGCCGGGAATGTCGCGCAGCTTCTCATAGGCCGTGACGCGCGCCTGCTTGAATACCTCTGCGGCGAGCGCATCGGCCAGGATCAGGAGATCGCCGGTCTTCGCCCAATTGTCTGCGGCCGCATCCGTCACCTTGTAGAGGCCGTAGGCGATCTTCGGCGAGAACGAGATCGCGCGGTTGCCGGGCAGTGTCCAGGGCGTGGTGGTCCAGATCACGACCGAAGCATTGGCGAGCGCACCATGTGCCGGGGACGTGACGGGAAACTTCACCCACACCATGTCGGAGGTGTAGTCCTCGTACTCGACCTCGGCCTCTGCAAGCGCGGTCTTCTCGACCACGCTCCACATCACCGGCTTGGAGCCGCGATACAGCGTGCCGTTGGCGGCGAATTTCATCAGCTCGCGGGCGATCTGCGCTTCGGCGGGATAGCTCATCGTCTGATAGGGATGATCCCAGTCGCCGATGATGCCGAGCCGCTTGAACTCCTCGCGCTGCACGTTGATCCAGTGTGTCGCATAGGCGCGGCATTCCTTGCGGAATGCCACCATCGCGGCGGAGTCGCGGAAGTCGGGCTTCTGCTTGCCCTTGGAGCGGTAGTTCTCCTCCTCGATCTTCCATTCGATCGGCAGGCCGTGGCAGTCCCAGCCGGGCACATAGTTGGAGTCGAAGCCGAGCATCTGCTGGCTCTTGGTCACGACGTCCTTGAGGATCTTGTTCAGCGCGTGCCCGATATGGATGTTGCCGTTGGCGTAGGGCGGGCCGTCATGCAGCACGAATTTGGCGCGGCCCTGGGCTTCCTGGCGCAGCTTGTCGTAAAGGCCGATGTCGTTCCAGTATTTCAGCAGCTCCGGCTCGCGCTGCGGCAGGCCGGCGCGCATCGGGAATTCGGTTTGCGGCAGGAACAGGGTTTTCGAATAGTCTTTGGCTTCGGATTTTTGGGACTTTTGTGGCTTGTCGGACATGAGGCTGACTGGCTCGGAAGGGCGCGGGAACGGATGGCGATGCGGAATCGCGGGTGAAACGACAACATCCCGGTCTTGCGCCGAGCCGAAGGCTCAGGCGGAAGCCGGGCCGCTAATCCCTATGATGCGCCGCGCAAACATGGGCTCTCCATAGCAGGGGGCCAAGGGAAGCGCAAAAGGTTCGGCGGGCCCGTTTTCGGCCTCAGTCGATCGTCCCAAGCCTCGGAAACGCGTCCGGGGCGGCGGCGAGCATGGCGCGGGCACGGGCGGAATCGTCATCCATCTGGCGGATCAGGGCCTCCAGGCTGTCGAATTTCAGCTCCTCGCGGATGAAGCCGATAAAGGCGCAGTCGAGCGTCTGTCCGTAAAGATCGCCCTTGAAGTCGAACAGGAAGATTTCCAGCAGCGGCGCACCATTATCAAACGTCGGGCGGCGGCCGAAGCTTGCCACCCCGTCCAGCCGCTCCGCGCCGCGGCCGACCCGCACCGCATAGATGCCGTGCTTGAGGCCACAATTGGCATCGAGGCGGATATTGGCGGTGGGATAACCGAGGTCCCGGCCGCGCTTCTCGCCGTGGATGACCTCGCCGGTGATGAACCAGGGCGCGCCGAGCATGGCCGTGGCCTCGTCGAGTTGGCCTTCGGCCAGCGCGATCCGGATCGCGCTGGACGAAACCGGCCGCTCGTCGATATCGACATGCGGCTGCACGTCGACCTCGATGCCGAGCCGGGGCGCCTCGTTGACGAGGAGGCTCGGCGAGCCGACCCGACCCTTGCCGAAATGGAAGTCGTAGCCGACGGCGATTCCGCCGATGCCCAGGCGCCCGATCAGGTCGTGGTGAATGAAGTCTTGCGCGCTGGTCCCGGCGCGGGACTTGTCGAAGGTCATGACCACGGCGCCGTCAAGTCCGGTGCCGGCCAGAAGCCGCAGCTTGGCACGCTCGTCCGTCAGGCGGAATTGCGGGGTGTTGGGGCTGAAAAACCGGCGCGGATGCGGCTCGAAGGTCAATGCCAGCGCAGGGCGGCCATGTCTCCGGCCCATTTCCAGGGCTGCGGCGATCACGGCGCGATGGCCGAGATGAACGCCGTCGAAATTGCCCATGGCGACCACGGCCCCCCTTGCAATGGCGGAGTCCGGCGTGGTGTCGCGGATAACGGTAAAATGCGGAGCCATCAGGGGAATCTCGAGCCGGCGGGACCGGCCGGGACCGTGGCGCGACGGGCCGGATGAAGTCAAGCGGGAGGGGGCGGCCGCATCGAAAGCGATATCAGTCCACCGGGGGCGTTCCCAGTTAACGCGCTGTTTAACGCCTTGGTGCTAGTCCTTGGGCATGGAACCGCGGGGCTCCGGCCCGGCTGGTCCGATCGTAATATTTCCTGGTTTGCGTTTGGGGGAGTCGAGATGGCGGTTGATTTGTCGATGTCGGTTCTGGTGGTTGACGACTACAGCACCATGATCCGTATCATCAGGAACCTCCTGAAGCAGCTTGGCTTCGAGAATATCGATGATGCAAGCGACGGTTCGGCAGCGCTGAACAAGATGCGCGGCAAGAAGTACGGGCTCGTGATTTCCGACTGGAACATGGAGCCGATGACGGGTTACGACCTGCTGCGCGAAGTGCGCGCGGATCCGAACCTCGCCACCACGCCCTTCATCATGATCACGGCCGAATCAAAGACCGAGAACGTGATCGCGGCCAAGAAGGCCGGCGTGAACAACTACATCGTCAAGCCGTTCAACGCGGCGACGCTGAAGACCAAGATCGAGGCGGTCTTCCCGGACATGGCGAGCGCGTAAGGCGCGATCGAAGCCATCGATTGAATTCGGAAGGCCCGGGCGATTGTCCCGGGCTTTCTGCGTCGGGTTCGTCGTTCCGGAATCGACGCCCCATATCAAGCGGGAACGACGATCAGCCTCGCTACCACTTCAGTTCGCGCATCAGCGCCTTCGGCGGATGGCCGAACAATTCCAGCACGGAAGCCGGGTCGAGCTGGTCGAGACCCTCGAACTCCTCGGCATGGATGCCGCGGGTCACGAACAGGCAATCGATGCCGAACGCGCGCGCGCCGGTGAGGTCGGTCCGGACGGAATCGCCGATCGCGAGCACCTTTTTGCGGTCGATCTGGTGGCCCTGGCGTTCGCCGGCGAGCGCCATCGCGCGCTCGTAGATCGGCCGGTGCGGCTTGCCGTAGAAGATCACCTGGCCGCCGAGCTCGCGATAGAGCTCCGCGATCGCGCCGGCGCAATAGATCAGCCGGTCGCCGCGTTCCACCACGATGTCGGGGTTGGCACAAACCAGCGTCAGCTTGCGCTCGCGCGCCTTCAGCATCATGCCGCGATAGTCTTCCGCCGTCTCGGTCTCGTCGTCATAGAGGCCGGTGCAGACGATGTAATCCGCCTCCTCCAGCGGCGCGGTCACCGCATCGAGGCCGCGATAGATCGAGTTGTCGCGCTCGGGGCCGAGCCAGAACATCTTGCGGCCGGGATGGTCGGCGACATAGAGCCGCGTCAGGTCGCCTGAAGACACGATCGCGTCATAGGTCTCGTCGGCGACGCCGAGCTTGCGCAATTGCCGCTGCACGGAGTCGGCCGGGCGCGGCGCGTTGGTGATCAGGATGACCGTACCGCCGTGGCTGCGGTAGGTGTGCAGCGCCTCGCAGGCTTCGGGGAAGGATTCGAGACCGTTATGGACCACGCCCCAGATGTCGCTGAGCACGACGTCCACGCCAGCCACGAGTTCACGCAGGCTTTCGGCGAAATGCAGCGTGGTCATGATGCGTGCGGCCGATCAGATGCGGCGCGCGAGCGCGGCGTTGCCGGTGACGCGCTGTGGCGCAGACGCAGCCGACGTTGCGCTTGAGCTCGGTGTGCCGGAGCCATTGGATCCCTGAGTGTCCTGTGCCTGGTTCGGCGCGGCGGTAGCAGATGACCCCTCCGGCCGCAATGGCCGGGGCGGCGCGAACAGGAACCCTTGGCCGAACCGCACGTCATAGTCGAGCAGGTCGATCACGGCTCGCTCGCCCTCGATCCGCTCGGCGATCAGATCGATGCCGAAGCGGCCGAGCAGGTCGGAGAGGTCGGACGGGTGGATGTCCGAGGCCGAAGCCTGCCTGGGGTCGAGCAGGAGCGAGGCCGGCACCTTGATGAAGCGCACGCCGCGATCGGCGAGCTCGCGCGGTTCGATACGCAAATCGGTGACATGGTCGATCGAGAAACGGAAGCCGCGCTGGGCGAGCGCGGCGAGATTCTCGGTCTCGGCCGGGCCGAGATTGCGGAAGGTCGATTGCTTGAATTCCAGCACCAGCGAGGGCGCCAGCGCCCGATTGGCTTCGAGGAAATCGAGGTATTGCGCGAAGGTCGTGGAATTGCCGAGCGTGGAAGCCGCGACGTTGCAGAACACGCCGACCTCCTTGTTGCGTACCATCAGGCGTCGCAGCACCTGCACGCAGCGCAGCATCACCATGTTGTCGATGCGCCCGATCAGGCCGGAGGCCTCCGCAATGCTGATGAACTCCTCGGCCGCCACCAGCTGGTCGCGCTCGTCGCGCAGGCGCGTCACCGCCTCGTAGAAGCGGACCTTGCGCTGCGGCAGCGTCACCATCGGCTGGAGGAAGATGTCGATGCGGTTCTCGTCGATCGCGTTGCGGAGCGTCGCCAGCAATTGGGTCTGGTTGCGGCCGTTGGCGGCCTGAACCGGATTGGCGGTCTGGGTCGGGATTGCCGGCGCTGCCGGCCGTGGCGGCGGCGCGGGCGCCGGGGGAGGGGTGGCCGGCCGCTCCTCCTCGAATGAAGCCATCAGGTCGAGCGGCGCGTCCGGCTCCAGCCTCGCGACCGGAGCGGGGGCCGTCGCCGGCGCGTTGCCGGCCATCAGATCCTCATGGGCCGACACGGTGGAGGCGAGCTGCCTGACCAATCCGCCGAGCTCGTTGATCTCGCCGACCACCGACTGGATGCGGTCTGAGTTGGCCGAATTGGAGGAGGCGATGCGTGCTTCGATCGTGGCAAGCCGGCGGCCGAACTCGGCGACCTGGCGGGCGAGGTCGGCGGTGCCGCGCGAAAGATCGGCGATCTGGCCGCCGACATCGCTGCGGTCGCGCAGTCGCATCGACACTGCGTTGTAGAGGATCAGGAAGGTCAGCGCGGTCAGCGCCACGATCGCGGATTCGGTTCCGCTGATGCCGGCGACCGCGTAGAGCACGAGCCCAAGCGAGGCGGCGAGCAGAACCATGCAGATGGCGATGAAGATCGTCGAAATACGAATCATGCCGCGCGTTACGCCTCAAGAGCTGACTGCCTGACCGGGAAAACACGGGTGGCGTCTCGAACCCGTCACGCCGCATGCTCCCCCAAGCGGCATGAGATTAACATCATTGTTGATTCGAGGGGATAGCGGCTCTCTTGCGGCTCAAGTCAGGCCGGCCCGGCGAAAACCTTCCAGATAGCGCTCGCAGTCGGGGTTGAGCTTGATCGGCATGAACTCTGCGATCCAGGCGAGCGAGACGTTCGGCTGGGCGCGGCGGAGTTCCTTCAGCGCCGCACGGGCAATCTCGCCGTGACCCGCCATGCCGGCGGCCGCAGTCAGCACCCGGTGCGCGCCGACGAAGTCGCTACGCTGGCGCAAAGCCTCCTGGGCGAGCCGGATGGCCTCCTCGTCGTCGCCGCCAAGAAAACGGGCATAGGCGGCGATGCCGAAATAGACGGGAGCATAGGGGTCGCGCGGACTGAGACGGATGGCGCGGCGCGCGGCCTCGTCGGCATCCTGCCAGCGCCCGCAATAGCTCAGCGCCAGGCCATAATAGCCCTGCGCCAGCGCAAAGTTTGGATTGAGCCGCAGCGCGGTCTCGAATTCGGCAAGCGAATCGTCGAATCGCCGCGCGAACAGATCGACATGGCCGAGCGCATTATGGGCCCAGGCATCCTCGTTATCGGCGCGAATCGCGGCCCGCGCCGCACGCTCGGCGGCCGGCATTGCCGTGGTCATATCCATCCAGCCCATATGCGCCGTGAACATGTAGCTGGTGCCGAGCAGTCCGAGCGCCTTGCCGTAGTTGGGGTCAAGTGCGATGGCCTTTTCGAGCAGGGCCTGTGCGACCAGGTGGTCCTGCCGTGTCACGCGCCAATAGTGGGAGAGCGCGCGCATCAGCAGATCCCAGGCATCCATGCTCTCGGGCGCCTTGCGCTGGGCGCGAAAATTTTCCGCAGCGTAGAGCTGCGGCTCGATCGCGGCGACGATGTGTTCGGTGATCTCGTCCTGCACGGCGAAGACATCGGCGAGCTTGCGGTCATAGCGTTCGGCCCAGAGATGGCTGCCGGTGGCGGTGTCGTTGAGCTGCGCGGTGATGCGGACGCGGTCGCCCTCCTTGCGAACGCTGCCCTCCACGACATAACGCACGCCGAGCTCCTCGGCGACCTGCCGCAGGTGAACGGTGCGGCCCTTGTAGATGAACGAGGAGTTGCGTGCGATGACGAAGAACCATCGCAGCTTCGACAGCGCCGTGATGATGTCCTCGCTGATGCCATCGGAAAAATAATCCTGCTCGGCCTCGCCGCTCATATTGGTGAAGGGCAGGACGGCGATCGCGGGGCGGTCGGGCAGCGGCAAGCCCGCCGGTGTCGGCGCAGCCGGCTTGATCGCACCAGCCGGGTTTGTCGCCCCGGTGAGCTCAGTCACCTCGCCGACGAACCGCACGCCCTTGCGCGCAATGGTGCGGATCAACCGCTGCTGCTCGCCACTGTCGTCGACCGCGCGCCGCGCAGCGTTGATCCGGCTGGTCAGTGTCGATTCCGAGACGACGCGGCCGTTCCAAATCGCATCGAGCAGATTGTCCCGCGTCACCACGCGCTCGCGGTTGCGGACCAGATAGAGCAGAAGGTCGAACACCTGGGGCTCAAGGGAGACGAGCGCACCCGACCGCCGCAACTCGCGGCGCTCGGAATCGAGCATGAAATCCTCAAATTGGTACGCCACGCTGCGCCCCGGTCCACACTCGGAAATCAAGGTGTTCTCAGCCTAAAATAATGCCGGTCTCAAGGCCAGAAGGCCACTTGCGCCCTATCGTCCCGGCGTTTTCAACCGCAGGAGATTGCCATGTCGACATCCGCCGCCCTCAAGCCGACCGCCGTCCAACCCGATCTTGCTGCCATCAAGCAGCGTCAGCATGTTGCGTGGTCGTCCGGCGACTATGCCATCGTCGGCACCACCTTGCAGATCGTCGGCGAGCAGCTCTGTGAAGCCTTGGATTTGCGTGCCGGCAGCAAGGTGCTGGACGTCGCCGCCGGCAATGGCAATGCGACGCTGGCCGCCGCACGACGCTGGTGCGACGTGACATCCACCGATTACGTGCCAGCGCTGCTCGAGCGTGGACAGGAGCGGGCGGCGGCGGACCATCTGACGGTCGAATTTCGCGAAGCGGACGCCGAAGCGCTCCCCTTTGCCGATGCGAGCTACGATGTCGTGCTCTCGACCTTCGGCGTGATGTTCACGCCCGACCAGGACCAGGCGGCCTCCGAGCTCGCGCGGGTCTGTAAATCCGGCGGCAAGATCGGCCTTGCCAACTGGACGCCGCAGGGCTTCATCGGCCAGCTGTTCAAGACGATCGGCAAGCACTTGCCGCCGCCGGCCGGTGTGAAGTCGCCGGCGCTGTGGGGCACGCAGGCTCGACTAGAGGAAATGTTCGGCGGCGCGGCCTCGGAGATCTCAGCCGAGCCGCGCATGTTCGTGTTCCGCTATCGCTCGCCCGACCACTGGCTCGACGTCTTCAAATCCTATTATGGCCCGATGCTGAAGGCCTTTGCTGCGCTCGACGAGACCGGCCAGGCCGCGCTGCGGCACGATCTCATGACCCTGCTCGGTGAGTTCAATCATGCCGATGACGGCACGGTGGTCGTGCACAGCGAATATCTGGAGGCGGTGATCACCAAGCGTTGATTGTGGTCGAGTCATGGTCAGGCCGGCTTCGGCCTGACCATCGCGTCAGGATGGCACTGCGGCGCCGACCGTGTCGGCCGAGACGGCCTGGCGGGTGCCAAGCGGCTTGGGCGCCCCCGTGGTCGTGTCGCGCAGGGTCTGCCGTTCGATCTCCGAATTCAGCTCGGCCCCGAACATGATGACGATCGCCGACATCCACATCCACATCATCAAGCCGATCGCTGCGCCGAGCGAACCGTAGGTCGCGTTGTAATTGGCGAATTCGGACAGATACCATGACAGCAGCGCCGAGCCGGCGATCCAGAGGATCGCAGCCGCCACCGCGCCGACGCTCAGCCATTGCCAGCGCGGGGCGTCGCGGCTGGGCGCGAAGCGGTAGAGGACGGCGAGCGCCGCAAGAAGAATGACGAACAGCACCGGCCATCGCGCCAGCGCCACGATCGTCTTGCTTTCGGGCGCCATGCCGAGGTGATTGAGCGCGAGCGGGAAGGCAACGACGGCGCCCACCATCAGCAGCAGGGCAACGATGCCACCGACCGTGAAAGCCAGTGAGACTGAGTTCAGCCGGATGAAGCTGCGCTTTTCACGCTCTTCATAGGCGACGTTGATGGCGTCGAAGATGGCCTTGACGCCGGCATTGGCGCTCCAGATCGCGAGGACGAGGCCAAACAGGAAAGTGAAACCAAGGGTCGCGCCGCCGTTCGACACGACCCGGGCGACCTGGTCCTCGACGATCTGGAATGCGCCTTCGGGCAGCATCATCGCGAGCGATTGCAGGTTGGAACTGATCGTCGAGGGGTCGGCGAACAGGCCATAGAACGAAACCAGAGCCGTGATCGCGGGAAAGATCGCGAGCAGCCCGAAAAAGACGACGCCGCCGGCGGTCGCGAGCAGGCGATCGTCGTCGATGCGCTGATAGGTGCGCCAGAAGACGTCCTTCCAGCCTGCCCAAGGGATCGCGAACGGGCTTTTCGCGCGGCGGCCGCGGCCGGGCTGCGAGGCGGCACCCGTCGGGCTCGTTTCCGGCGAATTCGCCTCGCCTTTGCGGTGGTCTTGCGGAGGTCCCGGCCGGACCATGCCGGAATCCTGGAAATACCGTTCCGCGGTGAGCACGAACACGGTCGTGGCTGCCACTAACAGCCAGCTGTCAAATTGTTCGGCGCGCCGCATAGGCATTCAGGTCTCCGCTCCGTGGCCGTGACGCCGCCGGCGCGCGGCCGTGAGCCCGACCAGCCCAACGGCCGCGAGCATCAGCCCGAGTTGCACGGGCCGGTTGGACCGAGCCGGCCACGTGCTGCCGCCATGTCCTGGTTGATGTCCTCGTTCGCCCGGCGCGAGCGGCGCCAGGGGAATTGTCGTGGCGACCTCTTTCACCGCCTGTTTCACCGTTCCGCGCGGGATGCGCGGGGTGGCGATCGCCACGCGCAGGCGGCTGGCGAGCGGCACGATCGGCCTGGTCTTGCGCTTCATCTGGGCCATAGCCACGCCGGCGCAGGAGGCGGCCAGGATCAGAAGCACGCCGCCAACGGCGCCGAACCCCCAGAATTGCCCGTAATGGATTGCAACCCAGCGGTAGAGCGCGATCAGGCCGACGAAGAAGGCTGCGACGACGAACAAGCCCGCAACCGCGAGAAGTCCGGCCGCAGTCGCGTACGACGTCATGCGCCCTGTGGCCTGATTGCTCCGGTCACGGGCATAGGATTGGGCGGCGCGCTTGAGATGGTTGAGCTTGAGCGCGACGCCGGCGCGCAGCAATTCGCCCGATGGCGCAAGCATGCGGTTATCCTCCGAGTGCGAGAAAATTCGTCGGGGGATGAACGTGGCGGTATTTGACTTGTTCCGAACGAGGTCGGCCGCCGCAATGGATCAGCCGAGATCGGCTGCCGCGATCCAGAACACTTCGCCCTCGGAGTCCTCGGTGTCGAGCCAGAGCAGCGGCAGTTCGGGAAAGGCCTCGTCGACCAATTCGCGGCCGCGGCCGATCTCGCAGATCAGCCCACCATCCGGCGTCAGGTGGCCGGGCGCGTCGCGCAGGATCCGGCGCACCACGTCGAGACCGTCGGCGCCGCCGTCAAAGGCGAGCTTCGGCTCGGCCCGGCACTCCGGCGGCAGCGCCGCCATGCCTTCGGCATCGACATAGGGCGGGTTGGTGATGATCAGGTCGTATTTGGCGGCACCGAGCGGGGCGAACAGGTCGCCGCGATGCAGGCTGATGCGGTCATCGAGCCCGTATTCGCCGACATTTCGTCTGGCGACGTCGATCGCGCCCTTCGAGATATCGACGGCGTCGATCGTGGCGTTCGGAAAATGATGCGCGGCCAGAATCGCGAGGCATCCCGATCCCGTGCAGAGATCGAGCACCCGCTCGACCGCGCTGGGGTCGTCGATCAGCGAGCCGGCTTCGCCGTCTCCGCCGAAATGCGATTCCAAGAGCTCACCGATGAAGGAGCGCGGAACGATGACGCGCTCGTCGACATAGAACGGCAGGCCGCGCATGTAGATCTTGTTGACGAGATACGCGGCCGGTCTGCGGGTGGTGACGCGCTGATGGATGAGATCGACAATGGTCCTGCCCTCGGCGGCCGTGACGCGCGCGTTGGCAAAAATCTCGAACTGCTCGGGATGCAGATGCAGGGCTTCACAGACCAGGAAGGCCGCTTCCGCGACCGGATCGGGCGTGCCATGGGCAAAGGCGAGCTTGGCCTCATTGAAGCGGCTGACCGCATAGCGGACGAAATCGATCAGCGTGAGAAGCTCGCCGCGGCCCACTTTCGCGAGCTTTGGCGCGGCGCGGCCGCGCACGGTCTTTTTGGACGTTGTTGCCATCAGGATCGGGTCCAGCGTGCGGCGGCTTCGTCGTCGCGGGTCTGGGCCTCGACCCAGCCGGTGCCGGTGGCGCTCTCTTCCTTCTTCCAGAACGGCGCGTTGGTCTTGAGATAATCCATCAGGAACTCGGCTGCCTGGAACGCTGCCTGGCGGTGCTGCGAGGCGGTCAGCACCAGCACGATGTTCTGGCCGGGCATAAAACGGCCGACGCGATGGATCACCGTGACGCCGTTGAGGGGCCAGCGCGAGGTGGCCTCATCGGCATGGCGCCTGATCTCTTCCTCGGCCATGCCCGGATAGTGCTCGAGCGAGAGCGCGGCGATCTTCGCGCTGTCCTCGTCGCCGCGGCAGATGCCCGAAAAGCTCACGACCGCACCGATGTCGGTGCGGTTCCCGGTCAGCACCGCGATCTCGCGCGCGATGTCGAAATCGTCTTGCTGGATACGGATGGTGACCGGGCAGGTGGTGACGGGCATGGCCTAGCCGCCGGTCATCGGCGGGAAGAACGCGATCTCGCGAGCGCCCGCGATCGCGGCGTCCGACTTGACGTGGGCATGGTCGATCGCGGCGCGGATCACCTTCGGCTTCTCGAATGCGTAGGCGTAGGCTTCGCTTTGGCCGGATAGCCAGGCGATCAGCTCTTCCACGGTGCGCACGGTCGCGGGCGGCTCGATGGTCTCCTCGGCCTTGCCGATGCGCTCGCGCACCCAGGCGAAGTACTTCACCTTCATCCCTCATCCTCCTTGATGAGGTGATGGATGCCGGCGCCGAAATAGTCGTAGCCGGTGTACATGGTGAGGATCGCCGAGGCCCAGAGCAGCGCCAGTCCGATCATCGAGACCATGGGCACGACCTCATCGCCGGCCGGACCAGCCAGCAGGAAGCCGATGGCGATGAGCTGAACCGTCGTCTTCCATTTCGCAAGCTTGGTCACGGGCACGCTGACGCGCAGCGCGGCAAGATATTCGCGCAGGCCCGAGACCAGGATCTCGCGGCACAGGATCACGATGGCGGCCCACAGCGACCAGCCGTGAATGATGCCGTCGGCGGCCAGCATCAGCAGGCACGAAGCGACCAGAAGCTTGTCGGCGATCGGATCGAGCATCCGGCCGAACGCCGATTGTTGATTCCAGATCCGCGCGTAATAGCCGTCGAGGTAGTCGGTGACCGCAGCCGCGATGAAAATGGCGACCGCGACCCAGCGCAGCCACAGCGGGCCGTCCATGATCGACTGTGCGTAGATGCACCCGACCACGACCGGGATCGCGGCGATCCGGCCGTAGGTCAGGATGTTCGGGAGGGACATCGCGCGGCTGGTCGTCCCTCGTGTCGTGGCGATGTTCATCCGTCCTACCAATACCGCTGCAGCGTGAAGGTCAACCGTTCCGCTCCCAAATGGGGTGCGGGATGCGACGACCATATGACCGCGGCCCCCCTTTATTTCACCCCGGCTGGGGATGGAAATACTCGAAAATCCTGCGAGCGCTCTCGGCGCTCACCCCCGGAACCTTGCCGAGATCGGTGATTGAAGCCCGTTCGATCTCCTTCAGGGTTCCAAAATGATGCAGCAAGGCACGTTTGCGTGACGGACCGATGCCCGGAATCTCCTGCAAGCCGGCCTCGCGGATGTCCTTCTTGCGCAGCTTGCGGTGTGAGCCGATGACGAAGCGGTGCGCCTCGTCCCGCAGCCGCTGGATGAAATAGAGCACGGGGTCGCGCGGCTCCAGCTTGATCGCCTCGCGCTCCGGCATGAACAGGGTCTCGCGGCCGGCATCCCGGTCCGGCCCCTTGGCCACCGACATCAGCGCCACCTGGGTCAGGCCGAGATTTGCAAAGATTTCCCGGACCGCGTTGAGCTGGCCGCGGCCGCCGTCGATGATCACGAGATCGGGCCATCGCGGGAAGTCGTCGTCCTTGGTTTTGGCAGCGCCCTCTTCGGGCGGATTGATCAGGCGCTTGAAGCGGCGCTCCAGCACCTCGCGCATCATCGCGAAGTCGTCGCCCGGCGTGATCCCTTCCGACTTGATGTTGAACTTGCGGTACTGGTTTTTCACAAAACCGTCCGGGCCGGCGACGATCATGGCGCCGACTGCGTTGGTGCCCTGGATGTGGCTGTTGTCGTAGACCTCGATCCGCTTCGGCGCATGCGGCAGGCTCAGGGTCGTTGCCATGGCGTCCAGCAGGCGGCTCTGCGTCGCGGTGTCCGCGAGCTTGCGGCCCAAGGCCTCGCGCGCGTTGGTGAGCGCGTGGGTGACGAGTTCCTTCTTCTCGCCGCGCTTCGGCGTGGACACCTCGACCTTGCGGCCGGCCTTGATCGACAGCGCGTTGGCGAGCAACTCGCTCTCCTCGATCTCGTGTGAGAGCAGGATGTTCCTCGGCGGCGGCTTGTCGTCATAGAACTGGGCGAGGAAGGAGCCGAGCACCTCTTCCGGCGTATACGTCTTCTCCGCGCGCGGGAAATAGGCGCGGTTGCCCCAGTTCTGCCCGGTGCGGAAGAAGAACACCTCGACGCATGAGAAGCCGCCCTCCTGGTGGATGGCGAACACGTCGGCTTCCTCCACCGTGCGCGGATTGATGCCCTGCTGCGACTGGATCGCGGAGAGCGCAGCGAGGCGGTCGCGGTAGAGCGCGGCGCTCTCGAATTCGAGCTCGCCGGAGGCCTTCTCCATCTCGCTAGCAAGCTCCTGTTTCACCGCATGGCTCCTGCCGGACAGGAAGTCGCTCGCCTCGCGCACCAGGGTCGTGTAGCCGGGGAAGTCGATCTCGCGGGTGCAGGGGCCGGCGCAACGGCGGATCTGGTAGAGCAGGCAGGGCCGCGAGCGGCTCTCGAAGAAGGAATCCGTGCAGGAGCGGATCAGGAACGCGCGCTGCAGGGCGGTGATGGTGCGGTTGACGGCGCCGGCCGAGGCGAACGGGCCGAAATAGCGACCGGGCCGCGTCTGCGCGCCGCGATGCTTCAGGATCTGCGGCGCCCAATGGTCGCCCGTGATCAGGATATAGGGAAACGACTTGTCGTCGCGCAGCTGCACATTGAAGCGCGGCCGAAGCTGCTTGATGAGGTTGGCTTCCAGCAGCAGCGCTTCGGTCTCGGTGTGGGTCGAGATGATTTCCACGGTCACCGTGGCGGCGATCATGCGCAGGATGCGCGCCGGTTGCGGCGCACTCTGGCGCGCATAGTTCGACAGGCGCTTTTTGACGTTCTTGGCCTTGCCGACATAGAGTACGTCGGCGTTCGCATTGAGCATGCGATAGACGCCGGGCGAGGTGGGGGCGAGGCGGACCGCGCGTTCGATCGCCTCGTGGCCGGTCGCCAGCGGCTCTTCGCCGACGGTGCCGCTCTCTTCCAGGATGTCCGGCAGCCGCGCATCATCCTCGTCGTCGCCGTTCGCGGTGGCGGGATCGAGGTCCGGCGGCGCCGCTTCAATTTCCTGGGGCGGGACGTCGGGCGCGTTGCCGCGCACGGGTTTGCGCGCGCGTGCGTCGTCCGGATTGTCGGGGGAATCGTGAACCATGGTGCGAATTTAGGCGCTGCGGGTGCCGATTTGAAGTTCCGGCCGTGCCGCACGCACAGGATGGCGGCGCAGTTCCCGGTAACGCTTGCTTAAGCCTGTTAACAGCGCGGTAACCCGGCTTAACAGGCCTTTAACTTAAAACTCTCGATAAATCTTACGCGAAAAAGGGATGGTTCCGTAACCATGCGGTTTTGCCTCGCGCGGCGGCGTGGGCACCGCAGCGGTGACGGCAGTTGCGTTGGAGTGTGTGATGAAGGGGCTCGTTGTGGGCGCAGCCGCGTTGGCTGCAGTCGGCTGGACGGCTTCGGCAGAGGCCGCCGATCTCAATTACGGGCAGCGTGCGCCTTACACGGTCAATCAGCCGCTCAATGCCTATAGCTGGGCTGGTCCGTATCTTGGCGCCAATCTCGGCTACGAATGGGGTTCGGTGAGCAACAATCCCGCAAAGCCGTCAGGCTTCGTCGGCGGCGTTCAGGCCGGCTACAATTTCCAGAACGGCCCATGGGTGTTCGGTGTTGAGGGCGACATCCAGGCCGCCGGTGCCGACGACACCTTCGCGCCGTGGAAGTTCTCCAATCCGTGGTTCGGCACCCTGCGTGGCCGCGCCGGCTACGCCTTCAGCAACGTGCTGTTCTACGGCACGGCGGGCCTCGCCTTCGGTGAGCTGCGCGCGCAGACGTTCGGCTGGACCGAGTCGCACACCAGCGCCGGCTGGACCATCGGTGCCGGCGCGGAAGTCGGGTTCGCGCCGAACTGGAGCGCCAAGCTCGAATATCTCTATATCGATCTGTCGACGAGCCAGTTCGCGATTACGGGCGTGTCAAACGGCTATAGCGCCAGCGTTGTGCGCGCAGGCGTGAACTATCGCTTCTGATAGCTAAGAAGAAAATACCGGACCAACCTCCCGGCCGCTTGCGGCCGGGATTTTTTTTACGCCAGGCGCGCTAGGGAAGGATGACCAAATCGACCGCCTTCGGCCCCTTGCCCTTCTTGTCCGGTTCGACTTCGAAAGTAATGCGCTGTCCTTCGGCAAGGTCCTTCAGTCCGGCCCGCTCCACAGCAGTAATATGCACGAAGACGTCGCGGCCCCCGTCGTCCGGTTTGATGAATCCGTAGCCGCGCTCACCGTTGAAAAACTTGACCGTTCCCGTCATGGCCATCGGGAAACTCCCCCTCATTGCTCCTCCGTCGTGACGCAGACGCACGTCACGACATGACCGGGCCTTACGAAGCCCGGGAGCTGGCCATCCTTGGGCAGACCATTCGGTCCGACTGGATCTTTCTTAGGCCTTCACTCCGCCGCAACCATTCGCGGAAGCGGAACGTAAAGCCAGTCACTGCAACAGCATAATACGGTTCTCTGCAGATTGACTACCGCTCCTGCATATTTTTCCCAAGATGCCGGAGTGTTACGGTCTCGGCACCTCTAATCGGAATCTGGCAGCGCCACCCTGGCCGAGCGGCATTTCCAGCTCGGGCAGGATCGTCTTGAGCTCGCCCTGCAGCGTGTAAGGAGGATTGACGATCAAGAGCCCGCTGGACGTGAGGGCTGCGCCGTCAGCTTGCGGCGCCACGCTGAATTCGAGGCGCAGGCATTTTCCCGGCGGCTTTGCTGCGGCTGCGAGCCGCGCCACTGATTGCACCAGCGTGTCGGTGGCGCGCCGGCTCTTGGCGGGATACCAGATTACATAGATACCGGTCGGCCATTTCGCGAAAGCCGCCGAGAAGGCCTCGCCGAGCTTTTCGAACTCGTCCTTGGCCTCGAACGGCGGGTCGATCAGCACGAGCCCACGCCGTTCCTTCGGCGGCACGAAAGCCGGCAGCGCCATCCAGCCGTCGAGGTCGACCACGCGGGCCTGTTCGTCGCGGCGCAGCACGCCGATCAGCGCCTTGCGCGCCTTCGGCTCGAGCTCGCAGAGCAAGAGGCGGTCCTGCGGCCTCAGCAGGCCGCGCGCGATCAGCGGCGAGCCCGGATAGGCCTTGAGCTCGCCCTTCGGATTGAAGGCGCGGACGATGTCGAGATAGGGCTTGGTCAGCGCCATGGCGTCGTTCGACAGCCGCGCCTGCATCAGCCGCGCAATGCCCGTCAGCCACTCGCCGCCGCGGCGCGCCTCATCGCTTTCGAGATCGTAGAGGCCGGCGCCGGCATGGGTGTCGATGATGCGGAACGCGCCCGGCTTGTCCTGGAGATAGGTGATGATGCGCGCCAGCACGATGTGCTTGATGACATCGGCGAAGTTGCCGGCATGGAAGGCGTGACGGTAATTCATGCAAGAGCACTACGCCACGTGACGGCTTGAGCAAAGAGGCACGACGCCTGGGCTAGCCACCCCGGATCGGCGGCATCGCCACCTGGTCGCGGCGGCAGGCGCGGCGGTCGATCTCCTCGCAGGCGCGGAATTGCAGGTCCTTGCTGAGGCAGATGCGGACTTCCGATAGCCGCGTCCGGTTGCAGGTGATCGAGACGGCGGCATCGCTGAGGCCCGGATTGGCCTTGATGAAGGCTTCCTCCACCTCCGCCGGCGCCACCGTCTTGGCCTGCGACAAATCGAGATATTCGGCCGGAATCTTGATCGCGGCGCGCGCCTTCCGGATCGTCTCGAAATAGCTGCGGTCGGCGAGCCCCGAGCAGGTGCCGTGCTTGTCCCACTCGTTGAAGATCAGCCCCGGCGCCGGCATCAGGTCGAGCATGGAGGAAACGATGCTGCGGTTCAGCCGCGGCGACGGCCGCTGGCAATATTCCGGGAAACCGTTCTCATATTGCGGCCACAGACCATGGACCACGAAAGCGTAGGGCCGTCCGCTGCACTGGATCTGCGAGCGGCCGCCGCGCTCCGCCGCCTCTTCGCAGAAGGAGGGCGACCACGACAGCGACAGCACATAAAAATCGAATTCGCCGGGCGTGTTCTGCCGCTTGTCCTGGGCCTTGGCGCCACCGGCCAATACAGCCAGCCCGGCCGCAAGCGTCAGCGAGATCATCAGGCGGGAGAACGAATGCAATCTGGAATGAAACATGGCGACGCCCCTCAACTAGACTGTGCAGACGAGCCTAGCAGGCGATAGGAACATTTCAAGAACAAAATGCGGGCAACCGTCGGTCGGCCGCCTGATCGGTCCGGATCAGAGCAATTATTGCTTGGCGGCGCGGCAGGCCGGGTTGTAGGCCCAGTTGCGGTCGAGCCCGACCACGCACCATTCGACGCCCTGGCCGTAGCCGGCGAAGCCGCCATCCTCGACGATCGAGAAATGCACCTTGCGCAGCTTGCCATCGGTGAGCATGGCTTCGCCGGTGCAATAGCGGCGGGGAATGTTGTCGGACGCCCAGGGCCGGAACGCAGTCTCGTGAACCGCGGAGAAGCCGGTGATCTTCAACGAGGAATTCCAGAACGAGCTTTCCTTCTCCCAGAACTGGGTGGCGATCGTCGGCAGCGCCCTGTCGCATTCGGAGACGTTGCCGTCATAGCGCGGCCCGCTCAGCCAGAAATTCAGCTCCAGCGGATTGGCGGCCCTGGCCTCGCCGAGCGACAGCGCCCCGAACAGAAGGCCGAGCACGGCGGCAAAGCGGAGCGATTTCAGGAAGGTCGAGGCGCGCATGGGCAATCCAGACAGCATGATCTGCGAGGGTCGGACGGTGCCGCGAAGGCCGGGGGAGGTCAAGTGCAGCGCGGCAACACTTGCCGACGAGTTGACCGCAATGCTGCGTTAGAGGGGTCTTCCGTTCTTTCCACCGCCGCGCCGGCACCGTAAACTGCCGCCAACCAATCGGAGTGACGGGAATGCGAATCATTGCGGCCGCGGGCCTACTTGCCCTGGGTATGTTGGCGAGCCAGTCGGCGCGCGCCGATCTCCTTCCGGTGCCTCCGTTCAAGGGCAACGACACCGGCGGCATCATCGCCTATTCAATGGCAACCCAGGTCGATGCGCGGCAGGTCGCGGTCGATCACTGTGCGCGCTATGGCAAGGTCGCCAAATTCCTGGCGATGCAGGCCTATGAGGGCGGCTACATCTCGTTCTCCTGCCGCTGGGTGCCCTATGGCGCCGCCGACCAGCCGATCCGCACGCTCTACTGAGGCGCTTTCGCAACGCCGCTATCTCGCAGCCGGGAGCTTCCCACATGACGCGCAAACTCGCTTTGCTCGGCTCCGCCCTTTGCCTCGTCTTGTCGGCAGGCAGCGCCCGCGCTGACGACCTGCCGGTGCGCAAGGCGGGCCTGTGGGAATTGAAGATGGTCAGGACCGGCACGCCGGTGCCCGAGATGACCATGCAGCACTGCACCGACGAGACCGTCGACAAGGAGATGAACAACAACGTCTCCCCGATGGCCAAGCAGATATGCGCCAAACAGGACATCAAGAAGACCGCAACCGGCTATGTCAGCGATTCCGAGTGCAATGTCGCCGGCATCAGCACGACCTCGCATGCTGAGATCACCGGCGATTTCAATTCGGCCTATACGGTGAAGACGTCGTCGCACGCGCAAGGCGGCGCCGCCGGCACGGCAGGCCGCGACACGAGCATGCAGCTCGAAGCGAAATGGCTGGGGGCCTGCAAGCCGGACCAGAAGCCCGGCGATATCGTGATGCCCGGCGGCTTCAAGATGAACGTACGCGACATGGACAAGCTCAAGGCGCTGTTGCCGAAATAGGGTGAGATCGTAGCCCGGATGGAGCGAAGCGAAATCCGGGACCGGTGCGTCGATCGCGAAGAAAGGATCCCGGATTGCGCTTCGCTCCATCCGGGCTACATCAGCTACACCGGTATCCGCACGCTCGCCCTTAATCCCCCCATCGGGCTGTCGCCAAGCGTGATGTCGCCGCCATGCGAGCGGGCGATGTCGCGGGCGATCGCGAGGCCGAGGCCGGTGCCGCCTTCGTCCTGATTGCGGGCGTTGTCCAGCCGCAGGAACGGCTTGAAAACCTCTTCACGCAGATGCGCGGGAATGCCCGGCCCGTCATCGTCGACCGTCACGGTCAAATAACGGTGATCGCGCTGGCCGGTGATGGCGATGCTCTTGCCATAGCGAGCGGCGTTGGTGACGAGGTTGGCGAGGCAGCGCTTGAACGAGGCCGGCTTCACCGTGACCACGGGCAGTCCGTTGAACGCGACGGTCGCAATGTGGCCGTGGCGCTCGGCGTCGCTGCGCAGCTCCTCGAGCGCCTGCGCCATGTCGGTCGGCTGCGACTGCTCGCCGGAATCGCCGCGGGCAAATGCGAGGTAGTCCTCGAGCATCATCGACATCTCGTCGACGTCCTTGCGCATGCCCTCCATCTCGGGGCTGTCGCCGATCAGCGCCAGCTCGAGCTTGAACCGCGTCAGGATCGTGCGCAGATCGTGGCTGACGCCGGCGAGCATCGCGGTGCGCTGCTCCATCGTCCGCTCGATGCGCGATTTCATTTCGAGGAAGGCGACCGACGCGCGCCGCACCTCGCGCGCGCCGCGCGGGCGGAAATTCGGCGCCTCCCGGCCCTTGCCAAAACTTTCGGCGGCGTCGGCAAGTCGCAGGATCGGCTTGATCTGGTTGCGCAGGAATAGCACCGCGACGATCAGCAGGATCGAGGACGTTCCGACCATCCAGAACAGGAAGATCTCCGAGTTCGAGGCATAGGCGGCGCTGCGCTGCGCGAACACGCGCATCACGGCGTCGTCGAGCTGGATCCGGATCTCGACGAGGTTGGAGCGGCCGACCGTGTCGATCCAGAAGGAGCGCCCGATCTGGCGGCCGAGCTGCACCGACAGCGTCTGGTCGAGCAGCGAGAAGAACGGCTTTGGTCCCGGCGGCGGCATGTCGCCGGCCGGGAGGAAATCGACGACGAGGCCGAGGCGCTGCTGCGCGATGCGGCGGATCTGGTCACGATCCTTGTCTTGCGGATAGCCCTTGTAGACGTCGATCAGCGCGGCGATGTCCTGCACTACGGCGGCCGACAGGCGCCGTGTCACCGTGTTCCAGTGCCGCTCCATGAACACGAAGGCGACGACCGATTGCAGGATCACCATCGGCACGATCATGATCAGCAGCGCACGCGCGTAGAGGCCGGTCGGCATCCAGCCCTTGAACGCATTGCCCATCCAGCCATTGGCGGCGGAGACGCGGCCGGCGGCGCTCTTCAAAAGCGTCAGGCCGGTATCGATCGTGCTCATCGGTGGCGCTTCACTCTTTATGGCGAGGCTACCAGCCGGTAGCCGATGCCGCGCACGGCCTGGAGGAACAGCGGATTGGCGGGATCGGTCTCGATCTTGCGCCGCAGGCGGTTGATCTGCACGTCGACGGCGCGCTCGTTGACGCTGCCATTGCCGGTCAGCGCGCTGCGCGGCACGGTCTCGCCCGGTGTCTCCGACAGAATCCGCAGCATCTCGCGCTCGCGGTCGGTCAGGTGAATGACGTCTTCGCCCTGGCGCAGTTCACCGCGCTCGATGTGATAAATGTACGGGCCAAACGCGATCTTCTCCACCGCAGCGGCCTGTGGCGGCGGCGCGGCGCGCTTGAGGATGTTGTTGATGCGCAGCGCAAGCTCGCGCGGCTCGAACGGCTTTGCGACGTAATCGTCGGCGCCGATCTGCAGGCCCTCGATGCGCGCTTCGGCTTCATGCCGCGCCGTCAGCATCACGATCGGCACCGAGGACGAGGTCCGGATGAAACGGGCGAGATCGAAGCCGGTCTCGCCGGGCATCATGACATCCAGGATCAAGAGGTCGAAGTTCAGGCCCAAAAGCTTGGAACGGGCGTCGCTGGCGCTGGCGGCGGTCGAGACGCGATAGCCTTCGCCGGCAAGGAAGCGCGAGAGCAGATCGCGGATACGGCGGTCGTCGTCGACCAGGAGGAGATGCGGGGCATCGTCGGCGGGACGTGCCGGCGGGCGTGCGAGCGTGGCAGCGAGCGGCACGGTCACTCCTTGTCTTGATTGACGGTGGCAAAGATCGTCTCCAGCACCTTGTCCGGATCGTCGCGGTCGATCATCGCGCGCAGGAAGCGCTTGACGGTCTCGGCATCCTGCGGCGCCATCTCGGCGAGCGCCTTGGTGATGCGCGTGGTCTGGAGGCCGGCGAGCTTCTGCACCAGCGCCTCGCCCTTCGGTGTCGCAAACAGCAGGCGTTGGCGGCGATCATTGTCGCCGGTCTTCTGCACGATATAGCCCTCGTCCAGGAGCTGCTTGAGTACCCGGCCGAGCGATTGCTTGGTGATGCGCAGGACGTCGAGGAGGTCGGCGACCTTGAGGCCGGGATAACGATAGACAAAGTGCATGACGCGGTGATGGGCCCGGCCGAAGCCGAACGCCTCCAGCTCCTGGTCGGGATCGCCGACGAAATCGCGATAGGCGAAGAACAGCAGTTCGATGATATCCCAGCGCAAATTGCCTCCGTCGTCTGCGGCCGGCCGCGGCCCGGCAGCGTCTTGAGAAGGAGTCGCGAAATTTATGTCAGGCATATTGACGTATCTTGGGTTCAATGTTACAAAACGATCAGCCCGTACGAAATTTTAGATCGTTTCGCGTCGGGTGGGGCATCGAAGCACGGCGGCCGCAGTGGGCCGGACAGGCGGAGACGGCCGGAGCAGATCTACCGTGCGATTGTCGAACGGCATTTCGGCAAAACATACTGGACTTCCGTCTTCCGCAAAAGCATGTCCTCGGTGACATGCTGGCCACGGAAACCGGCCGTAACAAGGCTGGCGGCGGTCCGGCCAGAAACCAATCGAGCCAGCCGGGCCCAAATCAGGGCAGGCGGGTGCCAGAACGGCGCCGCCACCGGCAGCGGGAGGCAAGGACATGAGCATGAAATTCGACATCCAGCCCGCATCCAATCCGACCCCCGAGAAGGATCGGGTCGCCAAGCTGGTTGACCCCGGTTTCGGGCGGGTCTTCACCGACCACATGGCAGTGGTCCGCTACAACCAGGCCAAGGGCGGCTGGTACGAGGCGCGTGTCGAGGCGCGCACCAATTTCCAGCTCGATCCGGCCGGCGCCGTCCTGCACTACGCCCAGGAAATTTTTGAAGGCCTCAAGGCCTACAAGCGCGATGACGGCGGCGTGAACCTGTTTCGCCCCGACGCCAATGCACGGCGCTTCAAGGACTCGGCCGACCGCATGGCGATGGCGCAGCTCCCTGAAGACGTCTTCATCGAGGCGGTCGAGCAAATCGTGCGCATCGACCGCGCCTGGATGCCCGGCGGCGAGGGCAGCCTCTACCTGCGCCCCTTCATGATCGCGAGCGAAACCTTCCTCGGCGTCAAGCCGTCGTCCGAATACATCTTCGCGGTGATCGCCTCGCCGGTCGGCTCCTACTTCAAGGGCGGCCCCGCGCCGGTCTCGATCTGGGTGTCCGAGAATTACACGCGCGCTGCCGTCGGCGGCACCGGCGCCGTCAAATGCGGCGGCAACTATGCCGCAAGCCTGCGCGCCCAGGCCGAAGCGATCCAGCACGGCTGCGACCAGGTCGTGTTCCTCGATGCGATCGAGCGCCGCTATATCGAGGAGCTCGGCGGCATGAACGTGTTCTTCGTGTTCGACGACGGCTCGCTGTCGACGCCGCCGCTCGGCACGATCCTGCCCGGCATCACCCGCGATTCGATCATCGCGCTGGCCAAAGACGCCGGCAAGACCGTGCGCGAGGAGCCGTACTCGCTCGACCAGTGGCGCAAGGATGCGGCAAGCGGCAAGCTGAAGGAAGCGTTTGCCTGCGGCACCGCGGCCGTGATCTCGCCGATCGGCACGGTGCGGTCGGTGAGCGGCGATTTCGAGATCAGCGGCGGCGCCGCGGGCCCCGTTGCCATGGGGCTGCGCAAGCAGCTCGTCGACATCCAGTACGGCCGCACCAACGATCCGCACAACTGGATACGGAAGGTGGATTGAGGCTTCGTGTTCCGGGCAGAGTGCCGGACCCAAGCTCGCTAAACGGAAACGCAGCGCAACTTGCTTGGAAGGAGCTGCGCTGCGTTTGCACGAATGGCGCTGACCTTTAGTTGTTGAATCCATCGGTGCAACTGTGCGACAATGACTAGGACATCAAGCTTCACGTTGCGACATGCCTGCCAATCTCTCTCAGCCAATCAAATGGGCCGTATCCGCTGTCGTCACGGCAGTCGCTCTCTTCGGCATTCTAACATTGAGGCCTGGACCGGCGGTCGAGGTGGCGGACCGGGTCATCAGCGTGGCCGACACCGACGCCGAGATGAATGCCGCGATCGCTCGCGCACGCGCTACCTTGCCTGTCTTCTGGGCTTCCTATGAAGCGCCAAAGCGAACGGAGACGGAGCACGCTCTCAAGGTTCGATTTCCGAGCACCGGGAACGACGAGCACATCTGGATGAGTGAAGTGAAGAAGCTTCCGGGTGGGGAATATGCAGCGCGGTTTGGGGATACGCCGCGAAATCTGCCAGGAAAGCGGTTGGGAGACCTCGCCGCGTTCAAGGATGCCGACATCTCGGACTGGATGTTCATGCGCAACGGCAAGATCGTCGGCGGCGAAACCATCAGGCCGCTGCTGAAATCCATGCCGAAGGCGGATGCCGACGCGCTCCGGGCGCGGATGGAGCAGCCGTAAGGGCCTACCCGGCAGTTGCCGCACCCCGCGTCGGCTGGTAAATGCCGCGCATGGCCGAAAAACCCAAAAAATCGCCGAAACTGAAGGCGCGCCTGCCGCGCGGGCTCGAGGATCGCGATCCCGCCGCGATCCGGGCCACGCGCGAGATGGTGGAGAAGATCCGCGCCGTCTACGAGCTCTACGGATTCGAGCCCGTGGAAACGCCGGCGATGGAATACACCGACGCGCTCGGTAAATTCCTGCCCGACCAGGATCGTCCGAACGAGGGCGTGTTCTCGTTCCAGGACGACGACGAGCAGTGGATCTCGCTGCGTTATGATCTAACCGCGCCGCTCGCGCGCTACGTCGGCGAGCGATACGGGACCGATGGTCTGGTCCTGCCCTATCGCAGCTACCGCGTCGGCTACGTGTTCCGCAACGAGAAGCCCGGCCCCGGCCGCTTCCGTCAGTTCATGCAGTTCGACGCCGACACGGTCGGCTCGGCGACGCCGGCGGCGGACGCGGAGATCTGCATGATGGCCGCGGACACGATGGAGGCGCTCGGCATCGCGCGTGGCTCCTATGTCGTGAAGGTCAACAACCGAAAAGTGCTCGACGGCGTTCTGGAAGCGATCGGGCTCGGCGGCGAAGAGAACGCAGCGCGCAGACTGACCGTGCTGCGTGCCATTGACAAGCTCGACAAATTTCCTGCCGAGGAAGTTCGCAAGCTCCTCGGTCCCGGCAGATGGGATGGCGGCGAAGAGGGCAAGGGCGACTTCACGAAGGGCGCCAACCTGAACGCGTCGGAGGCTGACGTCGTTCTTGCCATCACCAAGCCGCGCGACGATTGGAAAGAGGCCATTGCCGCCGCGGAAACCTATCTCGCCAAGAGCGAAGTCGGTCAGGCCGGCGTGAGCGAGCTGGAAGAGATCGCCAAACTGGTGACGGCGTCGGGGTACGGCGCAGACCGCATCAAGATTGATCCGTCCGTCGTGCGCGGCCTCGAATATTATACCGGCCCCGTCTACGAGGTCGAACTGCTGCTCGACACCAAGGACGAAAAAGGCCGCCCGGTCCGTTTCGGCTCGGTCGGCGGTGGCGGCCGCTATGATGGTCTCGTCTCGCGCTTCCGCGGCGAGCCGGTGCCAGCGACTGGATTTTCCATCGGCGTGTCGCGCCTTCAGGCCGCGCTGACGCTGCTCGGCAAGCTCGACACGAAGCCCGGCTTCGGCCCCGTCGTCGTCACCGTGTTCGACCGCGATCGCGTCGCCGACTACCAGAAGATGGTTGCATCGTTGCGAACCGCAGGCATTCGCGCCGAGCTCTATCTCGGCAATCCCAAGAACATGGGCAACCAACTCAAATATGCCGACCGCCGCAATGCGCCTTGCGTCATCATCCAGGGCTCGGATGAAAAAGCGCGTGGCGAGGTGCAGATCAAGGATCTGATCGAGGGCGCGAAGGCGGCGGCCGCGATCGCTTCCAACCAGGAATGGCGCGAGAGCCGCCCGGCGCAGTTCTCGTGCAGCGAGGCCGACCTCGTCGCCAAAGTGCGCGAGGTGTTGGCGCGCCATGACGTGAGCTGGGGCTAGCCATTCGCTGACGCCGCCATGCCCGGGCTTGTCCCGGGCATCCACGTCCTGTTTGATGACGACCGTCAATGGCCGGTGTTCGGCCCCAAGGGAGAGAAAAATGCCTGAGATCACTGTCAGCATGGCCGTGGGCCGCACCGACGAGCAGAAGGCCGGCATGATGCGCGACATCACCCAGGCGCTGGTGAAGAATCTCGGCGTCGATGCCGACGCCGTTGTCATCCAGATCAACGAAGCCCCGCTCGCCCACAAGATGAAGGGCGGCAAGACGTTCGTGGAGCGCGCGGCGGCTGCGAAGAAGTAGCTACCGCTGCAGCTGCAAGCGCAACTGTCGTCCTGGCCTAGTGCGCAATTGCGCACGGGGGCCAGGACCCATTACCCCAAGCGGCAGTTGTTGCAGCAGGTCGTGGTTTCGGCCGCGCATGACAATGTTCAGTCGGGGTAATGGGTCCTGGATCGGCGCTCGCTTTGCTCGCTTGTCCAGGACGACGGGGGAGGCTCCATGGACGCACGCGACTTCATCAAGGTCGGCATGAGCGCCGAGCGCACGCTGGTGGTGCCGGTGGAGCGCACGGTCGGGCATTTCGTGCCCGGCATGCCGATGGTCTATGCGACGCCGATGATGATTCTGGAAATGGAGATGACGTCGGGCGATGCGATTCGTGCCGCGCTTCAGCCCGGCTGGGTCACCGTCGGCACCGAGGTCGATATCCGCCATCTTGCGGCAGCTTTGGTCGGTGCGACGGTGCGGACCAGCGCGAAGGTTTTCGCGGTCGAGCGCCGCGTCATCCGCTTCGAGGTCGAGGCCTTCGAGGGCTTGCGAAAACTCGGCGAAGGCCGCCACGCGCGCGGGCTCGTCAATGTCGAGATGTTCAACAAGCGGCTGGGGGCGACATAGGAGCCGCTTGCTCTGCCCTCATCCTGAGGAGACCGAGCAGCGGTCGTCTCGAAGGATCGCCCCGGGCGAGAGCGGGGCCTGCATGGTTAGAGACGGCGCTTCGCGCCTCCTCACCATGAGGGGATAGCTTCCTTACTTCGCCAATTCCTTCGACCGCTGCGTCGCCGCCGCGATCGCGCGGATCATCAGATCGCGCAGGCCTGGTTCGCCCATCAGCACGCCGAGCGCTGCGGCCGTGGTGCCGCCGGGCGAGGTGACGTTCTGGCGCAGCGTGCTCGACGGCAGATCCGATTGGTGGAGAAGTTCACCCGAGCCGGCGACGGTTTCGCGCGCGAGTTTTGTCGCCAGTGCCTCGGGCAAGCCGGCCTCGACGCCGGCGCGCGCGAGCTCTTCCGCCAGCAAAAACACATAGGCCGGGCCGGAGCCGGACACCGCGGTCACCGCGTCCATCAGGCTCTCATCGTCGACCCATTCGACCGAGCCGGTGGCCCGTAGCAGCGCATCGGCCACCGCGCGTTGCGGCGCGCTGACGCTGTTCGCGGCGACAGCCACCGTGATGCCGCGACCGATCGCGGCCGGCGTGTTCGGCATTGCGCGCACCACCGCGCCGCCGCAGACCTCCTCGAGCGAGGCGATGGTGGTTCCCGCCATGATCGACACCACCGCGGTCTTGTCGGAGACGAACGGCTTCAGCTTGGCGCCGGCCTCGCGGAACATCTGCGGCTTCACCGCGACCACGAGCGTCTCGACCTGGCCCGCCGTCGTCACATCAGGATTGAGCGCGACGCCCTTGGCGGCAAGTGCGGTGATCTCGGCCGAGATGTGCGGATCGATCACCGCGACCCGGCGCGGATCGAGCCCGCCCGAAAGCCATCCGGTCAGCATTGCGCCGCCCATCTTGCCGGCGCCGGCGAGCAGGATGGTGCCGGTGATGTTTTCGAGAGTGCTGTTCGCCATCGCTGTCGCCACCGCCGTCGTCCTGGCCTAGTGCGCAATTGCGCACGGGGGCCCAGGACCCATTACCACGGCTGGTTCTAGTGGAAGGATGGCAGGGCAACAAGCATCGCGAGCTATACAAAGACCTCGCGGTATGGGTCCTGGCTTTCGCCAGGACGACGGTGGAAGAAAGCCGGGCTCGCTCGCCGCCTCGAGAGTGCGCTTACGCCTCGCCCACCGTGTCGAACATCGCCGCGTCCATGGCTTCCGTCGTGGACTTGCCCGCCCACACCACGAACTGGAACGCCGGGAAATAGCGTTCGCAGGCGTGGATGGCGCCGGCGAGCATGGCTTCGCATTGCCCAGTGGAGGCGATGAGCCCGCCCGGTAGCACCAGGGCCTGCCGGTGCATGATCATGCCGGTGGTGGTCCACAGGTCGAAGTGCCCGACCCACAATTGCTCGTTGACCGCGGCGACGAGCCGCTGGACCTCCGGTCGCCGTGCAACCGGAATCTTCATGTCGAAGGCGCAGGCCAGATGCAGCGCCTCGATCTCGCCCATCCAGGTGAAGGAGATCTGGTAGTCGGTCCATTGTCCCTTGGAGACAATCGTGAGTTCGTCTTCGCCGGAGCGTTCGAACGGCCAGTTGTTGCTGGCAGCGATATCCTCGACCACCGCGAGCGGATGGTTTTTGGAATCGATGGTGCCTTCGAGCAGGGACATGCCGTCTCGACCTCTTGCCTTTTTGTTGTCTTTGATACGCACGCGGTTGGTCCGGCGCGCGCTCCCTTTAAATTCGTTAAGGCGATCCGTTCGGATCAGCGCGGGCTTGTCGCGGATCAACTGATGTGATTTGCGGAATCTGCGCAACTGGCTGCCGAGTCCGTCCACAAGTCAGGACTCGTTCGTCCACAGCTCATCTCCGCCACAATTATTAACGGGAAGAACAAATCGGAATCGGATTCGATGGCCCGCCAATCGTTAATTCCGTCCCGTGCCCCTGGACCACTATAGCGGCATGGGACCATGCGGTTTTCCCATGCGGAACCCGCTTGCCGCGGCCCCCAACCGGCGTCATATTTCGGTCAGGCCGTTCATTCCGGACGGCCGATGTTCTCAGGGCGGGGTGAAAGTCCCCACCGGCGGTAAGGGCCGTAAGGCCCAAGCCCGCGAGCGCCTTCCTCAAAGCCTTGCTGAGGGGAAGGGTCAGCAGATTCGGTGCAACTCCGAAGCCGACGGTTAAAGTCCGGATGAAAGAGAACGGTCGGTGGCAGACGCATCGCAGGATGCGGCTGTTTGTCGTTCCGTGTGCCCTGATTCTGGTCCTTAACTGAGGAAAGCCATGAATCAGATGTTGCAAGATACCCAAGCCGAAACCTCCCAACCAACCCAAACGCCACCGCCGGTTCCGCAGGATCCGGCGCCCGACCATCCGCGCTTCGCGAAACCGCAGCGGGTGGCCTTCGTGCAGGCCTGCTGGCACCGCGACGTGGTCGCGGAGGCCCGTATCGCCTTCGTGAGGGAGGCGGAAGCACGCCACCTCAATCATGTCGACGTGTTCGAGGTGCCGGGCTCGTTCGAGATCCCGCTGCACGCCCAGATCCTGGCCAAGACACGGCGCTACACCGCGATCGTCGCGGCCGGCCTCGTCGTCGACGGCGGCATCTATCGCCATGAGTTCGTCGCCGACACCGTGATCAAGGCGCTGATGGACGTGCAGCTGCGCACCGAGGTGCCCGTGTTCTCCGCGGTGCTGACACCGCAGCAATTCCACGAGACCGAGGTGCACTACGATTTCTTCCGCAGGCATTTCGCGATCAAGGGCGTCGAGGTTGCGGCCGCCTGTGCGGAGACATTGCTCGGGCTCGAACGCCTGCGCGGCCAGGTCGCCGCGGGAATCGTGTAACGCGGCGCAACGACCATCCCTCATCCCGAGGGGCGCCAAGCGCGTCTCGAAGGATGAGGGGCGATCGCCGCCGTCATTACCCCAATGACACGCCCGCTTTGGCGCGGCTGATCCCGAGGGCCAGGATGCGCTGCAGGAGAGCCGGATATTTGAGCCCGTCATGTAGAGCCGCCGTGGCGAATTCCTGGCTCTTCGCGATCTCGGGATTGGGATTGGCTTCGATGAAATACGGCGTGCCGTCGGCGGTGAGACGAAAATCGATGCGCGCGTAGCCGTCGAGGCCAAGCACCCGGTAGATGCGTTTCGCGGCCCGCTGGATCCTGGCGGTCACTTCCGGCGCCAGATCCTTCGCGGGCCCGTCGACGATGCCGACCTTCTCCTGATAGTCGGTGTCGTGCTTGGCCTTCTCCGTGGCGATGTGCCGTGACGAGCGGCCGCCCATGCTGCCGAATTTCAACTCCCAGACCGGCAGAACGCGTAAGCGGTTGTTGCCGAGCACGCCGACGTAAAGCTCTCGCCCCTCGATGAACTGCTCGGCGATGGCGGCGGATTCAACCCGCTCGTGGATGAAGGCGACCCGCTCCGCCAGCTTCTCGTCGGTATCGACGATCGAGGCTTGCGAGATGCCGAACGAGCCATCCATGTTCAGGCTCTTGACGATCAGCGGCAGCGCAAGACGCGTCGGGCGTTTCACCTTGCGGCGCATCGGGAAGACGGCAAAGGCCGGCGCGGCGATCCGGCGGTGATGCACCAGCGTCTTGGACAAGTCCTTGCCGCGGGCCAGGGTCAGTCCGCGCGGATTGCACCCGGTATAAGGGACCTTCATCAGCTCGAGATAGCTCGCGATGTGCTGGTCGAAAGCGACGTTGTTGTGGAATTCCTCCAGCAGCGTGAACACCACGTGCGGCTTGAACTCCTCGATCGCTTCGCGCACCGGCTTGATTTCCTCCTGCGCGCCGAGTGGTCGAACCTCGTGGCCGGCTGCGCGCAAGGTACTCACCACGTCGTATTCGGTTTTCCACGCGTTGATTTCCTGCGCGGTATGCCCGTCGCTGGAGTCCGGCGGCACGAAGTCCGGATGCATGAGGACCAGAATGCGCAGACGTCTCATAGCGCGATCCATTTTCGTCGAGACGGGCCAAACATCGTGTGCATCGTCTTGGCGGTGACGAGGACGATGAAGTCGAGAACGAGCTTCTGTTCGGGACCGGCGGCGCGCAGATCGAGCTCGCGACAACGAGAGATCATCTCGTCAAGCACGGCATCGAGCGTAAGTTGATTCTCGCCGGTCCATCGGGAGACCAATTGCCTGATCTGGGAGCGGTGGCGCCTGATCAGGGCCGAAGCCGGCTTTGAGCGGTGATGCCGTGGATCGGCCGAAAACAGGCGGGAGAGATCGCGGTCGTAGGTCTTGGGGGGCGTGAAGGCGTAGAACGCCTGCTTCTTCTTGTAGTGCTCTTCGAGCGTCTGGCTGAGCCGACCCAGCGTATCGACACGCTCCCGTGTCGTGATCGGCGGTCGCTTGCCCGCGATCTCGCCCATCAGCTCGTCGACATATTCGAGCTTCTTCAACGCCGGCCACCCCGCGTATCGCGTCCGCCAGTTCGAACGGGGCCGCAGCCACACCGCAAAGGTCTCGGCGAAATCCTCGTCCGGGTGGCTCTGCGCATACCACAGCCGCAGATGCTGGACATAGCGCCGGCTGGCCGGATTGGGCCGGTAGTAGCGTGGATAATGTTTCGACGACGGGCCGAACAGTTGCTGCCAGCGCCGGCGGCGCTGCAACTGGTAGCCGTGCTGTATGGCGTGGCCCGCTTCGTGACGGAGGATGGCCATGCATTCGCGCCAGGTCCCGCCCTCGACGTCGAACATCATCTTCTTCTCGAGCTTCATCAGGCGCGGATGAGCGAGATAGAACGGAATGGCGATGCCGGGAACGCCGCCCGGACTGAACCATTCGCTCGACATCCAGGTGTGCGGCCGCAGCCGGATGCCGCGCTCCTCGAGCTCCTCGTACAGCGTGCTGACGCAGTCCTCGAGCCAGGTGCCTTCGACCGTAACCCTCAGGCTGGAGAGGCGTTGCTTGAGCAACTCGTCATCCGACAGCTTCTCCCAGGCAAATTTCCGGCGTGGCATCGGGCATCCAGAGGGCAGAGATGACTCGGGATTCGGATGATGTCATGGGCGCTCGTTGGCAACAACCCGCGCCTTGCGCGTGAGGGAGCCGTAGGGTGGGTTAGGCGCAGCCGTAACCCACCTCTTACTTTCCGCGGGGGCAGAAGTGGTGGGTTACGCCGAGCGGTCTGCGCTTCGCGCAGTCCGCAGGGCTAACCCACCCTACGAGGTCAGCGTGCTTAGTCGAACAGGCTCGACACCGACTCTTCCGCCGCGGTGCGCGCGATCGCGTCGGAGATCAGGCTGGCGATCGGCAGCGTGCGGATGTTCGGCGCCTTGCTCACCGCATCGGTCGGCAGGATCGAATCGGTGATCACCAACTCCTTCAGCCTGGAGTTCGTGATTCGGGCCGCAGCGCCGCCGGAGAGCACGCCGTGGGTGATGTAGGCGTAGACGTCCTTGGCGCCCTTGGCGATCAGCGCGTCGGCGGCGTTCACCAGCGTGCCGCCGGAGTCCACGATGTCGTCGATCAGGATGCAGGTGTAGCCGGCGACATCGCCGATCACGTTCATGACCTCGGATTCACCCGCCCTCTCGCGGCGCTTGTCGACGATCGCGAGCGGGGTGTTGATGCGCTTGGCGAGACCGCGTGCGCGCGCCACGCCGCCGACGTCGGGCGAGATCACCATCGTCCTGGAGAGATCGAACTTGTCCTTGATGTCGCGCACCATCAGCGGCGCCGCGTAGAGGTTGTCGGTCGGGATGTCGAAGAAGCCCTGGATCTGGCCGGCATGCAGGTCCAGCGTCATGACGCGGTCGACCCCGGCCTGCGTGATCAGATTGGCGACGAGTTTTGCCGAGATCGGCGTGCGCGAGCCCGATTTGCGGTCCTGCCGGGCGTAGCCGAAATAGGGCAGCACCGCGGTGATGCGGCGCGCCGAGGAGCGGCGCAATGCGTCGGTGATGATCAGCAATTCCATCAGATGGTCGTTCGCCGGGAATGAGGTCGACTGGATGACGAAGGCATCCGAGCCGCGCACGTTCTCCTGGATCTCGACGAAGATCTCCATGTCGGCGAAGCGCCGTACCACCGCCTTGGTCAGCGGCAGGTCGAGACCCTGCGCGATGGCCTGCGCGAGAGCCGGATTGGAGTTGCCGGCGACGAGCTTGATGGAGCCGTTCTTGGCCGACATGGACGCTTCCTCCCGCGCTTTGCTGGACACGATGTTCAACATCAAACAATACCCACTGGAAGCACGGTTACGACGGGCGAGGAAATATCAGGCCGGAGGCTGCAATGGCAACCCGGGACGCTACGTTTTCCCTGCGAAATCCCGAGTCCGGCCAACGGTTTGGCCGGAAGTTGGGACCGTGGTTTCGCGGGGGTTATCGCTCGGCATAGCCCAGCGCCGAGGCCGGCATCTCTGCCACCGGAGCCTCCGGTATCACGCTCGCCACGGCCGGCCCGCGCAAGCCGGGAGCCGAGTTCGGCGCATCCGGCGTGCCGTTGATCATGTTGGAAAGTCCGCTGAATCCGGCCTGGGCGATCTTCCGCAGCACGAGGTCGTCGGCAGCGCTCCAAGGATCGCGGGCAGCATCTCGGCCGCCCTTGGCCGCCGTCGGTTCCTCGCCGGAAAGGCGCAGCGCCCGCTGCTGGTTGGCGTCGTAGACGTCCCAGACCCAGGCGATCACGGTCTTGCCGCGCACGATCTGGGCGGAGAGGTAGCTGCGCACGCGGTAGGCAGCCGTCCCCTCGCGGGAGACCACGGACAGGCTGCGCAGCTTGGATTCGCTGTCGAGCACGCCGACCATGCGGTCGAACACTTGCGGCGGCGGTCCGTCGATCGATTCGAACGCGACCGTCGCCCCGGAGCCGGCGCTCGGCGCCATCGCATAGGAGTTCGCGGCACCACCGCCACCGGCACAGCCGCCAAGCGCGGCCGCAGCCGTCAGCAGCATGACCGCCAGCACGCGCGAACCCGCGCGGCGCAAGATGAATGACGCATCCCTCATTGTGGAGGGCAGCGATATCGTTAAAACGCATTAACGTCTAGGGCGGGGGCGCCACAGCCCACTGTCATCGCGCGCAGGCATCGCCCCGGAATGATACGGGTTGCCTTTGTGTTCACGCTTCGAGCGCGATTGCGTGAACGTGGCGGCCGTAATCCGGCTCCTTGCGATGCACCGAGCGGCGGTAGCTGAAGAAGCGTTCGTCGGCATAGGTGTCCAGACCGAGATCGTCGATCATCAGGATGCCCGCGGCTTCCAGGCGCTTCCGGATCAAGCCGGCGAGATCGAACATCGCGTGTCCATCGCGCACCGATGGGATGAAGAACATGGCGTTGTCCGCATCCGCCTCGATGAAGCGCGCCACGAACTCGTTGCCGACTTCATAACTGTCCTGGCGGATCAGCGGGCCGATCGCGGCGATGATGCCGCTGCGCGATGCCCCGAGTTTTTCCATCGCTGAAATGGTCTGCTCCAGCACGCCGGTGAGCGCACCCTTCCAGCCGGCATGCGCGCCCCCGATCACGCCAGCGTCGGGATCGACGAACAGCACCGGCCCGCAATCGGCGGTGGAGACGCCGAGCGCGATGCCGGGCACCTTCGTCACCAGCGCATCGCCCTTCGGCCGCGGCCCGTTCGGCCAAGGCGTCTCGGCTATGAGGACGTCCGGCGAGTGGATCTGGTGCAGGCTGAGAAAGCGTTCCGGTGCGACGCCGACATGCTCGGCCATGCGGCGGCGATTCTCCGCGACAAGGGCTTGATCGTCGTTGGAGCCGAGCCCGCCGTTCAGCGCGGAATAGATGCCGCCTGAGACGCCGCCCTCGCGGGTGAAGAAGGCGTGGCGCAGGCCGGGCACCGCCGACAGCAGCGAGGAGGCAAGCGTCATGAACCGTCTCCGGGGCGTTCGAGATCGCTGAGGCCCGCAAGGCCCGTCAACCGCGGCTCGGAAATGCCAAGCACCTTGAACATCGAGCCCATGCCGCTACGCCCGGTTTCGGTCAGGCGCTTGAGCGCGATCGAAATGTCGGTGGCGACGTCAGGCGCTGCCTTCTGCATCAAGGCGGCTGCACGGGTCTCGATGCCGACGCGCTTGAGGAAATCACCCTGCGTCACCGGCCCGTGCACGCGGGCACCGACGTCCTCCGCCCCGCGCGCGAGCGCCTGGAAGTCGACATGGGCTGTGACGTCGGCCTGGCCCGGCGCCTTCAGGGGATCGGTGAAGGTATGGCGCGCGATCGCCTGGAAGGTGTCGCCGGCATCGCTGCGCAGATGGCCGTAATCGATGATCAGCGCCGCGCCGTCCTGGTCGCGCACGCGGCTGGCGAGCTTCATGATCTCCGCATCGGGCCGCCATTCGAACACGGCACCGACGGGCGCGGCGCGCACCAGAGGCGGCAGCAGCACCTCGAAGCGCGGCGTCGGCTCCGCCGCCGCGCCGAATTGAAGTTTTCCGTTGGCGTCGACCTCGATCACGCGCTCGTGCCAGCCGTTCTCGTGACGGACCATCTGGTGGATCGGCAGCACGTCGAAATATTCGTTGGCGAGGATGATGCTCGGTCCCTCAGGCACGTCGTCGATGCTGTCGTGCCAGGCGATGTTGCGCACGCCCGACAGCGTCGCACTCTGCCGCTCGCGCAGGACCGGATTGACCTCGACCATGTGGATGTGGAGCGCCTGATAGAGCGGCGGCAGCACGCGGAGCGCACGCAGCGCATCAGCCATCATGGTGCCGCGGCCGGGGCCGAGCTCGATCAGCCGCAGGAATTGCGGTGCCCCCATCTGCTTCCACACCGAGGCGGTCCACAGGCCCAAGAGCTCGCCGAACATCTGGCTGACCTCGGGCGCTGTGGTGAAATCGCCTTCTCGTCCCAACGGATCGCGCGAGACGTAATAGCCGTAGCGGGGATGCATCAGGCACAGTTCCATGTACCGCCAGACCGGCATGGGGCCTGAGGATTTGATCAGCGCCTTGATCTCGTCGAGTAACGGCTGGTCGGTCACGGCCTATCTTCTCAAAAGGAATTAACGAATAGCCCCTGCGGGCTTCGGCGCATCGCGCCTCACGGCCAATACAATAAGTATGCCGCCCACAATAAGCATCGGGATCGACAACAGCATGCCCATGGTTAATCCGCCCCAGAGGAAGCCGAGCTGGACGTCCGGTTCGCGGAAATGCTCGCCGGCGATCCGGCTCAATCCATAGATCAGGATGAAGGCGCCGAGGATCATGCCCGGCCGCTTCAGGGCACCGAAGCGGATCATGACCGCGAGGACCGCAAACAGCAAAATGCCCTCCATGCCGGCCTCGTAGAGCTGGCTTGGATGGCGCGGCAGCTGGGTGGGATCGTTGGGGAAGATCATCGCCCAGGGCAGCTCCGGGTCGGCGGCGCGGCCCCACAATTCGCCGTTGATGAAATTGGCGATGCGGCCGAGCAGCAGCCCGACCGGGGCGACGGCGGTGGTGATGTCGCCGAGCGACAGGATCGAGATGCGGTTGCGATAGGCGAACCACATCACCGCGACGACGCAGCCGAGGAAGCCGCCGTGGAAGGACATGCCGCCTTCCCACAGCCTGAGGATCGCAGCGGGATGGTCGATGAAGAAGGGCAGATTGTAGAACAGCACATAGCCGGTGCGACCGCCGAGGATGATGCCAAGCGTGACCCACAGGATGAAGTCGTCGATCTGGACCAGCGACATCGGCGCCGGGCCGCCCCACAGGCGCTCTTTCTTCAGGAGCGAGCGCGCATAGAGCCAGCCGAACACGATGCCGCAGATATAGGCCAGCGCATACCAGCGGATCGCGAACGGACCGATCTCGATCGCGATCGGCTTGAAGGCGGGAAATTCGATGAGAAGAAGTTGCATCGCGCCTTCTATGACTAGACGAGATTGCGGCGATAGAGCGCCAGCAGACGCTCCCAATGCCGCTCGGCGGCGTCGCGGTCATAGACCGGACGCTTGGGGAAGGCGAAGCCGTGATGGGTGCCGGGATAGATCTCGACTTCGGCTTTGGCGCCGCTCATGCCCTGCTTCACCTTCTCGATGATCTCGGCGGGCGCGTAGATGTCGGTCTCGGCGCAGGCGAAGTAGAGCTCGGCCTTGGTCTTGGCCGCCGCGAGATGCGGGCTGTCGTCCTGGTCGGTTGCGAGCTGCGTGCCGTAGACCGAAGCGGCTGCCTTGACGCGATCGGGAAAATGCGTGGCGGCGTTGACGGCGTAGCGGCCGCTCATGCAGTAGCCGACGGTGCCGACCAGCTTGGTGTTCGCGGCCGCCTGGCCCTCGGCATAGGTGAGCAGTGCCCGTGTGTCGTCCATGATCATGGGGATCGTGAGCGATCCCATCAGCGCGAACATGCGCTTGCGCTCCGGCGCGTTCGGATCGGCCGGAAGCGCGCCGAGCTCCATCACGCCGGAGCGGTAATAGAGGTTCGGCAGCATCACGTAATAGCCCGATGTCGCGAGCCGGCGCGCCATGTCGCGCAGCTCTTCGCGGATCGCCGGCGCGTCCATGTAGAACAGGACGACCGGAAACGGCCCGCCGCGCTCAGGATGGCTGATGAAAGTTGCGGTGTGGCCGTCCTTGGTGGGGATCGCGATCTGCTGGTCGATCATCTCGAGCGCCTTTTGTGATTCTTCTTATGCAGGGACGTTGAATACGATTGCAAGGAAACCGGGGCATGACAAGGATACCGCCGATCGGCTCTTGAACCGGCCCAAACGGATTGCCATTGTCTTCCCGCGCGTTCGCGCAGAGTTCATCGAAAGCCGCCAGGAGACCGACATGACCCAGACCAACAACCGGTTTTTCGACGAGATCGGCCGCCTGATGAACGACGCCGCCGGTGCCGCGCAGGGCGTCAAGCGCGAGTTCGACACGGTGATGCGCACCCAGGCCGAAAAATTCCTGCGCGACATGGACCTGGTCAAGCGCGAGGAGTTCGAGGCGGTCAAGGACATGGCGCGTCTGGCGCGTGAAGAGAACGAGGCTCTGAAGGCGCGCATCGCGGCGCTGGAGGCCAAGCTCGGCGGCTAACTCCGCCGGGGTCCATCCGGGCGATCCGGTTCCGCCCGGTAGCCCATTCTCCTTGTCATTTCCGCGTCTTCCGGGTAAAAGCCCGCCACGTCCGCAGCCCCCGCACCCCTGGAGGCTTGCTGCGGCGTATGCCATGGGCCGCGTTGCGGCCCATTAACTTTTGCAAAAACAAGGACTTAACGTTATGGCGACCGTCAAGGAATTGAAGGCGACCGCACGTCCGAAGAGCGGCAAGGGGGCCGCCCGGGCTGAGCGTCGCGCCGGGAGAGTGCCCGGAGTGATCTACGGCAACAACCAGCCCCCGCTGACCATCTCGGTTGACGATCGCGAACTGCGCTCGCGCATCCTCGCCGGCCGGTTCCTGACTACGCTGGTCGACATCGATCTCGAGGGTAACAAGCACCGCGTGATTCCGCGCGACTACCACCTCGATCCGGTCAAGGATTTCCCGATCCACGTCGACTTCATGCGGCTCGGCGAAGGCGCCACCATCCGCATCAGCGTTCCCTTGCACGTGGTGAAGGCTGAAGGTTCGCCCGGCGTGAAGCGCGGCGGCGCCGTCAACATCGTTGCGCATGCGATCGAGCTCGAGTGCGGCGTGGAGAACATCCCGCAGTTCATCGAGGCTGACGTCGGTTCGCTCGAAATCGGCCACTCGCTGCATCTCTCCGACATCAAGCTGCCGGCCGGCGTGAAGGCGCTGACCGCCGAGGACGCGACCCTCGTCACCATCGTGCCGCCGTCCGGCTACGCCGAAGAGCTGAAGGCCGCGGCTGCTGCTCCTGCTGCGGGTGCTGCTGCTCCGGCGGCTGGTGCCGCTCCGGCTGCTGGTGCTGCTGCTCCGGCAGCGGCTGCCAAGGCCCCGGCTGCCAAGGCTCCCGCCGGCGGCGACAAGAAGAAGTAATCTCTCAAAGCTGGCGCGCGGTCCCTGACCGCGCGCCGAGCGAGGGGCGCGCCGCGTCATGCGACTCTTTGTTGGGCTCGGCAATCCCGGCCCGAAATTCGCACGTAACCGGCACAATGTCGGCTTCATGGCCGTCGACGAGATCGCGCGGCGTCATGGGTTTGCGCCCTGGCGCCGCAGGTTTCAGGGCGAGACCTCGGAAGGCACGCTCGGCACCGAGCGCGTGATCCTGCTCAAGCCGATGACCTACATGAATGAGTCCGGCCGCAGCGTTCAGGAAGCGGCAAGCTTCTTCAAGATCGCGCCGGGCGACGTCACCGTATTCCATGACGAACTCGAACTGCCGCCGGGCAAGGTGCGGGTGAAGATCGGCGGCGGCATCGCCGGCCATAACGGCCTGCGTTCGATCTCCGCCCATATCGGCAACGAGTACCGCCGGGTGCGGCTCGGCATCGGGCATCCCGGCGTCAAGGAATTGGTGCACGGCCACGTGCTGTCCGACTTCGCCAAAGCCGACAACGACTGGGTGGCGACGCTCTGCGACGCGGTGGCCGAGCACGCGGCACTGGTTGCCAAAGGCACGGACGCGACCTTCGCCAACAGGGTGCACCTCGCCATGCAGGCGAAGGGATTTTTGACCAAGGACGACAACGGCAAGGAATAACGCTCGTGGGATTTAAATGCGGGATCGTCGGGTTGCCCAATGTCGGCAAATCGACCTTGTTCAACGCCCTGACCGAAACGGCCGCGGCGCAGGCGGCGAACTATCCGTTCTGCACGATCGAGCCGAATGTCGGCGAGGTCGCGGTGCCGGATCCGCGGCTCGATAAGCTCGCAGCGATCGCCAAGTCGGGCCAGATCATCCCGACCCGGCTGACCTTCGTGGACATCGCCGGCCTCGTGCGCGGTGCGTCCAAGGGTGAAGGCCTCGGCAACCAGTTCCTCGCCAACATCCGCGAGGTCGACGCCATCGCGCATGTCGTGCGCTGCTTCGAGGATTCCGACATCACCCATGTCGAGGGCAAGATCGCCCCGCTCGCCGACATCGAGACCATCGAGACCGAGCTGATGCTCGCGGATCTCGACAGTCTCGAGAAGCGCGTCGACAATTTGTCCAAGAAGGCCAAGGGCAACGACAAGGACGCCAAGGAGCAGCTCGACCTCGTCAATCGCACCCTGGTGCTGCTGCGCGAGGGCAAGCCCGCGCGCCTCGTCGAGCGCAAGGCGGAGGAGGAGCGTGCCTTCGGGATGCTCGGCCTGCTGTCGTCCAAGCCCGTGCTCTACGTCTGCAACGTCGAGGAAGGCTCGGCCGCGACTGGCAATTCGTTCTCGAAGGCGGTGCAGGACCAGGCCGCCAAGGAAGGCGCCATTGCCGTCGTCATCTCGGCAAAAATCGAATCCGAGATCGCCACCATCTCACGTGACGAACGCGCCGACTTCCTGGAGACGCTGGGTCTCGAAGAGGCCGGCCTCGATCGCCTGATCCGGGCCGGCTACACGCTGCTCGACCTCATCACCTATTTCACGGTGGGCCCGAAGGAAGCGCGCGCCTGGACCATCTATCGCGGCACCAAGGCGCCCGGCGCGGCCGGTGTGATCCACACCGACTTCGAGAAGGGTTTTATCCGCGCCGAGACCATCGCGTATGAGGATTACGTCGCGCTCGGCGGCGAAGCCGGCGCCCGCGATGCCGGCAAGCTCCGCCTCGAAGGCAAGGAATACGTCGTCGCCGACGGCGACGTGATGCATTTCAGGTTCAATACGTAAGCTGACGTTGTCATTCCGGGGCGCGCGAAGCGCGAGCCCGGAATCCATTCATCCACTTGTCCTGAGGCTCGATGGATTCCGGGCTCGCCTCTGCGAGGCGCCCCGGAATGACGGGCCTCACCGCACCCCGCCGCCCTGATCCCTGATCGCGCCGAGATGCTCGTTGATGCGGAAGATGATCAGGATCAACTCGGCGATGATACGCGAGAACACGATCCCGACGACGACGCTCGCGATCGACGACAGCAGCATCAGGAAACCGCCGAACGGGCTGATCGCCATCATCGCGAGGCCGGAGAAGATGCCGGAGAGGCCGAACAGGCAGATCAGCGCGATCACCAGCCAGTAGAAGGTCTTGATGATCGTCGGCGTGATAAAGCGGTCCCATTGAAACAGGTCGCTGAATGAAAACATTGCTCTCCCCAGGGCAATTCAGGTGTTGTCGGGTCTTGCAAATGGATCGTGGCCCCTGATCGATCCGACTCAAGACCGACGCCGGCGCGCCGAATGTAGCACGAGCCATGCGGGCCAGCGGGTTGAGATTGCCGCAAAGTGCGGCCACAATCTGTCATTCCCTCAAACCTTTCCCAAGATGACCCTGACCTTCGAAGATTTCCCGCCCGGCCGGTTCGGAACATTCGGCCCGCGCCATGTCACGCGCGACGAGATCGTGGCCTTTGCCGCCGAGTTCGATCCGCAGCCGATGCACCTCGACGAGGAGGCCGCCAGCAAGAGCATGCTGCGCGGTCTGTCCGGCTCGGGCTGGCATCTCTGCTCGCTGATGATGCGGATGATGGCCGACGGTTTCATCACCCGCGCCGCTTCGCTGGGATCTCCCGGCGTCGATGAAGTGCGCTGGCTGTCGCCGCTCAGACCCGGCGACGACCTCCTGCTCGACGTTGACGTCGTGGAGGCCCGCACCTCGAAGAGTCGCCCGGAGCTCGGCATCGTCAAGTTCAAATGCACCGTGCGTAACGCCGGGGGTGATGCGCTGTGCGAGATGACCTCGCCGATCCTGATCAAGCGGCGCGAGGGGGCGGTCTGATGCCATTTTTCGAAGAGATCGAGATTGGGCATCGCCGCGAGATCGGCGCCTATACGTTCACGGCCGACTCGATCAAGACATTCGCCGCAAAATTCGATCCGCAGCGTTTTCACCTCGACGAGGAGGAGGGCAAGAACTCGCTGTTTGGCGGGCTCGCGGCCTCGGGCTGGCATGTCGGCTCGGCCTGCATGAGCCTGCTTGTCGCCGACGGCCAGCGCCTGGCGCGGGAAGCCGCTTCGCGCGGCGAGGAGGTCGCGGTGTGGGGCCCGTCGCCGGGCTTTCGCGACCTGCGCTGGATCAGGCCGGTGCTCGCCGGCGACATCGTCACCTACGTGAACGTCGTCATCGACAAGCGCAGCTCCGCCTCGCGACCCGGCTGGGGCATCCTGACCGCGCGCACCACCGGCACCAACCAGCGCGGCGAGGACGTCTACGCCATCACCGCCAGTGCCTTCGTGCCGATGCGTGTGAACGTCGGTTAGATTCGTTCCAGGATGAACGGCAAAAACAGCGTGCGAGTGTTGCTTCCGCGCTATGGACGCGATTCCGGGCGGCTGCCATAAGCCTGCGCAACATGGTTTTCCCGCGAAGCAGTTCGCGGAACCATCGAGTTGCTAACCAATTATGAACCTGTCGCTGTCTATTTGAACGAACTGGGCAGAGTACAGGGGACGAGGACCATGGCAGACCGCGGCGCACTCAAGCTGGTCGGATTCATCTTTGCTACCGCGACGCTGGCCGTGATGCTGGTCGCCGGCATGGTGGTGAAGGGCTATGCCGACGGCGCCTACACCCTGGAAGCCTCGACCGTGGAAGCCACCCGGTAAGACTTCGTTAACTCCGCACGGCCGCAACGCGGCCTCCGCCCTCAGCGGCTATAGACGAACGCCAATATCGCGATCGCAACCGCCAGCAATCCGACAAAACGCAGCATGATCGTGCCGAACTGGTTCGGCGCGGGCCGCAGCGGTATCGGGTCGGTGGTGTCGGGCCGAATGCTTTCCATGAACTGTCCCCGGGCCCGCCGCGATGGCAGGAGCGCTTGGCGTTAGTCGCCGGGGGGATGCGGGAAGTTCAAAGGGGTGACCTTCACCTCGCCCCGCTTGCGGGGAGAGGTCGGATCGCACAGCGATCCGGGTGAGGGGGACTCTCCGCGAGTCCATCTGTCACCGAATTTTCTGAAGCAGCCCCTCACCCCAACCCTCTCCCCGTAAGAACGGGGCGAGGGAGAGCACACACACACCAGAATCAAAACCGCCGCGCCCCTTTCGGAACGCGGCGGCTGGTGATGCGGAATCTCGCGATCAGCTGTTGCGCAGGCCGTCGGCGGCGCGCTTCCACTGCGAGACGTTGTCGGCGATCATGCGGGTCGACTTCATCGCGGCCTGGCTGAGCTGGGCGTAGCCGGAGATCTCGCGCTGGACGCGCTGGCCTTCGGCGTGGAGCAGATCGCGCAGGCTCTCGAGCTCGGAGATCAGATTCTCGATCTCGGCGAGCGAGGTGCCGGCGACGCGCTGGATCAGCGAGTTGACGTTGGTGACGGTGGCCTCCGCGCTCGGATCGAGCGGCGGCGCGTCCGTGGTGCTCGCTGCCGGACGGCGCAGATAGGCGATGTCGTTGCGGACGAAGTCACGGATGCCGGCTTCGACTTCCGTCACGGCGGCGAGGTTGGTGTCGATGGTCTCGGTCTCGGTGCCTTCGGTCTTTTCCGGGCGCATGGCGTTCATCGTTATTCCCCTGTTCGCGTTGAGCGCAGCGCGAGTGTCCCCCGCACGACGACGTCAGTCTGGGACTAGGGCGTCGGATTTTGGCCGCAACTTGGCCGAGGTGCGGCAAGGGCGGTCCATTCGGGGGCTTTGCCGTGGCGTATGGTTACGGAAGTCTGAACGCCGCCGCGCTGAACTTTCTAGTTCCTCATGGTGAGGAGCGCGAAGCGCGTCTCGAACCATGCAGGCCCAACTTTAGCAGCGGGGGCCTCGATCCTTCGAGACGCGCGCAAGAGCGCGCTCCTCAGGATGAGGAGAAAGATTAGCGCCGACCTACCAGCTCTTCTTGAAACCCGCCGTCAGGCTCTTGTTGATCGCCCCTTGCGAGGTTTCGCCGACCGAGCCGGAGACGGTGACGTTGTCGAAGAGCTTTTGCTCGGCGCCGACCTTGCGCAGCCATTTGTCGTCGGTGGTCGACAGCGACTGGCCCGCGGTGATGCTGGTGCCGGTGTCGGTGAGAGTGACCTTGGCCGACTGGTCGGTCTCGTAATTGCGCGTGATGTGACCGCCGACGCCGGGGAGCGCCGTGGTGCCCTGCTGGTTGACGCTGTAGCCGTTCTGGAGCGTCAGCGACGTGTCGCCCGACAGCGGCACCGACTTGATCAGCGAGGCCCCGAGCTTGCTCTGCTCGGCGCCGGGATCGACGCGGGCCTCCACCGCGGTCTTGTCCCAGATCGCGCCTGCGCCCGGCGCGGTCGCGGCCGCCCAGGCGCTGCCGGACGACTGAGGCACGCTGCCGCCATTGGTCGCCTTCTGCGCCAGGAGCTCCGACATCGTCCGCGGCTCGCTCGTCACCGTCATGTCGGCGCCGATGCGGGCGTCCCAGAATGAGGATACCGACTGCTTCACAGTCACCGCCGAGGAGCCGTTGGCGTTGGCGTTCGTCGTCCAGTTCAGCCCGTCCTTGGCGGCGGCCTGCGCACGCTTCTTGGCGGCGACGATGTCGTTGAGCGTGCCGGCGTCGATCGCGAGCTGGCCCCAGTCGAGCTTGTCGACGTCGATGCCGCTCAGCACGTCGGAGTCGTTGACATCGGGGGCCTCCGCCGCTTCGGCGTCCTCGTCGGGCAGCGCGGCCGGGCCGGGAGAGAAGGGCGGAATGATCTGCGCCGACACCGTCAGCACATATCCCAGGATGAAAGCGGCCGCCAGCATCGGCAGCCTGATCCAGCCAAACCCTGTCGCGAATTCCATCGTCCTGCCCGTCAGCCCAGTTCTCGCCGAGGATGCGGAACCATCATTGCGAAATTGTGGCGGTTCCATCGAACGCGAACCAACGGGCCGCGCGAAAGGCGCGCGCCCGATGACGAGCTTCTCCACGATTGCATCCGGCGGGGCTGGAGGCCAGGACGCGTCGCGGGGAGCATCAGCCTTCGGTCCCGAAGTGCGGGGCCCGTTGGTGTTCCGTTCAGCCGACGCTGGTCATCTTCGGCAGATGAATGGCGCGGCCAAGTGCCTGTTCTACCAGAGCAAACGTGTCGATCAGCACGCGCATGCTGGTGAGCTTGCCCGCCTTGAACTGGGCGAACTGCGCGACCCGCAAGCTGATCGGCTTGCTGGAATCCAAGGCGGTCAGCGAATAGCGCAGCATCGAGGCGGCGGAATCGACGCCGAGCATGATGCTCTCGCGGTCGAAGCGGCGAACCTGGAAATTGTCCGCGAGCTGGTGGATGACGTCGAGCACGGCGTCCTTGCCCTGGCGCGCGCCGAGGAACGGAAACATGTCGATCGGGCCGTAGAGCGCCCACTCGACGTCCTCGTCGATGAGGGCCTCGATGTCCTCGAAATGCCGGTCGTTGATCGCGCGGTGCAATGCGCGCGAGAAACGCCAGAGGCTGTGCTCTGTCATCTTGGGCAGTCCTGAAGCTGGCTTGCGATAAAAACGAAAAACAACCCCAAGCGCACAGGATAGGTGCCGCGGGGTCGCTCAACTCATTTGTATACGAACAAAATACGCCAATTCGGCCAAAACGCAATTCACGTTTTCGCAATGCACAATTGATCCCTGCGTGTGAGATTTACAATAGAACTCCGTATTTTCCCGGTTCGGGCCGGTTTGGAGAGAGCTAGCCCCCGTCCGCCCGCTCGCCCACGATCAGCGGGCCGATCTCGCGTTCCAGCACCTGCTGCACCAAATCGTAGGAATCGATGATCTCGCGGATCTGCGCCACCTGGCCGTTGCGGAAAGTGTAGAACACGGCCATGTCGACCTGAATGATGCGGTCGTTGCTGCGCTTCCTGAAGAACACGCGCAAATAGGCCGCGACCGCGTCGCCCTCGGCGACGATCTGCGGCACCTCGTAGCGGATCTCGGCGTATCGCTCCTGCACGGTGCGCCAGAATTCGCCGAGTTCCTCCTTGCCGTGGCAGGGGCCCATGTGGGGCAGCACGTCGATTGGCGCGTGGGTGAGGAAGTCGACGTCGTCGGTGCAGCACGACAGCGCGGCCTCGAGATCGCTGCGCGCGATGGCGTCGAGCAGATGCAGTACGCGCTGGCGATTGAGCTTCTCGACCGTCATTCCGCCCGTCCCTCGTTGGCCGTGTGGAGTTCGCGCAAAGCTAGCGCGCGGCCTCGGACACCGGCAATCCGCAAAACCACAGGGGATATTGCTGACGTATGACGCGCAAGCGCAATGCCAGGTTCATGGCTGCAATTAACGGTTGAGCGAACGCGTCCCTGCACGAATTCGCGTGGCGTTCGGCTGCATGGGCGCGCGAAGCAAAGGGGCGCGTGGGAAGCACTGGGTGCGGCCGCGCGCGGCAGCGAAGGCGGGGAACCCTGACAGGCCCGCGCCCGTTGAGAGCGCGACACCGCCTTCGGAGACATCGATCCATGAAATCCCTCGCCGCCATCGCCGCCGCACTTCTCATCTGTGGCGCGACCTCCGCCGCCAACGCCAAGGGCTGCATCAAGGGCGCCGTCGTCGGCGGCGTCGCCGGCCACTATGCCGGCCATCACGGCGTCCTCGGCGCAGCCGCCGGCTGCCTCTACGGCCGCCATCATGCCAAGGAGCAGCAAGAGCAGGAGAGGCAGCGGCAACAGCAGAGCCAGGTGAACGGGCAGGGCAAGCTGTAATCCTTCGTCATTCCGGGCGCGCCCCTTGTTCCCGCAGAGGAAATGGGCGTGACGCATCTCACATCAGGCCTCCCTGATGGCGGCTAGATTCATCCGCATGTCATCAGGGAGACGTGCCATGGCCGCCATCGCCAGAGTCAGAAAGTCCAACCTGCACAACGCGCTCGAAGGCCTCGCGCTGACCGCGACGCTGCAGAGCTTCCCGACCTTCGCCGCCGCCGCCTTCCTGCTCAAGCTGGTCGGCAACCACGACCTGGTCGGCGATCCCGGCGTCGCCATCTTCGTCGCCATCGCCTCGCTCGCCCATGCGCTGCTTGCGGTGACGTTCGGGCCGAGCTTCCCGCACCTCTTCAAGACCATCTACGAACCGAAGTTCTTCGAGGCCCATCTGTCGCTCGCCGACAAGATCACCGCATGGCGCACCCAGCCGGTCGCGTCGCTGCAACTGATGACCATCGTGCTGCTGCTGTCGGTGATGGCCGTGGTGACGGCGAGCGTGGGGTGATCGCATCATGCCCTTCATCACCGCGTCGAAATCTGGCCCGCTCAACTGGCTCGAAGGCTTTGCGCTCACCGCGATCCTGCAGGGCTTCCCGATCTTCGCCGCGGCGTCGCTGATGGTGAAGCTGCTGGGACATGACCGCGGTGGCAATCATGTCCTCACCATCGCGATGGCGTCGATTTTCTACAGCTGTCTCGCCATCTGGGCGGGATCGACATTCCCGAGCTTTGCAAAGAACGCCTACGAACCGCTGTTCTTCGACGCCAGCATGTCCTTCTCCGACAAGATCGCCCGCTGGCGCGCCAAGCCGGCGACGTCGATGCAGCTGGTCGCCTCAGTGCTGCTGCTGTCGCTGCTGGCGGCGAGCGTGGGGTGAGTGCGGACGCCGCCATCAATAACCATGGGCGGCGCCGGCGCTGTGCGCCCCTACCTCTTCTTCCACCCACCTCTATGCCCCGGCGCCCCTCCGCTCGACCGCGGCGATGGCCCGAACTCTGGCCCCGATTGCCTTGAGTCCGTCGGCTGGATGATGCGGCTTTCGCCGCCGAACGGTTTTGTCGGCAGCGCGCGATCCCCCCGATATGGCAGCGACTCCGGGCCGTGCATCTCGTCGAGATGGGGCTTGTGCACCTTCGAGCCGCTGCCGCCGCCGCTCGCCTTCAGCGCGGAGCTCACGGTTTTCTTCTTCATGGCGCTGACCGGCAAATTGGCGGCGTCGCCGTATTTCTTCGCGCCCGCATACGCGCCGGCCTTGCCCTGCACCGTTCGCTGCTTGACCGTGGGATCGTCGACCACCGCGAGCTCGGTGGCGCGCAGGCGCTTGACCTCGTCGCGCAGCCGCGCGGCTTCCTCGAAGTTCAAATCGGCGGCGGCCTCGCGCATTCTCGTCTCGAGATCGCCGAGCACGGCTTCGAAATTGTGGCCGATCGAGATGACGTCGTCGGTCATGTCGTGGCCGCCGATCTCGACCAGGACATGATCGCGCTCGTAGACGCTGTTCATGATGTCGCCGATCGACTTCTTGATGCTCTCCGGCGTGATGCCGTGCGCCGTGTTGTACTCGACCTGCTTCTCGCGGCGGCGGTCGGTTTCGGCGATGGCGCGCTCCATCGAGCCCGTCATCTGGTCGGCATAGAGGATCACCTTGCCGTCGACGTTGCGCGCCGCGCGGCCGATGGTCTGGATCAGCGAGGTCTCGCTGCGCAAGAAGCCTTCCTTGTCGGCGTCGAGGATCGCGACCAGCGCGCATTCGGGAATGTCGAGGCCTTCGCGCAGCAAATTGATGCCGACCAGGGCGTCGAAGGCGCCGAGGCGCAGATCGCGGATGATCTCGATGCGTTCGATGGTGTCGATATCGCTGTGCATGTAGCGGACGCGAATGCCCTGCTCATGCAGATATTCGGTGAGGTCCTCCGCCATGCGCTTGGTCAGCACCGTGATCAGCGAGCGATAGCCGGCCTGGGCGGTGGCGCGGACCTCGCCGACGAGGTCGTCGACCTGGGTGCGGGCCGGGCGGATGTTGACGGGCGGATCAATCAGGCCGGTCGGCCGGATCACCTGCTCGACGAACACGCCGCCGCTCTCGTTGATCTCCCAGGCGCTGGGCGTGGCCGAGACCGCGACCGTCTGCGGCCGCATCATGTCCCATTCCTCGAACCGCAGCGGGCGGTTGTCCATGCAGGAGGGCAGCCGGAAGCCATATTCGGCGAGGGTCGCCTTGCGGCGGAAGTCGCCGCGGAACATGCCGCCGATCTGGGGCACAGTGACGTGGCTCTCGTCGGCGAACACCAGCGCGTTGTCGGGCACGTATTCGAACAGCGTCGGCGGCGGCTCGCCGGGCAGGCGCCCGGTCAGATAGCGCGAATAGTTCTCGATGCCGGCGCAGCTTCCGGTCGCCTCCATCATCTCGAGATCGAAGGTGGTGCGTTGCTCCAGCCGCTGCGCTTCCAGCAGGCGGCCCTGGTCGTGGAGCTGGTCCAGCCGCATCTTCAATTCGGACTTGATCGACTTGATCGCCTGCACCAGCGTCGGGCGTGGCGTCACATAGTGCGAGTTGGCGTAGATCTTGATGAATTCGAGCTCGTCCTGCTTGTGGCCGGTGAGCGGGTCGAACTCCTCGATGGTCTCGACGGTGTCGCCGAACAGGTTCACGCGCCAGGCGCGGTCTTCATAGTGCGCCGGGAAGATGTCGATGACATCGCCGCGCACGCGAAATGTGCCGCGGGTAAAATCGGCCTGGGTGCGCTTGTACTGCAGGGCGACGAGGTCGGCGATGAGCTGGCGCTGGTCGATGCGCTCGCCCTTCTTCAGGGCAAAGGTCATCGCGGTGTAGGTTTCGACCGAGCCGATACCGTAGATGCAGGACACCGAGGCGACGATGATGACGTCGTCGCGTTCGAGCAGCGCGCGCGTCGCCGAATGGCGCATGCGGTCGATCTGCTCGTTGATCGAGGAGTCCTTTTCTATGTAGGTGTCCGTGCGAGGGACATACGCTTCCGGCTGGTAATAGTCGTAATAGCTGACGAAATACTCGACCGCGTTGTCGGGGAAAAAGCTCTTGAACTCGCCATAGAGCTGGGCGGCGAGCGTCTTGTTCGGCGCCAGGATGATGGCGGGGCGCTGCGTCGCCTCGATCACCTTGGCCATGGTGTAGGTCTTGCCGGAGCCGGTGACGCCGAGCAGCACCTGCGAGCGGTCGTTGCGATTGATGCCTTCGACCAGCTCGGCGATCGCGGTCGGCTGGTCGCCGCGCGGCTCGTAGTGCGACTTGATCTCGAAGCGCACGCCGCCTTCGGACTTCTCCGGGCGCGGCGGCCGATGCGGGGTCCACACCCTGGTGGAGCCGTCGTCCTTGCGGAACTCCGGCCGGCCCTCGCGGATCAGCGATTCCAGCGCGTCGGCGGTCGCCTTGACGCCGAGCGCCTCCATCTTGCTGCGCGGCGGGCGCGCCAGGGCTTCGGCATCGTCCTCTTCGGTGGGAAGGCCGAGCTGACGGGCCAGTTCGGGATCGAGCGTCGGGATCGTGGCCGCGGTTCCGTAATTGGCCTGCGGCGCCTCGTCGAAGCCCGCGTCGCGGGCGCCGGGCGGCTGCGGATTGGGCCGCAGCGGCATCGGCCGCGTATTGTCCTGCGGAAACTCCTTCGGCGTCGAAGCGCGCGCGCGATGCGCGGCGGCCTCGCCCCCGGAGCGGCGGTCGCGCGAATTGTCCGGCGGCGGCTGCAGGCCGGTGCCCGATCCGAGCCCGGCATCGCCGCGATTGATCGCGGGATTGAGCAACTCGGCCAGCGCCGGCCCGATCGGCTGCACGTCGGGGCGAGACGCCTTGGAATTTGGCGCCTTGGAATTTGGTGCCTTGGCGGTCGGAGCCTTGGTCTTGGGGGATTTGCCGGATTTTTCGGAGGATGCAGGTTTCTTCGCCATGCTCCGAATATGGGGCGAGTCCGGCTCTCAGGAAAGGGCGAAAGCCCTTCCCGGATCAGACTGCTGACAGCAGGTTGGCAGCAGCCTTGGGATCACGGATATTGCGGTTCACGCCGCCGGCGACGGTCCCTCATCGTCCCCGGCCGCCTGACGCGGCTCGAGGATGTCGAGATGGATGCCGCCGCAATCGGTGCAGCGCATGGCCCAATACTCGCATCCGGCACGGCCGCCGATCACGCGGAGCACCGTGAGATCGCCGTCGCATTCCGGGCAGCTGGACAACACATTGCGGGTGTAAATCCTCGGCCGCGGCGTGTCTTCGAATTCGATGACTGACATGACCGGTTTCCCCCTTTGACCCTGCGCCGTTCCTTGGTTCGCCTGCAGTCCCGCTCGCTTATTCGTCGTCGCTGTCGTCGGCCCGCCGGCGGAAGCGATCGATGTGATGCTTGGCATGGGCAATCGCGGCATCGGGATCGGGCCAGGCGAAGCCGACTTCCATGGCCGGAAACAGCACGCCGTCGATGGCAACCGGGCTGAAATCGGCACGCCGGATACGGGCGTGCCACAGCCCCTTGCCAGCTTCGAAGGATTCGATGTCAAAGCCGTCGTAGAGGGTCGTCATTGCAGTCCCCAAAATGTTTTGTTCGAGCGCCTTGTTGGAGGGTCAGGGGACCACGTTTGCGGATTCTGGGATGTGAAGCCGTTCACAAGCGGCCGGCTTTTTTGCCCAAGGTCCGGTCGCAGCGTCAGTTCCGCGCGCCGGTGCGGCCGGACCGCCGGACGGGACGGGCGGCGGGTTCCGACGCCGCGCGCATGATCCAGCGGCGGAACGCGGCAAAGTCGCGCTGCTCGGTCTGGAAGCTGCGATAGAGCAGGTACCAGCGCATGCCCTTGGGCACCGAGAGTTCGAATGGCGCCACCAGCCGGCCGGCGGCGAGATCGTCGTCGATATAGGGCCGGATGCCCATGGCGATGCCGAGCCCGTCGGCGGCGGCCTGAAGCGCCTGGCCGTAGAACTGGAACTCCGGCCCCCGCGCGTTGATGCGCGCGAGGTTCGCGGCCCTGAGCCAGATCGGCCAGTCCTCGGGCGAATGCGCCACGCGGATCAGGCTCGGTCCCCTAAGATCGGCCGGGCGCTTCAGCGAGGAGGCGAGGCGGGGCACGCAGACCGGTGTGAGATCGCCGGCGAACAGCGGCTCGGCCACCAGCCCCGGCCAGTCGCCGGTGCCGAGCTGGATGCCGCAGCTCCAGTCCTCGCCGAACGGCACCGACGCACCGCCGGTGGTGAAGCGTACCTCGATGTCGGGCTCCTCGTTGCGAAACTCCGACAGGCGTGGGATCAGCCAGCGCATCGCGAAGGTGTGGCCGATGCCGATGGTGAGCACGCGGACGCTCGAGGGCGCCGTCACCTGGGCCGTGAGGCTCGCGAGCGCGTCGAAAATTGGCGTCAGCCCGCTCTGATAGGCGCGGCCCGCCTGCGTGAGGAGCAGCCTGTTGGCCTTGCGCTCGAACAGCGCGACGCCGAGCCGTTCTTCCAGGATGTGCACCATGCGGCTGACGGCGGCTGCCGATACGCTCAGCTCGAGGCCGGCCGCGGCAAAGCTCCCGGCCCGCGCGGCGGCTTCGAATGCCTTGATGCCGTTGAGAAACAGCAAGCGCCGCAAATGACCGACCCTCAGGAAAGCTGATGCCAGGCCAAGATAACTCAGTTTGCGTAGACGGGGCAAGCGGGGCAGAAATATCGGCGTAATCCAGGCTGATTTGCTGAAGCGCAGGCGGGTGAGGGGGACTCTCCGCGAGTCCCACTGCTGGCTCCCTTGCGGAGACTCCCCCTCACCCCACCCTCTCCCCGCAAGCGGGGCGAGGGAGTGAAGCACCTTTGCGTCCGTTACATGCCACCACCGGAGACATCGCGTGACGCCCATCATGATCGCTGCCCTTGGATTGCTGATGGTCGGCACCGCGTTCCTGTCGGGGCTGTTCGGCATGGCGGGCGGGCTGATCCTGATCGGCGTGCTGCTGGCCTTGATGCCGCTGCCGACCGCGATGGTGTTGCATGCGATCACGCAGATGGCCTCCAACGGCTGGCGCGCCTTTCTCTGGCGCGCGCATATCCGCTGGCGGCCGGTCGCGAACTATATGGCCGGCGCGGCCGTCGCGCTCGCGGCGTGGTCGCTCACCCGCTATGTGCCGGACAAGCCGGTCGCGCTGCTGCTGCTCGGCGTCACCCCATTCATGGCGCGGCTGCTGCCCGCGAACATCAAGCCGGATCCGGATCGTCTCTGGCAGGGCACCGTCTACGGCACGATCTGCATGGGCCTCATGCTGATGACCGGCGTGTCGGGACCGCTGCTCGACACCTTCTTCCTCGGCGGCAATTTCGGCCGGCGCGAGAAGGTGGCGACCAAGGCGATGTGCCAGCTCGTCAGCCATTTCATCAAACTGATCTATTTCGGCGGCGTGATCGACCAGGCCGCGACGCTCGATCCCGTGATCGCGGCCGTCGCGATCGCAGCATCCATGCTCGGCACCACGCTGGCGCGGCGCATCCTCGAAGCCATGACCGACCAGCAATTCTTGGCCTGGTCGATGAAGCTGATCACCACCATCGCCTGCTACTATATCGCCTATGGCAGCTGGCTGCTGGTCCGCACGCCCGTGCTGGCAGCCTTCGACAAGGGAGGTTTGCAATGAGCGAGACTGCCGACCCGCTGGTGCTGGACTTCGTCGAATGGGTTGCGCGCGAGCCGCGCGCCTATGCCGAGGTGATCGCGACCTGGAAAACCTCGTGCCCGCGCCTTACCATCTGGGAAGACGCCGCCGACCGCGGCTACGTCGCGCGCGAGACGCTGCCCGGAATGGGGTTGATCATCGCGGTGACAAGGGACGGCGAGAAGCTGCTGCGCTCGAACGGGCGGTGACTCGGGTCCGGTCTGAGCCACTCCTGCTAGCGCGAAGGCGCCGCAAGCCGCGGTCGGATGATCTCGACCATGCGCTCGGCCGAGGTGCCCGGCGGAAAGAAGCCGAGATATTTTCCGTCGCGGTCCATGAGATAGATGAAGGACGTGTGGTCGATCGTGTAGTCTCCGGCCTCCTTGCCGACCGGAATCTTGTCAAAATAGACCTTGTAGGCGTCTGCCGCTGTCCCGATTGCGTCAAGGCTGCCGGTTAACCCGAGCAGCCGCGGGTGAAACAGCGGCACATATTCGGCAAGATGCTCGGCCGTGTCACGTTCGGGGTCGAGTGTGATGAAGACCGGCTGCACGGCGTCGGCATCCGGACCGAGTTGCTCGAGCGCCAGTCCGATCGCCATCAGGTCGGTCGGACATGCGTCAGGGCAGTAAGTAAAGCCGAAATAGACCAGCATAAGCTGCCCGCGAAAGTCGCGGTCGCTGCGCAGCTTGCCGGTCTGGTCGATTAACTCGAACGGTCCGCCGACCGGCTCCCGATTCCACATCAGGACGTCCATGGTCTGCGCGGCCGAGCGCGCCTGCGCCGCTGCCGCCCCGCAGGCGAGCGCCAGCATCATCAATAGCCCCGCGCTCACACGTCGCATCACAGCCCGAAGGTGAGGCGGCTGCCTGTTGTCGTCACCACGACCTTGCCCTCCATCTGGACATTGGCTTCCTGCGCGAAGTTGAGCCCGCTGCAATGCATTGGCACCACGACGTCAGGATTGAGCGCCTTGATCTCGCTCACGACCTGCGTGAGGTAGTCCTTGGGCGCCGGGCCGAGATGGAAGCCGCCCACGATGGCGTGCACCTTCTGGATACCCGACACTTCCTGCGCCTGCTTCACCGAGTTGACGATGCCGACATGGCCGCAGGACGAGATCACGACCAGACCGAGATCCCGCACATTGAAGCAGGTGGCGTGCTCGTGGGTGTGCTCGTCCGGCACGATCTTGCCCTCCATCTCTGCCGGGAGATAGTGTCCGACATTGCAGCCAAGCCCGTCCTTGATGCCAAACTCGACGAGAGTGTTCGGCAGCACGCGTTCGCTGCTGCGGCGTGTGATCTTGCCCGTGGTGAAGGCATGGTCAGCGATCAAAGTCGGCGTTTCGCACAGCACAGTCGTGACCTTCTGTGCCGCGAGCTGCCGGCGGTCGAGAGTGCCGAAATCCGCGAACTGTCCCTGTGTCGGGGTCGGGTTGACGCGATGACAGAAATTATCCTCGCCACCCGCATAAAGCTTGAGGTCGGCGGGCAGCTTTTCCCGGAATTTGTCGAGGAAGCCGTTCAGGCCGCCGAAATGATCGTAATGGCCGTGACTGACGATCAGCGCGTTGAGCTTCGCCGGATCGACGCCGATCAGCGCCATGTTGTTGAGCAGCACCTCGGGCGTGTAGCCGTAATCGAGCATCAGCGTGCGCTGATTGCCGCCGCCTTCGGATTCCAGCCAGAGCGACAGACCCCATTCGTTGTGCAGCGATTTGCGGAAATCGCTGCCGCGCGGCGCAGGTGCGATCGAGACGCCGTTGATCTGCTTGGGACGGAAGAACAGGTCGAAACTCGAATCCACCAGCACGCGGATCGAGAGTTTGTCCACGGTCGGGACGGCAATCGGCGCAGCGCTCGCGATCTCGACACAGGTGAACGCATTGGCAGCCGCAGCACCTGCGAGCGCTGCCGAACCCAACAGGAAATCGCGTCGTGGCAGGTTTCTGGTCATTGCAATTCCTTCCGTATGAATGCTGGAAAGCCCCGAGCTTAGGTCCAATCCGGAATGCCCTCAACAAGCCTCAGGTAGATTCCCGTCGTCAGTCTCACGAGCGCGAGCAAGCTCGGCGGTTGACAGAGTGGTACGATGTTACGAAACTAATGCAGCTGCATCATTGCAGGGCAGGCCCATCATGTCGCTTAAACTCTTCGAACTCGTCGGCACTGACGCCTCGCGACCGTTCAGCCCGTTCTGCTGGCGCACGCGGATGGCGCTGGCGCATAAGGGCCTTTCGGCGGAAACGCTGCCCTGGCGCTTCACCGAGAAAAGCGCGATTGCGCCGCACGGCTCGGAGAAGGTGCCGGTGCTGCTGCATCACGACCAGCCGGTGGTCGATTCCTGGACGATCGCGAATTATCTCGAAGACAAGTTTCCGGACCGTCCGTCGCTGTTCGGGGGCGAGGGTGGCCGCGCCATGGCGCGCATGCTCAACGCCTGGGGCGACATCGCCATCGTCGGCGGCATCTTTCCGCTGATCATCGCCGACATCCCGAAGAATCTGGACGAGGTGGACGCCGCCTATTTCCGCCAGTCGCGCGAGGCGCGTTTCGGCGGCAAGACGCTTGAAGAGATCATGGCCAGCCGCGATGCCGGCGTGGTCGCCTTCCGCAAATCGCTCGAGGTGATGCGGCAGACCCTGAAGAAGCAGCCCTTCATCGGCGGCGCCGCACCGAACTATGCCGATTACATCGTGTTCGGTGGTTTTCAGTGGGCGCGCGTGACGAGCCCGTTCAAGCTGCTGGAAGCGGACGACCCGGTCTACGCCTGGCGCGAAAAGCTGCTGGATGCGTTCGACGGCATGGCGCGGAAATCGCCGGGGCACGCGGTGTAAGCTTCGTAGCCCGGATGGAGCGCAGCGCAATCCGGGACGGTCGCAATGCGTGGCACGAACCCGGATTACGCTTGCGCTCCATCCGGGCTACGCGTCGCCGCCGCCTCGCGCAAGCAAGCCTGGCACAAGCAATCCTCGCCCTTGACCGGCATCGGCAGCCGCGCTGTTTCTTCCGCGCACCAGCACGCGCCTGAGAGATCGCAACCGAACTCGGCGCCGCAACGGGAGCAGGCGAGGCGGCGCGGTTTCTGCACTGGAATGTCTTGCGGATTTGTCATGATTTGCGCGAAAGCTGTGCTGTCATTTTCATGCCGGGTTCATCTCCCGCTGCGGTATATTATGCCTCGCGCACAGACTCGGAAAGCGGTTGGCAACGCGCGAAGGACATATCGATGGCCCGCGATTCGCAAGCCGCGCTCGTCGCGCTCAACCGTTTCGGCTTCGGCGCCCGCGGCGGCGCATCCGGCGATCTCGTCAACGCGGCCTCCGATCCTCGCGGTTTTGTGAAGGCGGAACTCGCCCGCCCCAACGCTGTGCTGCTGGAGGCGCCGGGCCTGCAATCCACGCCGCAGCTCGGGCAGGCCGTGTTCGCCTATCAGGATCAGGTCAAGCAGGCGCGCGAGGCCGCCGCCAAAGCCGGCGCGCCGACCGAAGCGCCGGCCGATCAGAAGCCCGGACCGCGCCGCAATCTCTCGCTGAACGCCGTGGCAACCGAGATCGCCGGCCAGATGGCTGAGGCCAAACCTACTGACAATAAGCCGACTGACAATAAGCCGGCGGACATGCAGCCCAACACGGCCGCGCCGGCTGCGGCAAAACCCGCCCCGCAGCCGCTCAACGTCATCCAAAAGACCTTTCGCGCCGAGGCGTTGGCGCGGTTGCAGCGCGCGACCCTGGTCGAATGCGGCTTCACCGAACGCCTGGTCGTGTTCTGGTCCAACCATTTCTGCATCTCCGCCAGCAAGGGCGAGCTGGCGCGGATATGGGCCGGCGCGTTCGAGCGCGAGGCGATCAGGCCGCACGTGCTCGGGCGTTTCGCCGACATGCTGAAGGCGGTGGAGCAGCATCCGGCGATGCTGTTCTTCCTCGATAACCAGCAATCGCTCGGACCGGACTCGCGCGCGGGCCAGAACCGCAAGCGCGGGCTGAACGAAAATCTCGCGCGCGAGATCATGGAGCTGCATACGCTCGGCGTCGGCGGCGGCTACACGCAGGACGACGTCACCTCGCTCGCGCGCATCATTACCGGCTGGACCTTTGCCGGCCGGCAGGGACAGCTGGGAGCGCCCGGTTCTTTCGTGTTCAACGTCAATGCGCACCAGCCCGGGCCGCAAATGCTGCTCGGCAAGAGCTACGAGCCAACCGGCCTTGCGCAAGGCGAAGCCGCGCTCGCCGACATCGCGCACCATCCCTCGACTGCGAACTTCATCGCCACCAAATTCGTCCGCCACTTCGTTGCGGACGATCCGCCGCCGGCGCTGGTGGCGCGATTGCGCGATGTCTTCATCAAGACCGACGGCGATCTCAAGGCGCTTGCAACGGCACTGGTCGATTCCGACGAGGCGTGGAAGGCGCCGCTGACCAAGATGCGCAACCCTTATGATTTCCTGGTCGCGAGCGGCCGGCTGCTCGCGCGCGTGCCGGAGGATCCCGGCGCCTATCTCAACAACCTCAATATGCTGGGCCAGCCGCTGTGGTCGCCGGCCGGCCCGAATGGTTTTCCCGACACCAGCGCCGCGTGGGCTGCGCCCGAAGGCATCAAGCTCCGGCTCGATATTGCCGCGCAAATGGGCGCGCGGCTCGGGCCCAACATCGACCCGCTCGATTTGTTGGAATTTGCCGCCGCAGATGCGACCTCGATCGAAACGCGGCGCACCATCGAGCGCGCGGAGTCGCGGCAGCAGGCGCTGGCGCTGCTGTTGATGTCGCCGGAAATGCAGAGGAGATGATGATGATCGACTGCGTCGAGAACCGGCTCCTCACCTCGCGCCGCGGCCTCCTGCTCGGCGGCGCCTCCTTCGCGGCCTGGGCTTATTTGCCGAAATTTGCCCGCGCGGCCGACGGTCGCGATCCCCGGCTGATCGTGGTGATCCTGCGCGGCGCGCTTGACGGACTCTCGACCGTCGCGCCGGTCGGCGATCCCGATTATGCCGGCCTGCACGGGGCGATCGCGCTGACGGCGGACGGCGCCCATCCCGCGATCATGCTCGATACTTTCTTTGCGCTGCATCCGGCAATGCCCGAGTTCGCACGCATGTATCGCGACAGGCATGCCGCGGTGATCCACGCGGTGGCGACGCCCTATCGCGACCGCTCGCATTTCGACGGCCAGGACGTGCTCGAAAGCGGCTATGCCGGGCCCGGTCGCGTGCAATCCGGCTGGCTCAACCGCGCGCTGGAGGCGCTGCCGCGCGGCGAGCGGGTGTCGAGTGCTCTTGCCGTCGGCCCGACCACGCCGCTGGTGCTGCGCGGCAATGCGCCGACCGTCGGCTGGGCGCCGGTGGCGCTGCCGCAAGCCGATGACGACACCGCGATGCGTCTGGTCGAGCTCTATCGTCACCGCGATCCCGCGCTGGCGGCCGTGCTGTCGCAGGGTCTTCAGCTGGAAAAGGCCGCGAGCGGCGCCGACATGAAGCCGAAGCCGGGCAACGCGGTCGCGCAGATGCGGCAGGTCGCGCGCGGCGCCGCAAAACTGATGGCGTCCGACGACGGCCCGCGCATCGCGGCGCTCGCGTTCGATGGCTGGGATACGCACGCCAATGAAGGCGGCCCTGTCGGTCGCCTCGCCTTCCTGCTGGGCGGGCTCGACGGTGCGCTCGCCGAATTCGAAAGCGGCCTCGGCGACCGCTGGCGCGACACCGCCGTGGTGGTCGCGACCGAGTTTGGCCGCACCGCGCGCATCAACGGCACCGACGGCACCGATCACGGCACGGGAACGATCGCGCTGCTGGCCGGCGGCGCGGTGAAGGGCGGCCGCGTCATCGCCGACTGGCCCGGCCTCAAGCCCGCCAACCTCTTCGAGGCCCGCGATCTCAAGCCCACCACCGATCTGCGCTCCGTGATCAAGGGCGTGCTGCAGGGACAGTTCGGCCTGTCCGATCGCGTGCTGGCCGAGACGGTGTTCCCCGACAGCGCAAGCGCACGACCGATGAAGGGGCTGGTTGCTTAACCTCTCCCCGCTCTTCTGCGGGGAGAGGTCGGATCGCCCCGGCGATGCGCAGCGTCGTCCGGTACGATCCGGGTGAGGGGCAGGGCACACGGTTGCCGAAATGACGGTCCATCCGACTCGCACAATGACGGTGCGCGGACTACGGACTTCAATTACAATTCGGACCGAACCTGGAGCGGTGCGTCCTTGCGGCGAGAGCTGAGTTGAAGAGTCCAGGTGAGGGACAGGGCAATGCGTGGCCACGATGAGAAGTCCATCCGACTCGCACGCCGGCTCCGCGTCGATCAAACGGACGCAGAGACAGTCCTCTGGAATCGGATTCGTAACCGGCGGATCGATGGCAACAAGTTCGTCAGGCAAGAGCCCATTGCTGGTTACATCTGCGACTTCGTCTGCCGTGAAAAGTGCCTCGTTATCGAAGTCGACGGTGGTCAGCACAATGAATCGGCGACAGATGCTATTCGAGACGAACGCTTGAGAGAAAAAGGTTACAAGGTCGTTCGCTTCTGGAACAATGACGTTCTTGGAAATATCGAGGGCGTTCTGCTTACAATTCAGACCGAACTCGCGGAGGCAGCCCCTCACCCCACCCTCTCCCCGTAAGAACGGGGCGAGGGGGCGAAAGGCCGGTGCATTCCTGATTCTAAAGGCGATCGAATTTCCAGCGCCTGCCGCGAGTTTCAACCTCTCCCCGCCCTTCAGCGGGGAGAGGTCGGATCGCGCAGCGATCCGGGTGAGGGGCCGGGCACATCGCTTGCCAAGACGACATTCCATCCGACTCGCACAATGACGGTGCGCGGATTACGGACTTCAATTACAACTCAGACCGAGCTTGCGGAGGCAGCCCCTCACCCCTCCCTCTGCCCGTGAGAACGGGGCGAGGGAGCGAGAGGCCGGTGCCTCTCTTACGATCGCGCCTTATAGGAGACTACGCTGTACATCGCCATGAACCGCTTCCGCGTCGCCAAGGGCTCCGAGGCTGCTTTCGAGCAGGTCTGGCTTTCGCGCGATACCCATTTGGACAAGGTGCCGGGCTTCGTCGAGTTTCATCTGCTGCGTGGCCCCGAGCTCGAGGACCACACGCTGTACGCCTCGCACACGGTGTGGGCGAACCATGGGGCGTTCGAGGCCTGGACCAAATCGGATGCTTTTCGTGCCGCGCATGCGCGGGCCGGCGACACCAAGCCGACCTATCTCGGCCATCCCCAGTTCGAGGGCTTCGAGGTGATGCAGACGGTGGGGCGCGGCGCCAAGTAGCGCGCCACGCCGTAACGGTCAGCCCAGCGTGATCTTGTCGATCTCCGCCATCTCCTCCGCACCGAGCTTCCACGCAATCGCCTTCACGTTCTCCTCGACCTGCGCGACGCGGGTGGCGCCAGCAATCACGCTCGACACTTGCGGGCGCGCGGCGAGCCAGGAGAAGGCGAGCTCGAGCATGCTGTGCCCGCGCGCTTTCGCGAAGGCCGTGAGCCTCTCGACGATGTCCTCGTTGCGCGGAGTGACATAGCGGTCGCGTAACGCCGGTACCTTGCCGAAGCGCGTATCGGTCGGGGCGGCTGCGCCGCGCTGGTACTTGCCGGTGAGGAGCCCGCTTGCGAGCGGGAAGAACGGCAGGAGGCCGAGCTTGTACTCCTGTGCGGCCGGCAGCAGGTCCTTTTCGACGTCGCGCACCAGCAGGCTGTATTCGTCCTGGCAGGAGACGAAGCGGCTGACATTCATCGCGCGCGCAGTGAATTCGGCCTCCGCCATGCGCCAGGCCGGGAAATTGGAATTGCCGATATAGCGCACCTTGCCCTGACGGATGAGATCGTCGAGCGCGCGCAGCGTCTCCTCCATCGGCGTCAGCGGGTCGTAATCGTGCTGCTGGTAGAGATCGATGTAGTCGGTCTTCAGCCGCGTCAGGCTCGCCTCGACTGCGTTCATGATGTAGCGGCGCGAAGCGCCCTGCTTGGTTCCGTCGGTCGCCATCGGCTTGGAATATTTGGTGGCGAGCACGATATCCTTGCGGCGGTCGCCGAGCACGGTGCCGAGCACCGTTTCCGAACCGCCCATGCCGGCATAGATGTCGGCGGTGTCGAACAGCGTGATGCCGAGATCGAGCGCGCGATGGATCACCTTGCGCGAGGTCTCCAAATCCGTGCGCTGGCCGAAATTGTTGCAGCCGAGGCCGACCGCAGACACGCGCAGGCCGGAGGCGCCGAGATTACGAATTTCCATGGGAGATCCCTGTCGGAGATTGGCAGGGGCGTATTGTGACTGCGGTGCGCCGCCGCAGCAAGCCGCGCGCCGCGTTGCTGCCATGTCGACAAGGAGCTGCCGACAAGGAACTGCCGACAAAAAAATGCGGCCCCTGTCAGACGCGGCGACTGACGGGGACCGCTTTGGGGCGCTTGATCGGTGACGGGGGCTGACCAGACGCAGCTGCAGCCTAGTCGCGCTATGTTACGCGCGGGTGACAGGCAGAGTTATCCACAGGCGTCGCGATCGCGAGGATCAGAAGATCTTGCGATAGACGATGAACCCGGAACGCTCGGCGACCTTGTCGTACAGGCGCTGCGCCGTCACGTTGGTCTCATGCGTTTGCCAGTACACGCGCGGAGAGCCTGCGAGCTTCGCGCGCTCGTAGACGCCGTGGATCAGCGCCGAGCCGACGCCCTTGCCGCGTGCGGCCTGGGTCGTGAACAGGTCCTGCAGATAGCAGGATGGCTCGATCGCGGTGGTGCTGCGGTGAAACAGGTAATTCGTCATCCCGAGCAGGTGGCCGTCGCTCTCGGCGACCAATCCGTGCACCGGCTCATAGGCATCGAAAAAACGCTGCCACGTCACGCGCGTGATTTCGGGCGAGAGCGCGGTCGGACCGGAGCGGCCGTAGAAGGCGTTGTAGCCGTCCCACAGCGGCAGCCATTGTTCGTAGTCCTGCCTGGTGACGGGGCGAATGGTGAGCGACATATGAATTCCCGCGATCGATGAGGCCTCCTTCATACGTGATGAGGGAGGTCCTGATCAATTGTCTTACGAGTCGGATGGATATCCAGTCATGGCAACGGTGTGCCATGCCCCTCACCCGGATCGCTCAGGCGCGCACTTGCGCGCCAAAGCGATCCGACCTCTCCCCGCAGAAGAGCGGGGAGAGGTTAAGACGCGCAGCTCGCAGTGATGTCCTAAGTGAGGGACGCACTGTTCTCTCGCTCCCTCGCCCCGTTCTTACGGGGAGAGGGTGGGGTGAGGGGCTGTCTCCGCGAGCGCCCGCTCGCAATCGCATCACTCCGCGACGCGCAGATACCGGATCAGCTTGCGGCCCGCGGGATCGCGCAGCGAGCGGTAGTAGTCGGCGCGGGACGGCGCATCGGTGTGGCGCACGAGGTCGGTCACGGGCGTGTAGCTCAGCATGCGCCCGCCATCGGGCAGCGTGGCACAGACGAAGCGCAACACCTCGCCATTGCGCAACGCGATGTTGATCGGCGTGGCATCGCCGATCCGCACCATCTCCATGCGCTGTGCGATGAAGGTGCCGAGCTCGTCCTCGGGCAATTCGAACGCGCCGGTGTCGCGGCCGTGATACATCAGCGCGATGAACGGCGGCTTGCCGTCGGCGATGTCGTCCGGCACCGCAAAATAATCGCGGAACGCCCGGTTGATGAATTCGGCGCGCGTCTCGGCATCGAGCAGCACGATGCCGATATCGGCCTGGTCGAGCGCCGCCGACAGCCGCGCGGCGGCGGCGTGGCTCCGACGTTCGGCGGCAAACGTGCCGAGCAGCCGCTGGCGCATCAAGCCGGTGATGCCTGCGGTGCCCGCGGCCGTCGCGGCCAGGAGGCCGAGCCGGATCATATCCGCCGTGGTCAGGCCTGCAACGCCGTGCCGGCTGAGGAGCAGCAGTGCTGCGCCGATGACGGCGATGGCTACGCTGGCGACGGCGGAAGCGGGACCCGAGAGCGCGCCGGCGAGCGCCACGATGCAGACGAGCAGCGGCGCGGGCGAGGGAACGGGGACGAAGCGATCGAAAAACATCGTCAGCAGCAAAGTCGCTGCCGTCAGCGCCGGACCGGAGATCGCACGCCATCCCAACCGCATGGGCCTGTCTCGCTCCTCCCTGGACGAGGTAAGGCGGCAACACTGACCGAACATTGCGCCATTGCGATGCGGTTTTGCGCGGTGTGCTTAAGGTGCGCTTTGGTTCATGCGCAAAGCTTTCGGATGATTTTAGACCAAGTGCGCGTGCTTGAGACGTTGTTGCAGCGCGGGCGCATTCAGCGTCGACGTCCCCTGGCCCTTGCGCGTGCCGACGAAGATCAACAGCGATGCCGCGACCAGGATGGCCGCGGTCAGGGTGATTGCAACGATGACCACAGGTGATTTCATCGAAATCCTGTCGCGATGCCGGTCGGCGCGGGCCACGCGGCGCCTTGAAGGCGGGTCCAGGATGAAGCGGGAATCAGACCGGCAGGCCCATCGCCATGGTCGCCTTGGTCGACAGCACCGTCAGGGTGACGATCAGGCACAGCGAGAGCGCGGCGACGGCGAGCGAGGCCGCGACCGCGTTGGTCAGCCGGGAAGACGAAACGGTAGCGGGTGGGCCCTGAAAGCCTGCCGTGCCGGACGCCCGAATCATGGTCTAAATCCTTCAACGCGCGAGCGAATCACCCGCGACATCGAACAATTTCACTGTTGCAATCGGCAATATTGCGGCGGCCAATCGCGCGAAAATGGCGAGATTGCGGCAATGTTGACCCTTATGCCCGCTATCCGCCAGAGCGCGATCGCCCCTCAGGCACCAGCGGCGATGCTGGCGGGGTCCTCGATGTCAGCCGGCCGCCAGTCCATTGCGACGAAGCCGGGGGCCGCTTCCACGCGCTTCAGCCAGTCCCGGATGGCCGGGAAGGTCGAGAGGTCGAAGTCGCAGCGGTCGGCGAGGTGGGTGTAGCCGTACAGCGCGATGTCGGCGACCGTGAGCTGGCGGGCGGCGAAATAGTCGTTGGTCTTGAGGTGATTCTCCATCACCTGGAGCGCGCCATAGCCGCGCTCCATCCAATCCTCCAGCGAATGAGTCTGGAGGTCGCGGCCACCCCTCACCAGCGACAGCCAGAAATAGGCCGCGCCGATGTTCGGCTCCAGCGCGTGCTGCTCGAAGAACATCCATTGCAGCGCGTCGGCGCGATCGATGCGGTTCTCCGGCGCGAGCGGCGTGCCGACGGCGACATACCACAGGATGGCGTTGGACTCGGCGAGATAGCGATCGTCGCCGACCTCGAGCAGCGGCACCTGACCGGATGGGTTCTTGGCCAGGAAGTCCGGGGTGCGGCTCTCGCCGCGCAGAATGTCCACCTCGACCGCTTCGTAAGGCAAGTTCAGCAGCGCCAGCGCAAGGCGGACCTTGTAGCTGTTGCCCGAGCGCTGCATCGAATAGAGCTTGTACATTCTGAGGATGATTCCGGAAGACGGGAGGGCGCGGCGCTTGTTGCCCCGCAACGCGGCTAAACAATGATGCCGATGCGAATCCGCCGCAAGACCCGGCCAATAGAAAAACTCGAAAACCCTACCGCATTGCAATGCGGCGGAAGATCATTTCCGTGCGACCATCCAACTCAGTTCACGCTTGCGTCAACGCACAAGTGCGTTGCTCGACGCGATCGTTTGCGAGAAGCGGCGGTCGCGTTTTGGGCACTGAAGCTTCCGCATTGTCATGGCCCTCGAAGGCGCCAAAATTGCTCCGAGGACACGCCTTGTCGGATATGTGGGATTTGCCTGGCAAAGTTGCGCAATATTGCGGGAAATCGCGGCTTGATGCGCGTCAGACACGTAAACTTTTGCGGGATCGGGCCGAAGTTTCTTGCGGTGCAACGGCACTCGTTTTAGGGTGGCTCATTCCCACAATCGGAGTCGTGAAGCCAAAGGGTTCACGACGCTTGTCAGGAGATGACGATGTCCTTCCTTGCCGCTGCGCTCGACCGTGTGAAGCCGTCCGCGACCATCGCGGTCACGGATAAAGCACGTGCGCTGAACGCGGCGGGCCGCAACGTCATCGGCTTAGGTGCCGGCGAGCCCGACTTCGACACGCCCGCCAACATCAAGCTGGCCGCGATCCACGCCATCGAAGCCGGCAAGACGAAGTACACCGCCGTCGACGGCATTCCCGAGTTGAAGGAAGCCATCATCGCCAAGTTTCAGCGCGAGAACGGCGTCGTCTACAAGGCGAACCAGATCATCGTCGGCACTGGCGGCAAGCAGGTGCTCTACAACGCGCTGATGGCAACCATGAATCCGGGCGACGAGGTGATCATCCCCGCGCCGTACTGGGTCAGCTATCCCGAGATGGTCGCGCTCGCCGGCGGCGAGCCGGTGCCGGTGGTCTGCACCGCCGCGACCGGCTTCAAGCTCCAGGCCGAGGCGCTCGAGCGCGCGATCACGCCGAAGACCAAATGGGTGATCCTGTGCTCGCCGTCGAACCCGACCGGAGCTGCCTACACCAGGACCGAGCTGAAGGCGCTGACCGACGTGCTCGTGAAGCATCCGCACGTCTGGGTCATGACCGACGACATGTACGAGCATCTCGTCTATGACGACTTCCAGTTCACCACGGTCGCGCAGGTCGAGCCGAAACTCTACGACCGCACGCTCACCGTGAACGGCGTGTCGAAGGCCTATTGCATGACCGGCTGGCGTATCGGCTATGCCGGCGGCCCGGCGCAGCTCATCAAGGCGATGTCGACGATCCAGTCGCAGTCGACCTCGAACCCGTCGTCGATCGCGCAATGGGCCGCGGTTGAGGCGCTGAACGGTCCGCAGGACTTCATCCCCGCCAACAACAAGGTCTTCAAGGAGCGCCGCGACCTCGTCGTCTCCATGCTGAATCAGGCCAAGGGCATCGAGTGCCCGCGGCCCGAGGGCGCCTTCTACGTCTATCCGTCCTGCGCCGGCACCATCGGCAAGACCGCGCCGTCGGGCAAGGTGATCGACAATGACGAGACGTTCGTCACCGAACTGCTGGAGACTGAAGGCGTCGCCGTGGTGCAGGGCTCGGCCTTCGGCCTCGGCCCCGCGTTCCGCATCTCCTACGCGACCAAGACCTCGGACCTCGAAGACGCCTGCAAGCGCATCCAGCGCTTCTGCGGCAATCTTCGGTAAGGCTATCGCCGCAGTGCAAATTGGAAGGGCCCGCTTCGCGCGGGCCTTTTTTATGAGTGCTTCGATGAGTGAAGTTGGATGGACGAATGCTTGGGCCGATGCTGTGCCATGCCCCTCACCCGGATCGCTCAGGCGCGCACTTGCGCGCCAAAGCGATCCGACCTCTCCCCGCAAAAGAGCGGGGAGAGGTTTAAGTAACGCCTGGCCGTTGTTCATCGTAAGGGGCGCGCCGACCTCTCACTCCCTCGCCCCGTTCTTACGGGGAGAGGGTGGGGTGAGGGGCTCCCTCCGCGAGTTCGGTTTTGGACGTGTTCGTTCTGGCACGCACAGAACTCTTGTGGCATAGACCATCGCGCATCACGGGTAGGGCGCTCTCTCTGCTCGCATCACATTCATCGCCGGAGATATTCATGCGCCGTTCACTCCTCCTCGCCGGGCTTGCCGTTGCGAGCCTCGTTGCCTCCGTTGCGGGCGCCGGCGCGCAGTCCCGGATGGTGCAGGTGGGCGTGCTCGAATGCCGCGGCGGTGCCAGCGTCGGCTTCATCGTGGGATCGGTGACCCATCTCGGCTGCGTGCTGCGCGTCGATGGTTTGCCGGACGACCGTTACGTCGCGACGATCCGTAAGGTGGGCCTCGACCTCGGCATCACCCAGGAAACGGCACTCGCCTGGGGCGTGTTCGCGCCGGTGAACCGGCTCGGACCGGGCGATCTCGCCGGCACCTATGCCGGCGCGCAAGGCAGCGCCTCGGTCGGTGTCGGCCTCGGCGGCAACGTGCTGGTGGGCGGCTCCAACAATTCGATCGCGCTCCAGCCGCTCAGCGTGCAGGGCCAGGTCGGCCTCAACGTCGCAGCCGGCCTCGAGAGTCTGGAACTCCGCCCGGGCCGTTAACAACCCCGTGTGCGAATCGCGTCGCTCCGACGCGATTCCGGCAACGACGCACCGCAGCGACGTTTGATGCTTGCCAAATCTCGGGGACGGGCAGAGCATCGGCGTTTGCCGACCCAATCATGGGCCGAGCTCCACACCAAGGAGGCGGCGAATGGGACAAGACGTCAGAAGTCCCCGAGGTCCACGGTGCATCGCGCTGGTGGGCCCTTTCCAAAGCGGTAAAACCACACTTCTCGAAGCGATCATGGCACGAACCGGCGCAATCCCGCGCGCCGGCAGCGTCGATGCCGGAACCTCCGTCGGCGACGCCACGCCAGAGGCCCGTCATCACAAGATGACCGTCGGGCTGACTGCCGTCACCACGAGTTTCATGGGCGACAGCTACACCTTCCTCGATTGTCCCGGTTCCGTCGAATTTGCCCACGACATGCGCGCCGCGCTACCCGCGGTCGATGCCGCGATCGTGGTCTGCGAAGCCGACGAGAAGAAGCTGCCGCAGCTTCAGATCATTCTGCGCGAGTTGGAGGAGCTGAAGATTCCGCGCTTCCTGTTCCTCAACAAGATCGACCGCGCTAACAAGCGCATCCGCGAGACGCTCGAGATGCTGCAGCCCGCCTCGCGCGTGCCGCTGGTGTTGCGCCAGATCCCGATCTGGAAGGACGAGCTGATCGAGGGCTTCGTCGATCTCGCGCTGGAGCGCGCGTTCATTTACCGCGAGCACAAGGCCTCCGAAGTGGTCGCGCTCCAAGGCGGCGATCTCGATCGCGAGAAGGAGGCCCGCTTCTCGATGCTGGAGAAGCTCGCCGATCACGACGATGCGCTGATGGAGCAGCTGCTCGAGGACATCCAGCCGCCGCGCGATGCCGTGTTCGACGATCTCGCGCGCGAATTGCGCGACGGGCTGATCTGCCCCGTGCTGCTCGGCGCCGCCGCACGCGAAAACGGCGTGCTGCGCTTGATGAAAGCGTTGCGCCACGAGGCGCCCGGTATCGCGGAGACCGCAAAACGCCTCGGCGTTCCCGAGACCAGGGACGCCCTCGGCTTCGTCTTCAAGACGCTGCATTCGCAGCACGGCGGAAAGCTGTCGCTGACACGGATGCTCGCCGGCCATCTCGACGACGGTGCCACGCTGCAATCCTCTTCCGGCGGAGCCAGCCGCATCTCCGGCATCCTCGCCGTCACCGGGGCCTACGACACCAAGCGTGCCGCGGCGGAAGCCGGCGACACGGTGGCGCTCGCCAAGCTCGACCCGATCAAGACCGGCGATACGGTCTCGAACGGCAAGGCCCCGCCGGCAGCGCTCGTCGCTGTTGAGCCCACTCCGCCGGTGCTCGCGATCTCGGTTGCGGCCACCGACCGCAAGGACGACGTCAAGCTCGGCCAGGCGCTGATGCGGCTGCACGAGGAGGATCCCTCGCTCGTCTTCGTGATGAACGCGCAGACCCACGACACCGTGCTGTGGGGGCAGGGCGAGATGCAATTGCGCGTCGCGAGCGAGCGGCTGCGCGATCGTTTCGGCGTCAAGGTCGCCTCGCATCCCCCCGCGATCGGCTATCAGGAAACCATCCGCAAGCCGATCGTCCAGCGCGGCCGCCACAAGAAGCAGTCCGGCGGCCATGGCCAGTTCGGCGATGTCGTGCTCGACATCAGGCCGCTGCCGCGCGGCGAGGGCTTCAAGTTCGCCGAGAAGGTGGTTGGCGGCGCGGTGCCGCGCAACTACATCGGCGCGGTGGAAGAGGGCGTCGTCGATGGGCTCGCACGCGGTCCGCTCGGTTTCCCGGTCACCGATTTGCAGGTGACGCTGACCGACGGCTCCTATCACAGCGTCGATTCCTCCGACCTCGCCTTCCGCACGGCGGCGCGGGTCGGGCTCAACGAAGGCCTGCCGCTATGCCAGTCTGTGTTGCTGGAGCCGATCCACGTGGTCGAGATCGTCTGCCCGACCGACGCTACCGCCAAGATCAACGCGATCCTGTCGGCGCGGCGCGGCCAGATCCTCGGCTTCGACACCCGCGACGGTTGGAGCGGATGGGACTGCGTCCGCGCCATGATGCCGGAAGCCGAGATCGGCGAATTGATCGTCGAACTGCGCTCGGCCACGGCAGGCGCCGGCAGCTTCACCCGCCAGTTCGACCACATGGCCGAAGTCACGGGGCGCGCCGCCGACCAGATCATCGCAGCGCATCAGCACGCGGCGTGATCGGTCTGCCGAAGTAAGGGACGAATCACTCTCTCCCACCCTCTCCCCGTTCTTACGGGGAGAGGGTGGGTGGGGTGAGGGGCTGCGCCCTCCCACGCCTGATCGTGAGCGCAGCAAGGCTCTAACTCCGTCATCCTGAGGTGCGAGTTGCGCAGTGCATTTGCACTGCGCGGCGAGCCTCGAAGGATGCGCGGCCCTGTTGCTGCAGCCGGGCCGTCGCCCTTCGAGGGCCGCTAAAGAAGCGGCCACCTCAGGGTGACGGTCAGGGAACAAGTGCTCGCTATGGCAGAGGGGCGGACGGGCCCGCGGGAGGCCCCCCTTGCGCTTCCTCGGATATGATGTATTTAACATCATTGTGCATGCTCCAGACATCATTTATAATCGTTCATACGTGAGGCCAAGGTGATCACGTCGTTCCAGATGCGGGCAGCGCGCGCGCTGCTCGGCATTGACCAGAGGGCCTTGGCGGAGCTTGCAGGCGTATCGCTGCCGACCATTCAGCGGATGGAGGCGAGCACCGGCAACGTTCGCGGCGTGGTCGAGACCTTGATGAAGGTGGTCGAAGCTTTCGATCGGGCCGGCGTCGAGCTGATTGGCGAGCAGGCGCGCAGCGAAGGCGGCGGACGTGGCGTTCGGCTCAAGGAGCCGGGACCGCCGCGGCGGGTGGGGGGCGTGATTCCGCAATGATCATGCTCGGGAGCAGACTTAACTAACGCACCGTCGCGCCCCGATACGCGGCCGCACGATGCATCGGAGCGTTGTGGGCAGCGGAGCATTTTGCTGAAATGAGCGTCACAGGCGAACACGCAGGCAAGCTGCACCAGCTTCGTCGGCCGACCTTTACCGAACTGTATCTGCCAAAGCTCGTCACCGTGTGGCGTGAGGGCTACGGCTGGTCGGATTTCCGCGCCGATGTGTTCGCGGGCCTCACGGTCGCGATCGTCGCGCTGCCGCTGTCGATGGCGATCGCGATCGCCTCGGGCGTGACGCCGGATCGCGGACTCTACACCGCTGTTGTCGGCGGCTTCATTGCGTCACTGCTCGGCGGCAGCCGGTTCCAGATCGGCGGTCCCGCCGGCGCCTTCATTGTGCTGGTTGCGGCGACCGCCGACCGTCACGGGGTCGACGGCGTGATCCTGGCTACGCTGATGGCGGGCCTGTTCCTGATCGCTGCGGGCTTCCTGCGGATCGGCACCTATATCAAGTTCATTCCGTATCCGGTGACGGTCGGCTTCACGGCCGGCATCGCCGTCATCATCTTCGCCAGCCAGCTGCGCGATCTCGGCGGGATCACGCTGGTGGCGAAGGAGCCGAGCGAATTCGTTCCGAAACTCGTCGCGCTCGCCGGCGGCCTGCACACCGTCAATCCGTCGGCCGTCGCGGTCGCGATCGTCAGCATCGCCATCATCGCCGGCCTGCGGCGCTGGCGCCCGTCCTGGCCGGGCATCCTGATCGCGGTCGTGCTCGCGGCGGTCGCATGTGCCGTGCTGTCGCTGCCGGTCGAGACCGTCGGATCGCGCTTCGGCGGCATTCCGCGCGAACTGCCCTGGCCGGCCTTGCCTGCGTTCTCGCTCGCGAAGGCGACCGCCGTGCTGCCGGATGCGATCTCCTTCGCGCTGCTCGCGGCAATCGAATCGCTGCTGTCGGCGGTGGTGGCCGACGGCATGACCGGACGCCGTCACCGCTCCAATTGCGAGCTGGTGGCGCAAGGCGCCGCCAATGTCGGCGCGGCGCTGTTCGGCGGCATCTGCGTCACGGGGCTGATCGCGCGCACCGCGACCAACATCCGCGCCGGCGCGCGGGGGCCGCTCGCGGGCATGCTGCATTCGGTCTTCCTGCTGCTGTTCATGCTGATCGCTGCGCCGCTCGCGAGCTACATCCCGCTGGCCGCGCTCGCCGCCGTGCTCGTCGTGGTGGCCTGGACCATGGCAGAGAAGCACGAATTCGCGACGCTGCTGCGCTCGTCATGGGGCGATGCCGTCGTGCTGCTCGCAACCTTCCTGCTCACCATCTTCCGCGATCTGACCGAAGGCATTCTGGTCGGCTTCGCGCTTGGCGCGGTCCTGTTCATCCATCGCATGGCGGAGATGACGGGCATCGAGGAACGTTCGCCGCTGGTCGCCGCCGATCGTCCCGACGACGATAATGGCGGGCGCGTGCCTTACGACCCCGCGCTCGCGGTCGATCGCGACGTGCTGGTCTATCGCATCACCGGTGCGTTCTTCTTCGGCGCGGCCTCGGCGATCGGCAGCGTGCTCGACGGCATCGCCGGCAAGCGCAAGGGGCTTGTGGTCGATTTCGCCGACGTGCCGTTCCTGGATTCGACCGCGGCCAACGTGCTCGGCCGCGTCGCCGCCAAGGCCCACCGCCAGGGTATCCGGCTGTTCATCACGGGGGCATCGCCAACGGTTCGCCGCGCGCTGCTCACCCACGGCGTCACGCCGCCACGCGCGCGCTATCGCGAGACCATCGCGCGTGCGGTCGCCGACATCAAGGGCGGCGCGGCGCACCCCGCGGCCAGTGAGGCGGGCACGACCTGACGTCGAGCCTCTTCCGATCCGGCCCGCGCGCTTGACAGCGCCTGCGGGACGCGAAATGGATCGCCTCCGAAACGATCCCAGGGGAGGACGACCGTGACCAAGGCTCCCGCAGCCTGTCTGATCGGATGGCCGGCCGCGCATTCGCGCTCGCCGCTGATCCATCGTTACTGGCTGCGCACGCTCGGGATCGAGGGCGGCTATGTCATCGAGGCGGTTCCACCGGATAATTTGCGCGACTTCGTGTTGCGGCTGTCGCTGCGCGGCTTCGTCGGCGCCAACGTCACCATCCCCCACAAGGAGGGCGTGCTCGAGCTCTCGACGCCCGATGCCCGCGCGCAGGCGGTCGGTGCCGCCAACACGCTGTGGTTTGCGGACGGCGAGCTGCGCTCGACCAACACCGACGTCGAGGGCTTTATCGGCAATCTCGATGCCAGCGCGCCCGGCTGGGACGCAGCCAGCGAGGCGCTGGTGCTCGGCGCCGGCGGCTCCGCGCGCGCCATCGTGTTCGGGTTGCTCGAACGCGGCATCAGCTGCGTGCATCTCGCCAATCGCACCATCGGCCGGGCCGAGATGCTTGCAAGGCAGTTCGGGCCGAAGGTGCATCCTGTTGCGTGGGACGGCATCGACGACATTCTGCCGCGCGCAAAACTTCTCGTGAATACGACCTCGCTCGGCATGCACGGTCAGCCTTCACTCGACCTTGAAGTGGCGCGCCTGCCGGATGGTGCCGTGGTCGCCGATCTCGTCTATGTCCCGTTGGTGACGCCGCTGCTCGCGGCCGCAAAGGCGCGCGGGCTGAAGACCGCCGACGGGCTCGGCATGCTGCTGCATCAGGCGGTCCGCGGCTTCGAGCTGTGGTTTGGCCAGCGACCGCAGGTCACGGCAGAGCTGCGTGCGCTGGTCGAGGCCGATCTCACAAAGACTTGAGAGAATAGCGCGTAACCTCCGGAGTTCTATGTCCGTAAGGGCGATAGGGACAATCGGAGACCATCATGTCTGTTCAACGTGCAACTTTCACACGTCCGCTCATCGCCGTCGCGATGGTGGCCGTCTCGACCCTCTCGGCACTTGCGCAAAGGGCGCCGGTGCCGACGCGCGTGCGCGGCACGATCGAAAGCGTCAATGGCGACACGATGCAGGTCAAGGCGCGCAGCGGCGAGGATGTCAAGCTGCACATCGCCTCCGACGTGAACGTGTCGGGCATTACCAGGATTTCACTTGCGGACATCAAGCCCGGCTCCTTCGTCGGCGCCACCACCGTGCCGGGACCGGACGGCGGCGCGAACGCGGTCGAGGTCCACGTGTTTCCGGAGAGCATGCGCGGCACCGGCGAGGGCTCGCGCCCCTACGACCTCAAGCCCAACTCCAGCATGACCAATGCGACCGTGGCGGAGAGCGTGGTCGGCAATGACGGCCATACGCTGCTGGTCAAGTACAAGGACGGCGAGAAGAAGGTGTTCGTTGCCGACAATACGCCGGTGGTGACCTTCGTGCCCGGCGACAAATCCGATCTCAAGGCCGGCGCCAAGGTGATCGCCTTCATGAAGCAGCTGCCGGACGGCTCGTTCGAAACCAACCGCGTCAGTGTCGGCCGCGACGGCCTGACGCCGCCGATGTGAGCGGAGAATAACAACATGTCCAAGAGAACCTGGATATCACGTATTGGCGTGGCCGCATTCGCCGCCTGCATCGTTACGTCATCCGCCCTGGCGCAGCAGCCGTCGACGGTCCGCATCCGCGGCACCATCGAGAGCGTCGACGGCAACACGCTTGGCATCAAGACCCGCGAAGGCAGCGACGTGAAGGTGCGCATGACCGACAACGTCGCCGTCTTCGCGGTGGTGAAGACGTCGTTGTCGGAGATCAAGGACGGCTCCTATATCGGCGTTACCGGCCTGCCGGAGCCCGACGGCACCCAGAAGGCGATCGCGGTGCACATCTTCCCCGAAAACCAGCGCGGCGCGGCCGAAGGCTTTCGTCCCTGGGACGCGCGCGCCAACTCGACCATGACCAACGCCACCGTGGCGCAGACGGTGAAGGGCACCGACGGCCAGAACATCACGGTGAAGTACAAGGACGGTGAGAAGAAAGTCGTGGTGCCCCCGGACACGCCGATCGTCACCTTCGTCGCCAGCGACAAATCCGAGCTCAAGCCGGGCGCCAAGCTGATCATTTTCGGTGCGGTGAAGAAGGACGATGGTTCGCTGGAAGCCAACCGCGTCAACGTTGGCAGGGATGGGGTGACGCCGCCGATGTGAGGCGAGAAATATAGAGCGCAACTGCCGCAACAAATTCCACTGTCGTCCCGGACAAGCGTAAGCGCAGATCCGGGACCCATAACCACAGGGAGAAGTTGTTGCGCGATGCAGGTTGCTCCGAGTCCCCCGTAACCACGCTTCCCTGTGGTTATGGGTCCCGGATCAGCGCTCCGCTTCGCTGCGCTTGTCCGGGACGACAGCTGTTATTGCAGCTGCATCCCGGTAGACGCTCACATCGCGATGATATGCTCGTCGATCTCGTCAATCCTGTTGACGCCGCACAGGCCCATGGTGGTGAGCAGCTCCTTCTGGATGATGTCGATCGCCTTGGCGACGCCGGCCTGGCCGCCGGCGCCGAGGCCATAGGCATAGGCGCGGCCGATCATGCAGGACTTTGCGCCGAGCGCGAGCGCGCGCATCACGTCCTGACCGGAGCGGATGCCGCCGTCGAACATGATCTCCATCCTGTCACCGACCGCCTCGGCGATCTCGGGCAGCACCTCGATCGATGACGGCGCGCCGTCGAGCTGACGGCCGCCGTGGTTCGAGACGACGAGAGCCTGCGCGCCGGTCTTGGCGGCTTCCTCGGCGTCCTCGACGTCCAGAATGCCCTTGATGATCAGCTTGCCCGGCCAGATGCTGCGGACCCATTCGACGTCCTTCCAGTTCAACGACGTGTCGAACTGCGACGCCGTCCACTCGGCGAGGCGATTGAGGTCCCCGGTGTTCTTCACATGGCCGGCGATGTTGCCGAAGGTGCGACGCTTGCCTTGCAGCACGCCGGAGACCCAGGTGGGCTTGCTGGCGAAATCCAACAGCTTCGAGAGCGACCATTCCGGTGGAACCGTCATGCCGTTCTTGATGTCGGCGTGGCGCTGGCCGATCACTTGCAGGTCAACGGTCAGCACCAGCGCGGAGCACTTCGCCGCGATCGCGCGCTGGATCAATTCCTTGATGAAGCCGCGGTCTTTCATCACGTAGAGCTGGAACCAGAACGGCTTCTCGACACTGGCCGCGATGTCCTCGATCGAGCAGATCGACATCGTCGACTGCGTGAACGGGATACCGGCGGCTTGCGCGGCGCGGCAGGCAAGGATCTCACCATCGCCATGCTGCATGCCGAGCAGGCCCACCGGCGCGAGTATCAGCGGCATGGTCGAGGGCTCGCCGAGGATCGTGGTGGAAGTGTCGCGTTTGGAGACGTCGACCAGGATGCGCTGGCGGAACTTGATCGCCTGCATGTCTTCGCGGTTGGCGCGCAGCGTTTCCTCGGCGTAGGAGCCGCGGTCGCAATAATCGAAGAAGGCCTTCGGCACGCGGCGCTGATGCAGTGTGCGAAGATCGTCGATACAGGTGATGTGCTTCATGAACGTTTCCCCGGCCCGTCTCGTACTGGAAGAGTCTTGCATCGGAGGACTCTTGCATCGGAAGATCGAGGGGTCATCTAGCATGGTTGGATGCAGAGCCAAATCGTTTGCAAATCCTTTGTGGAGAGGAGGGCGCCATGACCAGGCCGCACACCGGACCGACGCCGGAGGAGATCAAGGAGAAGCATGATCTCGAGGACGCGCTGGAAGAAGGTCTGGAAGAGACCTTTCCGGGCTCCGATCCCGTCAATGTCACCCAGCCGGCGCCGAGCCGCGCCGACGGCCATGTGAAGCGCTCGGACTAGGCGCGGTTCCGCCCTGTTCCGGCGTCCTCGCTGGAAATATAACGTTAACAGCACCTTACCGGCACCGGGGTACGCCCGGTTCCGTAATGATTCATCATATTTTTTGAAGCCAAGTTAGCCGCGATGGCTTTATAAGACCTCAGCAAATCAGGGATGCGGGTCCCGCCAGGGCACCCGCAGGTTGTATTGGGGATCCCTGGTTGTCGCGTGGGGGACGAGATGAGCCGCAAATATTTCGGGACGGACGGGATCCGGGGCCGCGCCAACGGACTGATCACGCCGGAGCTCGCGCTCAAGGTCGGGCAGGCCGCAGGCCTGGCGTTTCAGCGCGGTGACCACCGCCACAGGGTCGTGATCGGCAAGGACACCCGCCTGTCCGGCTACATGATCGAATACGCGATGGTGGCGGGCTTCACCTCGGTCGGCATGGACGTGCTGCTGGTCGGCCCGATGCCGACGCCCGCGGTCGCGATGCTGACCAAGTCGATGCGCGCCGATCTCGGCGTGATGATCTCCGCCTCGCACAATCTGTTCGAGGACAACGGCATCAAGCTGTTCGGCCCGCAGGGCTTCAAGCTCTCCGATGACGTCGAGAAGCAGATTGAGCAGCTGCTCGACGAGCCCATCGACAAGCGTCTCGCCCAGAGCGCCAGTCTCGGCCGCGCCCGCCGCATCGACGGCGTGCATGACCGCTACATCGAATTCGCCAAGCGCACGCTGCCGCGCGATCTGTCGCTCGACGGCTTGCGCGTCGTGGTCGATTGCGCCAATGGCGCCGCCTACAAGGTGGTGCCGGAAGCGCTGTGGGAGCTGGGTGCCGACGTGATTCCGATCGGCGTCGAGCCCGACGGCTTCAACATCAACAAGGAATGCGGCTCCACCTCGCCCGAAGCGCTGTCGAAGAAGGTCCGCGAGATGCGCGCCGACATCGGCATCGCGCTCGACGGTGACGCCGATCGCGTCATCCTGGTCGACGAGCGCGGCCACGTCGTCGACGGCGACCAGCTGCTCGCGGTGATCGCGCAGAGCTGGAAGGAAGACGGCCGGCTGTCGCGATCGGGCATTGTCGCTACTGTAATGTCGAACCTCGGGCTCGAGCGCTTCCTCAATGCGCAGGGGCTCGAACTCGTGCGCACGCCGGTCGGCGATCGCTACGTGCTCGAGCAGATGCTGAACGGCGGCTACAATCTCGGCGGCGAGCAGTCCGGCCATATCATCCTGTCCGACTACGCCACCACCGGCGACGGCTTCGTCGCCGCATTGCAGGTGCTTGCCGTGGTGCAGAAGCTGCGCCGGCCGGTGTCGGAAGTCTGCCACCGCTTCGATCCGCTGCCGCAGATCCTGAAGAACGTCCGTCACAAGGGCGGCAAGCCGCTCGACAATTCCGACGTCAAGTCGGCGATCTCCGACGGCGAGCAGCGGCTCAACGGCCACGGCCGCCTGCTGATCCGCTCCTCCGGCACCGAGCCGGTGATCCGCGTCATGGGCGAGGGCGAGGATCGCATCCTGGTCGAGGACGTCGTCGATACCATCGTCTCCGCGCTCGGGCAGGCCGCGGCCTGAGGCGCTACGCGAGAACGATCGTAGCCCGGATGGAGCGCAGCGAAATCCGGGAATCCTGCAACAAGCGAACGGCCCCGGATTGCGCTTCGCTCCCTCCGGGCTACGAACTCCCGCAAGGGATGGAGCGAAGCGCATCCCAGCCATGGGGGTTTGGCGGTGGATCGGTCGCCGCGTGCATCGTAATCAGCTTGTCGCAGCAATCTGCCGCGCCCGCCGGGATGCTCCATTGAACAAGCCTGTCGTCGTCTCAGAGGAAACGCTGACCGAGCCCGTCATCGTCGGTGACGTCGCGCCCGCCGCTAAAGGTGCCGCGGGGCCGGCCTATGTCGTGCTGGCCGGCATCAGCTTCTCGCACTTCCTCAACGACACCATGCAGTCGCTGATCGCTTCCGTGTATCCGATCCTGAAGGACACCTACGCGCTCGACTTCGCGCAGATCGGCATGATCACGCTGGCCTTCCAGTTCACGGCCTCGCTGCTCCAGCCGGTGGTCGGTCACTACACCGACAAGAAGGCGCAGCCCTATTCGTTGTCGATCGGCATGGCCTCGACCTTCTTCGGTCTGTTGCTGCTCAGTGCCGCCCACCAATATCTGGTCATCCTCGTCGCCGCCGCGCTGGTCGGCCTCGGCTCGGCGGTGTTTCATCCCGAATCGGCGCGCATCGCGCGGCTCGCCTCCGGCGGCCGGTACGGCTTTGCGCAATCGGTGTTCCAGCTCGGCGGCAGTTTTGGCACCTCGATGGGACCGGTGCTCGCCGCGCTCATCGTCGTGCCGTTCGGGCAGGGCAGCATCGCCTGGTTCTCCTCGATCGCCTTCCTCGCGATCCTCATCCTCTGGCGCATCGGCCGCTGGTACGAACCGCAGATCAAGGCGAAGAAGACCGCGGTCGCTCAAGCCCATCCCGACGCGCCGAACTCGCGTCGCGTCGTCGTTGCGCTCCTCGTGCTGGTCGCGCTGCTGTTCTCGAAACAGCTCTATGTCTCGAGCCTGTCGAGCTACTACATCTTCTATCTGATCGACCGCTTTGGCGTGTCGACCCAGGCGGCGCAGATGTATCTCTTCATTTTCCTCGCGGCGAACGCGGTCGGCGCTTTTCTCGGTGGTCCCTTGGGTGATCGCTTTGGCCGCAAGATCGTGATCTGGATTTCGATCCTGGGGGCGCTGCCGTTCACGCTGGCGCTGCCCTATGCCGGGCTCTATGCGAGCGCGGTGCTGTCCGTGGTCATCGGCCTGATCATCTCCTCGACGACGTCGTCGATCATCGTGTTCGCGCAGGAGCTGGTACCGCATCGCTTCGGCATGATCTCCGGCGTATTCTTCGGTGTCGCGTTCGGCATCGGCGGCCTGGGCGCCGCCGTGCTCGGCAAACTCGCCGACCACACCTCGATCGCCTTCGTCTACCAGGTCTGCGCTTACCTCCCGGCGATCGGCCTGCTTGCGGTGTTCCTGCCCAAGCTGCCGCGGCACGGGCGTTAACATATCCTGTCTTGCTGCAACGCGGCTTCATACATCGTTAGGAAATGCGGCGGCGGCGTCGCATTTGGCGCTGCATTTCTGCAACGCTCGCGCCGCCCGCGCGTGTGAGTTGAGAAAAAATCAACCTTAAAAATTAGGGTTAAGTGGCGCTTAAACATTTGCTGGCATCGTCCGGGACGTGAGTTTCCAGAACGTGAGGCGCCGTATTTGCCTCACCGGCCAAAAGGACGAAGCCAATGCGTAGCGTTAAGTCTCTCCTTGCCGCGGGTGCGGCAACCCTGATCTCCTCGATGGCGTTCGCCGCCGACATGCCGATCGCGGCGCCCCCTCCGATGTACGCTCCCCCGGCTCCGCCCGCCGACTTCGGCGGCTGGTATCTGCGCGGCGACGTCGGCATGACCAACCAGCGCGCCAAGAGCATCGAGGGCGCCGTAGCGCCTGGGTTTACGAAGACGACGGAGGGACTCGGCTTCGACTCGGCGACGCTGTTCGATCTCGGTGTCGGCTACCGCTTCAACAACTGGTTCCGTGGCGACGTGATCGGCCAGTACCGGGGCAGGGCCAATCTGCACGGCAGCGACAACGTCATTGGACCCGGCTTCGTCGGCGTCAACAATTACAGCGGCAGCAAGTCCGAGTGGGTCGTCATGGCGAATGCCTATGTCGATCTCGGCACCTGGTGGTGCATCACCCCGTTCATCGGCGCCGGTGTCGGCGGCTCCTACAACAAGATTAGCGGCTTCCGCGACGACGGCGTGTCGTACAGCCCGCTGCTCAACAACAGCGTCGCCTACTTCGCCGACAACGGAAAGTGGAACCTCGCCTGGGCCGCCCACGCCGGTCTCGCTTACAAGGTCAATCCCGGGTTCACCGTCGAACTGGCCTACAGCTACATGAACCTCGGCGATGCGGCGCCCGGCAACTACCGGTTGTTCGACAACAGCGCCTCGGGTCCGTCCACGATCAAGATCAAGGAGCTCACCTCGCACGACATCAAACTCGGCGTGCGCTGGGATCTCAGCAGCCCGCCGGCCTACATGCCGCCGCTCGTCACCAAGGGCTGATCGGCAGCCTGATTGGTTAGGACTTCTTAACGGCGCGGGATCATCCCGCGCCGTTTTGCTTTGCGTATTTTTCATGGCGCGCGGCGACGAAAGGCTCCGGCGCAACCATTGGTTAAGGTTAACGAGCCATGATCACGAGCGAAAGTTCGAGTTCGATGGAGCGTTCGATGCGTAGGCTTTTATTGGCGGCGGCGATGTTGGGGACGGTCTCTGCGGCGCACGCGGCCGATCTCTCCGACTTGCCCATACTGCGCGGCAGCTTCACCGACGGCCTGAGCAAGTCCGGCGTCAACTGGCAGGGAAGCTATATCGGCGTTCAGGGCGGCTACGGCTCGTCGGACGAGAACTTCAAGGGCTCGACCAGCAACATGATGGCGGCGTTGTTGGCCGATACCTTGATCGAAAGCGAGATGGGCGTATCGCAGTGGAATCTCGGACTTGGCAAGGCGTCGCAACGCACCAGCGGCTACGGCGCTTTCGTCGGCTACAATGCCCAGTGGGACGATGTCGTACTCGGCCTTGAATTCAGCTACCTGCACGGCAAGTTCGGTGGAAGCGCGTCAGCCTCGGAGCGCCGCGTCAGCGCCGTCGCCCTGTCCGACGGCAATTTTCACGACGTCACGGCGACCTCCACGTCATCGATCAACATCAACGACATGGCGACATTCCGCGGCCGCGCGGCTTACGCCTGGGGATGCTTTCTGCCCTACATGTTCGCGGGTCTCGCACTCGGAAATGCCGACATCATCCGCACGGTCAGTGCGCAGGACCGCATCAGCGCGACCCTGATAGGCCCTTATACTACACTCGCGCCGCTGAGTTCGACGGACGCCCAGCATAACCATTTGATCTACGGCTACAGCGCCGGTCTTGGTGTTGACGTCAATCTGGTCGGTGGCCTGTTCTTCCGCGGTGAGTACGAATACATCCGCTTCAGCTCGGCGGTCGACACCAGCATCAATACCGTCCGCGCGGGCCTCGGCTATAAATTCTGACGCGCCAGCGCGGGCCGATTGACAGGCCGCCTCCGTCCTGATGCTCTGTCGCCGAATGCGCGGGGGCAGCGATGCGGATCTACGGCGATACCAATTCCGGGAATTGTCTGAAGGTGAGGTGGGTCTGCGACAAGCTCGCGCTGCCCTACCAGTGGATCGAGATCGACACCCGCAAGGGTGAGACCCGCACGCCGCAATTCCTCGAGATGAACGGTGCCGGCCAGGTGCCCACCATAGCCTTCGAGGACGGTCGCACGCTGGCGCAATCCAATGCCATCATCCGCTATCTCGCGCGCGACAGCGCGCTCATTCCGCGCGATGCCTTCACTGCCGCCAAGATGGACGAATGGCTGTTCTGGGAACAATACAGCCACGAGCCCTATATCGCGGTGTGCCGCTTCCAGCTCGTCTATCTCGGCAAGGACGCCTCCGAGCTCGACCCCGAAAAGGTCAAGCGCGGCTATGCGGCGCTCGATCGCATGGAGCAGCATCTGGCGGCAAACCGCTTCTTCGCCGGTGATGACGTTTCGCTTGCCGACGTCTCGCTGCTTGCCTATACGCGCGTCGCGCATGAAGGCGGCTTCGATCTCGGTCGTTATGCCGCCATCCGCCGCTGGATCGGCGAAGCCGAGACCTTTCTCGGGCTTCCTAAGGTGCGCTAAGGCGCGCTGAGGCAGGAGTAACTTAATGAACGCCGAATCCGTCTTCATTCGTCCCGCGCGCCGCGAGGATGTTGCTGCGATCGTGGCGATGCTCGCCGACGATCATCTCGGGAGCGCACGCGAGCGCGTGGAAGATCCGTTGCCTGCGTCCTATTACGAGGCATTCGTGCGGGTCGAGCGCGATCAAAATCTCCAGCTCGTGGTTGCCGAGAGCGAGGGCAGGGTGGTCGGCTGCCTGCAGCTCGCGATCCTGCCGGGTCTCAGCTCGCAAGGCGGCCTGCGCGGTCTGCTCGAAGACGTCCGCGTTGCTTCCGATTGCCGCAGCCACGGGATCGGCGAGCAATTGGTGCAATGGGCGGTGACGGAAGCGAAAGCGCGCGGCTGCAATCTGGTCGAACTGCTGACGCACCAGACGCGAACGGATGCGCAGCGCTTCTACAAGCGGCTTGGGTTCACGGCGAGTCACGTCGGCATGACTGTCCGCTTTTGACGCAGCATGCTATGAGCCTTGCGCGATCAGCTAAATCCGATCGCGCATACGTTCATATTAAGAGCTGATAAACCACCGCTACGGCGTTCACGTTGGTGAAGGAACGAACGGTGCTACGGGACGTCGAAACCGGGCTCGATCGGTTCGGGGATTTCGATGACAAGCTATTCGATGATCAAGGTCGGCAACGACTACGTCGTGCAGGCCAATGACAAATGCATTTTGAAAGTCGGCAGCCGCCGCCGCGCCGCGCAATTGATCAGCGAAGCCACGGACTTGCTGAACGCACTCGCCGCCGTCGAATCCCCCAAAATCGCGCCGGAGGCGCCATCACTCGCGCGTGAGGCCCCGGAACTTCCTTGACGACCCTTCCCGATTCCCGTATCAGCCGCGGCGGGACACCTCCCCCCAACGGGAGGCTTACTATCTGGAAGGGTAGACGATGACTGTAGCGAAGCCCGCTTCGCGGCCGAACGTGCCGCATTTTTCCTCCGGCCCCTGCGCCAAGCGCCCCGGATGGAATGCCCAAAATCTCAAGGACGCAGCGCTCGGCCGTTCGCATCGCGCGAAGGTCGGCAAGACCAAGCTCAAGCTCGCGATCGATTTGACGCGCGAAGTGCTTGAAGTGCCCGCCGATTATCGCATCGGCATCGTGCCGGCCTCCGATACCGGCGCGGTCGAGATGGCGCTGTGGTCGCTGCTGGGTGCGCGTCCCGTCACCACGCTCGCCTGGGAATCCTTCGGCGAGGGTTGGGTCAGCGACATCGTCAAGGAATTGAAGCTCAAGGACGTCACCAAGCTCAACGCGGCTTACGGTGAACTCCCCGACCTCTCCAAGGTCGATCCGAAGTCCGACGTCGTTTTCACCTGGAACGGCACCACGTCGGGCGTGCGCGTGCCGAATGCCGACTGGATCAGCGCGACCCGCGAAGGTCTGACCATCTGCGACGCCACCTCGGCCGCCTTCGCGCAACCCCTCGACTGGGCCAAGCTCGACGTCGTCACCTTCTCCTGGCAGAAGGCGCTCGGCGGCGAAGCCGCGCACGGCATGCTGATCCTCTCGCCCCGCGCGGTGGAGCGGCTCGAAACCTACAAGCCGGCCTGGCCGCTGCCGAAGATTTTCCGCATGACCAAGGGCGGCAAGATCAACGAAGGCATTTTCGTCGGCGAGACCATCAACACGCCGTCGATGCTCTGCGTCGAGGATTATCTCGACGCGCTGAACTGGGCCAAGTCGATCGGCGGCCTGAAGGCGCTGATCGCGCGAGCCGACGCCAACACCAAGGTGCTCGCCGACTGGAAGGCGAAGACGCCCTGGATCGACTTCCTCGCCAAGGACGCCGCGATCCGCTCCAACACTTCGGTGTGCCTGAAGTTCACCGATCCCGCGATCACCTCGCTCTCCGAGGACGCGCAGGCCGACTTCTCCAAGAAGCTGGTGGCGCTGGTCGAGAAGGAAGGTGCCGGCTACGACTTCGCCTACTACCGCGATGCGCCCGCCGGCCTGCGCATCTGGTGCGGCGCCACCGTCGAGGCCAGCGATGTCGCGCTGCTGACCCAGTGGATCGACTGGGCCTTTGCCGAGACCAAGGCCACGCTCGCCAAGGCGGCGTAGTTTTTTTTACCTCTCCCCGTTCTTACGGGGAGAGGTCGGGTCGCGCAGCGATCCGGGTGAGGGGCTTTCTCCGCGAGCACCTCGCCTGTGGCTGCCCCTCACCCCGTAAGAACGGGGAGAGGGAGAGCAAAGAGCTTCCGAGCAATTCCCCATTCCGGCCCTCAGGCCGATCTCCCTCTAGGGACGGCGAAGGACACATTCCCATGACCAAACCCAAAGTTCTCATTTCCGACGCGCTCTCTCCCGCCGCCGTTCAGATCTTCAGGGATCGCGGTGTCGAGGTCGACTTCCAGCCCAATCTTGGCAAGGACAAGGACAAGCTCGCCGAGATCATCGGCAATTACGACGGCCTCGCGATCCGCTCGGCGACCAAGGCGACCGCGAAGATCCTCGAGAAGGCGACCAATCTCAAGGTGATCGGCCGCGCCGGTATCGGCGTCGACAATGTCGAGATTCCCGCCGCCACGGCCAAGGGCATCATCGTGATGAACACGCCGTTCGGCAATTCGATCACGACCGCCGAGCACGCCATCACCCTGATGCTGGCGCTGGCGCGCGAGATTCCGCAGGCTGACGCTTCGACCCAGGCCGGCAAATGGGAGAAGAACCGCTTCATGGGCGTCGAGATCACCGGCAAGGTGCTCGGCGTCGTCGGCTGCGGCAACATCGGCTCGATCGTCGCCGACCGCGCGCTCGGCCTGCGCATGAAGGTGATTGCGTTCGATCCGTTCCTGTCGCCCGAGCGCGCCAGGGACATCGGCGTCGAGAAGGTCGAACTCGACGACCTCTTCAAGCGCGCCGACTTCATCACGCTGCACACGCCGCTGACCGAGAAGACCAAGAACATCATCGACGCAGCCGCGATTGCCAGGATGAAGAAGGGCGTGCGCCTGATCAACTGCGCCCGCGGCGGCCTCGTCGACGAGCAGGCCGTGGTCGACGCTTTGAATTCCAAGCACATCGCGGGCGCCGCCTTCGACGTCTTTGTCGAGGAGCCCGCCACCGCGAACGTGCTGTTCGGTCATCCCAACGTGATCTGCACGCCGCATCTCGGCGCGTCCACCACCGAGGCGCAGGAGAACGTCGCGCTTCAGGTCGCCGAGCAGATGTCGGACTATCTGCTCACCGGCGCGATCTCGAATGCCGTCAACTTCCCCTCGATCACGGCGGAAGAGGCGCCGAAGCTGAAGCCGTTCATCGCGCTCGCCGAAAAGCTCGGCTCGTTCGCCGGACAGCTGACCGAGAGCGGCATCCTCAAGGTCGAGATCACCTATGAGGGCCACGTCGCCGAGATGAAGATCAAGGCGATCACCTCCGCCGTGCTGTCCGGCCTGCTGCGGCCGATGCTGGGCGAAGTCAACGTCGTCTCCGCGCCCGTCGTCGCCAAGGAGCGCGGCATGGTGGTGGACGAGATCGTCCGCGCCGCCCAGAGCGACTATGAAAGCCTGATCACCGTCACGGTCACCACCGAACGGCAGGAGCGGTCGGTCTCGGGCACGGTCTATGCCGACGGCAAGCCGCGCCTGGTCGACATCAAGGGCATCCGCGTCGACGCTGAATTCGGCAAGTCGATGATCTACGTGACCAACGAGGACAAGCCGGGCTTCATCGGCAAGTTCGCGAGCCTGCTCGGCGATGCCAAGATCAACATCGCGACCTTCCATCTCGGCCGCGTCGCGCCGGGCTCCGATGCCATCGCGCTGATCGAGGTCGACGGCGCGGTGCCGGCCGATCTGCTCGCCAAGGTGCAGGCCCTGCCGCAGGTCAAGCAGGTCAAGGCGCTGACGTTCTGAGTAACTGTCATTCCGGGGCGCGCGTAAGCGCGAACTATGGTGCGCGATTGCGCACCTGAGAATCTCGAGATTCCGGGTTCGATGCTGCGCGTCGCCCCGGAATGACGCCGATCGTATATTCCGACCCGCGGAACAACGCCGCCCTCTCGCGAGGGCGGCGTTTTTATTTCTCCCGCGACCGCTGGACATTGTGTACCAATGGCGCCGAGAAGACGTCGATCGACGCTCCGTTCAAAATCGTTCGAAAAGGGAGAAAACAATGCGTGAAGCCGTCATCGTTTCCTATGCACGCACGGGCCTCGCGAAATCCGGCCGCGGCGGGTTCAACATCACCCCGCCGATGTCGCTCGCGGCCCACGCCATCCACCACGCGGTCGACCGCGCCGGCGTCGAGAAGGACTATGTCGAGGATTGCTATCTCGGCAATTGCGCCCATGGCGCGCCGAACATCGGCCGCCAGGCCGCGCTGCTGGCGGGAATGCCGAAATCGACCGGGGGCGTCTCGGTGAACCGGTTCTGCTCGTCCGGTCTCCAGACCATCGCGATGGCCGCCAACTCGATCCGCTCGGACGGTTCCGATTGCATCGTCGCCGGCGGCGTCGAGAGCATCTCGATGCCGGGCGGCGGCACGCCGAAGGAATCGATCGATCCCGAACTGCTCAAGACGGCGCCGGCGATCTTCATGGCGATGATCGACACCGCCGACATCGTCGCCGAGCGCTACAATCTCAGCCGTGAATATCAGGACGAATATTCGCTGGAGTCGCAGCGCCGCATGGCCGCCGCGCAGCAGGCGGGCAAGTTCAAGGACGAGATCGTCCCGATGAAGACCAAGATGAAAGTGGTCGACAAGGCGACCAAGGCGGAGTCGATCGTCGATTACGTCGTCGACCGCGACGAGTGCAACCGACCCGAGACCACGCTGGAAGGTCTCGCCAAGCTCGAGCCCGTCAGGGGTCCCGGCAAGTTCGTCACGGCGGGCAACGCCAGCCAGCTGTCGGACGGCGCCGCGGCCGTCGTGCTGATGGAAGCCAAGGACGCGGAGAAGCGCGGCCTCAATCCCATGGGCCGCTTCGTCGCCTGGGCGGCCGCGGGTTGCGAACCGGACGAGATGGGCATCGGGCCGATCTTTGCCGTGCCGAAGCTGTTGAAGCGTCATGGTCTGAAGATCGACGACATCGATCTGTGGGAGCTCAACGAAGCCTTCGCCAGCCAGTGTCTCTATTCGCGCGACAAGCTCGGCATCGATCCCGCCAAGTACAACGTCAACGGCGGCTCGATCGCGATCGGCCATCCCTTCGGCATGACCGGCGCGCGTCTCACCGGCCACATCCTCCAGGAAGGCAAGCGCCGCAAGGCCAAGTGGGGCGTCGTGACGATGTGCATCGGCGGCGGCCAGGGCGGCGCGGGATTGTTCGAAATCTACAGCTGAGACGATAGCCTCATTGAATGCGAAGGGCACGGCGCCGCAAACGCCGTGCCCTTTTTGTTTGGGTGATTTGGGCTTGCGAGCTCTCTCAACGCGGGTCGTCCTGGCCTTCGCCGGGACGACGATGTGGTGAAGGCTTACGCCTTCGCCAGCGCCGGTGCGAACACCACCTCGATCAGCGAGCCGGAGTTCGCCGCGCTCTTGATGTTGAACCGGGCGCGGTTGGCTTCGACCAGGGCCTTGGTCAGCGACAGGCTCAGCGCCGAATTGTCCTCGGCGTCGCCGGGCGGCGGCGTCCGGAACGGCTCCATCGCGGCGGCGACTTCGCGCTCGCTGAGGCCGTGGCCGGTGTCGCGGATGCGAAGTGCGACCTCGCCGCGGTCGGTGAGCGCGGTGGAGACGATGACCTGGCCGCCGGCGCTGGCGAGCCGGATCGAGTTCGAGATCAGGTTCATGGTGATCTGCCGCATCGCGCGCGCATCCGCGCTCACCTGCGGCAGGGCATGGCCGAGCGAGGTGCGGATGATGATGCGCTCGCGATTGGCCTGCGGCTGCATCACCACCACGCAGGCCTCGACGAGATCGTTGAGGTTGAGGTTGGCGAAGTTGAGGTCGAGCTTGCCGGTCTCGATCCGCGACAGCTCGAGCAGATCGTCGATGATGGCGATGACGCGCTCGCCGGAGGCGCGGATGTCCTTCATGTACTCGCCGTAGCGCTCGTTGCCGAGCGTGCCGAAGCGCTCCGAGATCATCACCTCCGAAAAGCCGATGATGGCGTTGAGCGGCGTGCGGATCTCGTGACTGATCCGCGCCAGCATGTCGGCCTTGGCATTGGCCGCGCCGTCGACCAGGCGTCGCGCCTGCGTCAGCTCGCTCTCGCCCTGCTTGCTCTGCGAGAGGTCGCGGAACACGGCGAAGAAGTTCGGGCCGTCGGGCCGGGTGCGGCCCATGATCATGGCGAGCGGAATGACGCCGCCCTTCTTCTCGCGCCCGAGCACCTCGCGGCCGTGGTCGAGCAGGCTCGCGATGTCCTGGCTCTTGAGGTTTTCCAGATAGTCGATGACGACATGCTGGCTCTCCGGCGCGAACAGCGTCACCAGATTCTGCTGCATCAGCGTCTCGCCGTCATAGCCGAACAGCGCCTCGGCGCTGCGGTTGCAGGCGTGGATGTTGCCTTCGGCGTCGAACATGACGATGCCCTCGGCCGTGGTGTCGAGGATCGCGGCGAGATCTTCCGCGGCCGCCTCGCCGACCTCGGGCTCGGTGGGCAAGATCTCCGGAACAATGGTCTCGGGGACAATGGCCTCAGCGACCACGGTCTCCACGACGACGGGCGCAACGGGCGCTGCTTGCGGCAGCGCGCAGATCAGCGCATGCGCGCTCTCGCCGTCCCAGTCGATCGCGTGCAGATGCGCCTCGGTGGTCGGCAGCGGCGCTTCGCCATTGGCGAGCGTCGCGCTGATCGTGACGGGCGTGCCTGCTTGCGACGTGCTGCTGGCCGCGGACACGCCCGGCTCGACATAGAGCGCATCCAGTCCACCGGCGTGCTCCAGTGCGCTCAGGCTGGCATAGCCCATGCGCGCGAGAAACGCGGGGTTGGCGTAGAGCAGGCGGTCGAGCCGGTAGATCAGGATGCCGGTCGGCAACAGGTCGAGCAGCGCGCGGTCGCGCGTGCTGTGGCCGAGCGCGGGCGGCGCGGGCGCGGTCAGCCATTCGGCCGGCGCGTGCGGCGGTTCAGCCTCAGGCTTGGGCTCCGGCGCCTCAGGCGTGATCTCGGCATCCGCAGGTTCGGCCGATGCCGCGATGGTTTCCTTGTCGCGTTCGAGGCGCTCGGACAATTGCCGGGCGAGCTCGTTGAACGCGCTGTTCTCGACCGGCGTCAGTGTCGGCGATCGCGTGTCGCCGGGCGCGCGGAACGGCAGGACATTGGGAGGCGTTTCCACTGGCGTTTCCGGATCGGTTGGATGTGAATTCGCGTCGGTGATGGGTTCGGGCAGTTCAGCTTCAGGCTCAGGCTCAGGCTCAGGCTCAGGTGGCGGCGGCTCGATCGGCGGAGGCGGCGGCGCCTCTAACACTGGCTCCGGTTCGGGCTCCGGCTCGACCACATCGGCGGGCAGGCTCTGCGGCGCCGCCGGTTCGGCCAACAGCTCAAAACGCCTGAGCGCATCGAGCCGGTTGAGGCCGTCGAGATCGCGGCAGACGCCAAAACCCCTGAAGCCCGCGAAGTTGCGGTCGCCGTCATAAACCGGAAGCCCGGCAAGCTCGACCGGCAGATGCTCGCCGCCGTCGGCCGGCCAGTTCACGGTGATCCCGGCCCAGGTGTCCTTGCTGGCAAGCGCCTGCGCCACGCGGTTGTCAGGGTCGAGCGCGAATGCGTCGGCGATCTCGTGCCAGGGGCGGTCGAAGCCGGCGGCCGTGCGCGGACCGATCAGGTGAATGAATTCGTCGGAGAGCAGCACAAAGCGGCCCTCTGCATCCGCCTTCCAGAGGAAGCGCAGCGGATGCTGACGCGGTGCGGGCGGCTCTTCGTGGCCCGACGGCGGCTCGACCATGTCCGTCACGGTCGGCGCGGCCTGCGGCGACACCATGGCTTCCGCCGAGTTTTCAACCGGAGTCTTCTCTTCAACCGGAGTCTTGTTTTCAACTGGAGGCTTGGGCGCGATCGTCTCGCTTCCTTCCGGCGCATCGACCGGCTCGGCAAAGGCATCGAACAGCGCGATTTCGGATGGCGTCTCGTGCGGCGGCGCTGCTTGCACATGCTCCGGCACGGCGGCGGGAGCAGGGGCAGGCGCCGGCTCAGGCTGAGCGATGTCTTCGCGCACGTCATCAGTCGCAGCCGTCGCCTGCTGCACGGCAGGCTCGATCAGCGCGACCAGGCCGACATCGGCCCCGCTGCCGACCCGCTGCAGCACCATCTGGCCGATGCCGATCGGTGTCTCGGCGCGGCCCTGGCGAAGCGCATCGCTGCGCGCCTGTTCGAGTCCTGCTTCGCCGAGATCGCGGAAGCCGAGCAGGGTGCGGGCCGTTTCGCTGGCGCCGACGAACAGGCCGTCGGGCGCGAACGCCGCCATCGGCGTCCTGGCGCCGTCGACCAGACGAAGCAGGCGCTCGACCAGCGGCATGGAGCGGAGCATCGGATCCATCGCCGTGACGAGCACTGCGCGGCCGCCATCGGCGAACTCAAGCCGGGCACAGGCGCAGGTCATCAGCGTGCCGAGCCGCGCGCCGAAGCCGCGCAGCCGTTCGAGCCGGATGGCCCCGTTCGCAGGCAGCCGGCCGGCCAGCCGGACGATCTGGCGGCGGTGGCTGTCGGCGGGCCCGAAAATCTTCTCCGCGAGCGCCGTGGCATGGGCCGCGCCGAACAGCCTTGCCCCGACCGGATTGGCCCAGAGCACGCGCGTGCCGTCGATCGACCACAGCCAGGCGGGCAGCGGCGAAGTCGCGTGCACGGCCAGCCGGGGATCGCCCACGCCTCGCAACTGGAAATCCGAACTCGTCATCCGACCGGCTTCGCGTCCCGCTTGTGCGCATGGCTGCCGGGAATGGCAGCCTTAAGAAAGGGTTAGTATCGCCCGCAGCCGCGGGCAGGTCCACGTCCCAAGCCTACGGAGCAAGGCCTAAAGCCGCGATAACCTTAATGTCCCCAGGCCCGCAAGGCGTGCCAGCGTTGCATCCGCAGGATTCGCGCGTGGGGGATGGTCAGTCGCATCAAGCCGAGCTCGCGCCCCAACCCCCCTGCGTTCCCTCCCCCCTTGTGGGGGAGGGCTAGGGAGAGGGGTAAGCCCAGCAAAAGGTGTGAGCCGTTGCCTACGGCCCGGAGCGCAACGGAGAGAATCCCCGTGTGGCACCCCCTCCCTGACCCTCCCCCACAAGGGAGGAGGGAACGGAGACAGCGCGGCCAGCGCACTCAATTACCTCAACCACCGGTTCCCCTGCCCGGGAACCTCATCCTCCCCGAGATTAAATTTGCGCAACGCACCCTCAAACCCGTTGCGATGCACAATGTTGACATTTTAGGCAGGCATGGTCTCGGCGCTGGGCGAGCCATCATTCGTTTTGTGTTTCCAGTCTTCGCACCCGTCACCCGGTCGGCCGGCGGGCGCGCCTGAAGGCTCACTCCGTTTTTTCATTCGTGTGAGGGACAAACCATGACAGGTGCGACTGATCCGTTTTCTGCCTCGATCATTCCGTTCGAGGTCCCCGAGCAGATGCGTGCGTTCGCCGAAAAGGGCGTGTCGCAGGCCCGCGAGAACTACGCCAAGTTCAAGGACGCCGCCGAGACCCACAACGGCACCGTCGAGGCCGTGTTCTCGTCCGCCCACAAGGGCGTGAGCGAATACACCGCCAAGCTGATGGAGTTCGCGAAGGCCAACACCAAGGCCCATCTCGACTTCACCCAGGAGCTGTTCAGCGTGAAGGCGCCGCAGGATGCGTTCGCGCTGTGGACCAACCATTCCAAGGCGCAGCTCGAGACCTTCCAGGCCCAGGCCCGGGAGCTCGCCGAGATCGCCCAGCGCGCCGCCACTGCCGCCGCCGAGCCGATCAAGGCCTCCGCCTCGAAGCTCTACCCCGCCGCCTGATCCGGCGCGGCCGTCTGAATTAAGAAACCCGGGCCTAGAGCCCGGGTTTTGCTTTGGAAATAACCTCGTTTGCGGGACGTTTTGAGGGTGTTGCGGCCTTGCCAAAAACGCCCGTTGCACCTAGTTTCCGCCCCGTCCAGCCCCCCTTAGGTACCGGCCCTATCAAGGGCGCCCCTCGGGCGGCTCGCAAGGATGCAGTTGTAGCTCAGTTGGTTAGAGCGCCTGTCTGTGGAACAGGAGGTCGGTGGTTCGAGCCCACCCAACTGTACCAAGCAAACTCAATCAATTGGCTACTAGTAAATCCGATCCGGTCCTGATCAGTAGCGGGCTAGGTATCGAAACAAGCGGCTTTTTGCCCACAAGCTCGATCATGCAGCCCCCGTTCTACCGAGGCAGGTGACGTCTTTGACGCGCACGGCGCGTTCATGCAATTTGTCGGCGATGAAGAAATGCGATTGTGGCGGAGCATCTTTGCGGCTAGCTCGTCCAGTCTTCTTTCTCGATCAGATCGGCAACGCCGCAATGATCGATATTCTGGGCGTCGCACACGTCGGGGATGCGTTCTTTCCCGGGATGCTCCTCCGTTACGACCCACATTTGCGGAGCGGTGCTCGCCGCGAGAGCAATCACGAATGGATCGGCGCCTGACCGGCCCTTCACAGTGTCAACCAACTTGGGATGTGCGGCCATTATCTTCGCGACGATCGCCTGCGTCGGATCGTCGATCTCGACAAACATGCTTTCCTTGCGATCCTTGCACCACGCGAAGAGCTCGTCGTCTTTCTTCTGAAGTTCGTTATAGACCTCGATCGACGACTTAAAGCGGCTTTCGGCAATCAGCTTGTCGAAGCCGTCCCACACAAATCTAAAATTCTTCGGCCGATAAATCCGGTGCCAAGCGTGGATCAGCGCGCTGCTGTCGATGCTATAGACTAAGCTGGCCATGCGACTATCTGAGCCCCGCCGCCTTCGCCAGCTTCGGGATGTGCTTCACCTTTAACCCTAGATAGCCAGAGATCGCACTGAGCGTCATCCGATCTTGCCAGTAGTTGCTCAGAAGCATCCGAACCAACGGCTTGCCGAAGTGGCTCACCGTCTCTTGCGGCATATTCCGCTTGATCTCTGTGGTTTGCTCCCGCTGGCGAGCGCGCTGAGCCTGATACTCGGCGATGTATTGGCCTCGCTTGCGGGCGTAAAATGCTTGCGTGGTGCGATCGAATGTCAATAGCCTGCGCAGGATCGCTTCGCGGCTCACGTTGAACCGCCGCGCCATTTCGCCGATTTGCGCATCTGTCCAAGCTTCCGAGCGGGAGCCTTGTTCTTTTACGCCCGGATAGGCGAGCACAGCGGCCTTTGGCATCAACGCAGCAGCAGCGACCTGATTGCAAAACACTTCGATGGCTTGATCTTCCGGCGGACGCTTCGCGTCGGTCTCAAGATCGGACACGCCGCTAACGTGCAACATCAGATGTGCGAATTCGTGGAGTAAGCTGAAAGTTCGGCGCGTTAGCGTATCCTTCCGATTTACGGAGATCACCGGGGATATATCGTTGAAGATTGCAAAGCCTGAAGCTTCTTCGCTGCCGATGGCCGTCGACTGAAAAACCAGCGTGCCGGTTCCTTCGATCTTACCCCGCCAGGCATTGAAGCCGTTGCGACCGTCAGCGTCTCGCCACTCCTTTTGTAGTTCATCCGTTACGCCGAGTTCCGTACGAATGCGCTGCCCGACGACTTCGGGGTCTTCTTTCAAGTCGGCCTTGAGGCTAAATTTCGGCAGTTCCTCGTCAAGATCGTCTGCCAAATCGAGCGCTAGCTCACGCCGTTCGGCAGCGGCACGAATCTCCAATTGCAAAGCCGGCGAGTAGTGACGCGGCCCTGTACCCGGAAGCCGGCGCAGGTCGCGCATCACGTCAAACTTGGTCGGGGGACTGGGTAGATAGAAGACTGCCAGAGGTCGCTTGAACAGCGTTGCAAGCTTGCGCAATTGGGGGATTGAGGGCGACGCGTCGCTGTCGGGGTTTTCCCAATCCGCGAGTACATCGGTGTTAATCTTGAGTTTGTCGGAGGCTTCAGCGATCGAAAAGCCAGCCGTCTCCCGCGCCCACGTAACGAGGGCTGGAGTGATCAGGGCTTTCACGCGAGTTGCCATTGGTCTGCCTTTGTCAGAGTAGGTAGCTTATAATGGTAAACGACTGACCGACCTAGTGCTGTGTGGCGTACCGCCACAATGAGAATCAACGTTTTAACGGTGCCCAACTCGTAAAGTGCTGCAGCGCTGTGCGACAGCTTCGCACCACCTCGATGTGTCGGGTCACGCTTCCATACGGTCAGGCAAGAAACATCGAATTGGTGCGCTGCCAGGGTAATCCCTTCCTCAAGCGCGAAAGCTAGAACCCAATGTCATCGCCCATCAGGAGATCATCGCCTTGATCTGCGCAGTGTCCGCGAACTCGATCAACTCGACGATCTTGCCGTCCTGAAATCTGAACAGGTCCAGGATCTCGGTGCTGGAAGCCTGCCCGGTCGGACGGTATCGGACGTTCACGCGGGAATGGACGGCGACGCGATCTCCGTCGACCAGCTCAGCCAGGATTTCGCGACCTTCGAAGCCGAAATCAGCAATCAATTTACTGAAGGCCCCATGCAGGGTCGGGTGCCCCTGCATACTCCCTGTCAGTGCGAGCGCGCTCTTGTCGCCCATGAGGGTGAACAGCCCCTCGGGATGAAAAGCTGTCACCAAGCCCTCGGCGTCACCGCCGTCACGTGCCGCGTAAGCGCGTCTGATCACTGCCAGCATCTCTTCACGCTGTCCCATGTCACCCTCCCTGCAGGACGTATCAGGGCAGCCTAACGACCTTTGCGTGTAAACGCAAAACTATCGAGTTGAGGGGGCGAGGCTCAGCACGCCACGAAGCAGGATCGTTCGCTTTCGTTCCCCGATTTCAGGAGAAAACGGCGTCGGGCTACCCCGAACCTTTTCACGACCCTGGGTGTTTGTGTTGCGGCAGGACTGATAACGCTGAGGAGCTGAGACATGAACGGTTATCTATCTGGTCGGACTCGTCGTCGTGATTGGTGTTGTGATCTCGTTCCTGGGCCTGCGCTGATCGGGTATTTGGGAAGTGGTGCGGCGCACTCTCCAGCATTGCGGTGACAGTGCACAAAACTCTCGGCGCGGGGAGTGTCCGCAACGCTGCTCAAAGCCAGCTTTGTCCGCGGTCACCGTAGCTCCCCGGTCCGCAATGCGCTATCGGTAGCTTGCCAAAGACGTTCATGGACAAGCAGGCCGGGCGAAAAAGATCGTGAGTTTCTTCGAGCGTCTCAAGACAGCAGCATCCGTTGAGTGGCGGGCCTACACCGAGCATCCCTTCACGAACGGATTGGCAGACGGTTCGCTTCCCGAAGCGGCGTTTCGTCACTACCTCGTGCAAGACTACCTGTTCCTCATCGAGTTTGCTCGCGCCTACGCGCTCGCGGTCTACAAGTCGCCCAGACTTGCCGACATGCGTGAAGCCGCGGCCGGCCTTTCGGCCATCCTCGATGTCGAGATGAACCTGCATGTGAAGCTCTGTGCCGATTGGGGCCTGTCCCCGACCGACCTTGAACAGGCGCCTCCGGCAGCCGAGATGCTGGCCTATACACGCTACGTACTCGACGCGGGAATGCGCGGCGACCTGCTGGCTCTCAAGGTGGCGCTTGCCCCCTGCGTGATCGGGTACGCGGAGATCGCGACGCGGCTCGCCTCGCTCCCCCTCGCGGGCGCCGCGACGAACGCGTACCGCGTCTGGATCGCCGAGTACGCCGGCGCGCCGTACCAGGAGGTCGCTGCCAAAGCGCGGGCGCATATGGAGCATCTCGCCGATCTCTACGCCACGCCGGCCCGCGAGGCAGAGCTGATTGCGATCTTCAAGGAAGCCACCCGACTCGAGGCAGACTTCTGGGAGATGGCCTGGCGCGAGGGCCAGCGTGTTCATTAGCTCTTTCGGCAGTCAGGATGGGGGCGGGGGCTCAGCACGCCACGACGCAGGATCGGTCGCTTTCGTTCCCCCATTTCAGGAGAAATCGGCGTCGAGCAATGCCGAACCTTTTCACGACCTCGGGTGTTTGTTTCGCGTCAGGACTGACAACGCTGAGGAACTAAGACATGAACGGAATTATCTATCTGGTCGGACTCGTCGTCGTGGTGGGTGTAGTGCTTTCGTTCCTGGGCCTGCGCTGATTTGAAATTGGGAGGTGGTGCGGCGCACTCGCCAAGCCGCCGACCACCTCACTTCGCCACCACCCACACCACCACCGGCAGCGTCACCGCCGCCAGCAACGTCCCCAGCGCCACCGCGCCTGACACCGGATTCACCAGCCGCTGATACTGAACCGCGAAGATATACGCATTCGCGCCGGTCGGCATCGCCGCGAACAGCACGACCACACCCGCCGCGAGTGGCGGCAGGTCGAGCAGATTTGCCAGCACGAAGGCGGCGGCCGGCATCGCCAGCAGCTTCAGCGCGCTCATGGCGAGGATGCCGAGCTTCTCGCCCTTGACCTCGAACCTGAACAGATTGATGCCGAGCGCGATCAGCGCCGCCGGCGAGCCCGCCTGCGCCAACAGTTCGACGGTCCTGTCGACGACGGGATGCAGGCCGAGGCCGGTGAGGCGCCAGAGCAGACCGAAGCCGATCGCCAGCATGATCGGGTTGCGGGAAAGATCCAGCAGCACCGGCACGATCAGCGACGCGGCCGAGGCCGTCTGCTTGCGGTCGACCAGCTCCATCTGCAGCGTGCCGCAGAGCCAGAGCAGTGGCGTGTTCACGGACAAAATCAGCGCCATTGGGCCTGCCGCCTCGTTGCCCAGCGCCGAGAGCGTGAGAGGAATGCCGAGCATCACGATGTTGCCGTAGACCGAGCCGATCGCGAACACGACGCCGTCCTCGCGGTCCTCCCTCCGCTTGCGCAGCAGCGCCGAGAGGATGAGCGCCGCGATCCAGGTGAGCGCGAGCGCGCCGTAATAGGCGCCCCACATCCGCCACGGGCTGACGCCGGAAAATTCAGACACGACGATGGTGCGGAACAGCAGCGCGGGGATCGCGATGCTGAAGGCGAACTCGCTGATGCCCTTGTGCGCGGTCTCGGAGACGAAGCGAAACAGCACCGCGGCATAGCCGGCCGCGATCAGCGCGAACACCGGCGCAACGATCAGCACGGTGGCCATGCGCCGCTACGATCCCATCTCGATGATCCGGCGCGCCATGCGCACATTCGCATAGTCGATCATCTTGCCGTCAAGGGTCACCGCGCCCTGGCCCTGCGCCTCGGCCTGCTCCATGGCCGCGACGACCCGGCGCGCGTGCGCGAGCTCGGTGTCGGACGGGACGAACGCCCGCAACGTCGGTTCGATCTGGTCGGGATGGATCACCTGCTTGCCGTCGAAACCCATCGCCGCCGCCTTGAGCGCGCTGCTTTCAGTCAGTCTGCCATCCCGGAACGCGCCGCACGGACCGTCGATGGCGCGCAGGCCGAACGCGCGCGCGGCCACCAGCAGGCGCATCATCGGATAGGCGAACAGATCGAGCGGCGCGGAGGCATAGCTGCTCTGGGCGGAGCCCACATGCCGGTAGCCGTCCGGCGATGCGCCGATTTCCGAGGAGCGCGCGCCGATCGAGGCGGCGAAATCGCCGACACCGAGATGAAGGGCGGCGACGCTGTCGTGCGCGGCGGCAAGCGTGTCGACATTGACGAGACCCAGCGCGGTCTCGATCAGCAGTTCGAGCGCCACAGGAGAAGAGCGACGGGGCGCGGCCGCGCGCAGCTGATCGGCGATGGCGGCGATGTCGCTCGGGCGCTCCGCCTTCGGCACGATCACCGAATCCAGCCTGGGCAGCGCAGCGAGCTTGCGGATTTCCTGCGCGATGAAGGGGCTGTCGACGGCGTTGAGCCTGACCGCGACGACCTTGTGGCCCCAATCCAGCGAGGACAACGCTTGCGCGGCTTCCTCCAGCGCCGCGCTCTTCTCGGACGGCGGCACCGCGTCCTCGAGATCCATGAACACCGCATCCGCCGCCGAGGCAGCCGCCTTGGCGACGAGACGGGAGCGATGCGCGGGAACGGCCAGATAGACCCGCGTCGGCCGCTGAGGCGCCATCGTCATGTCTCCTTTGCGAGACCGAGCTCGCTGAGGATGGATTGGTTGTGCTGCCCGACGTCAGGCACCGGATCCATCCGGGGCGACAGCCCTGGAATGGTGAGAGCCGGCAGGAAGCTCATCACCGGGCCGCAACGAGTGCCCACCGTTTGCACCCGGTCGCGGGCGCGGAGCTGCTCGTGCTCCAGGAAGGCCTCGACCGAATTGAGATGCGCGTTGGCGATCGAGGCCTCGTCGAGCAGCCGCAGCACCTCGTCACTGGTCATCGCTGCAAAACGCTGCTCGATATGGACCTGCAGATCGTCCCTGTTCTGCATGCGCAGCGGGTTGGTGCGGAAGCGGGGATGGTCGGCAAAGGCCGCGTCGCCAAGCACAATGGCGCACAGCGATCGCCATTCCCGGTCGTTCTGGATGCCGAAGAAGATCGTGTTGCCGTCGCCGACCCGGAACGGGCCATACGGCGCTATCGTTGCATGCTTGGCCCCGGTTCGCGGCAGCGGCCGGCCCGTACTCTGCGTGTAGAAGGCGGGATAGCTCATCCAGTCCGTGATGGAATCGAACAGCGAGGCCTGGAAGGCGGTGCCCTTGCCGGTGCGCTCGCGGCGATACAGCGCCATCAGCACGCCGTTGAGGATGTACATGCCGGTGGCGATATCGACCACCGAAAGTCCGACCTTGGCGGGCTCCGCCTCGGTGCCGTTGATGGCGAGGACGCCGGCCTCGCACTGCACCAGGAGATCGTACGCCTTCTTGTTGCTGTAGGGTCCGCCGGCACCATAGCCCGACACGTCGCAGGCGATGATCCGGGGAAACTTCCGCAGCAATGATGCGGCATCGAGACCCAGCCGCTCCGCCGCGCCGGGCGCCAGGTTCTGGATGAAGACGTCGGCCTGCGGCAGCAAGGCGTCGAGCACCTTCTGGCCTTCAGGACTCTTGATGTCGATAGCGAGGCTCTCCTTCGACCTGTTGGTCCAGACGAACTGGCTCGACATCCCGTTCATCACGCGATCGTAGTCGCGGCAGAAATCGCCATCGCCCGGCCGCTCGATCTTGATGACGCGCGCACCCCAGTCCGCAAGATGCCGGCTGGCAAGAGGAGCCGCGATCGCCTGCTCGAGCGAGACCACCGTCACGCCCGACAGCGGCAGCTCCGCCTCATGTCGCTCCATGCAATCGTCTCCGCTCCCGCTCACGCTTTTGTCCAGCGCAGGAGACAAGCCGACCACCCCACGCACGTTCTGTGATGATGGCATCATGCGCCTGTTTTGCCCGACGAGTCAAATCCAATTTCGTAAAATCCGCAAAACGCGATTCACAAAGTTCAATCGGTACATGGACTTGGCTACTGTGCATGGGGTTGTTTTCGCGGTTTTTGTTTTAGGGGGCCCTGTTGCCGAGACCGCACACGTCGCGGCTTTCGCATCTCGCCTCGGTTGCCAACGAACCGCCGTTCACCCACTATCCGCTCCGACTCGACATTTGGGGGGATCGATGCCGCGCTTTAAGAAATCTTTGGCTGCTGCGATCACGGGGATCGCCCTGGCCGTCCTGATCCACCCGGGTGAAGGCTTTGCCTACTCCCAGGAGGAGCAGCAGGCCTGCACGCCCGATGCGATGCGGCTGTGCGGCGAGTTCGTACCGAACGTCGACGCCATCACCGCCTGCATGATCCAGAAGAAGTCGCAGCTCTCGCCGCAGTGCCGGGTGTTCTTCCGCCCGGGGCCGGAGCCGGGCATGGCGGCCGCGCCCCGCGCCGGCAAGCCGACCAGCATCGCGCCCAAAACCTCGAAGAAGAGCACGAAGACGGCCAAGAAGAAGAAATCCAGCGAAGGCTGACCGCGGGCACCGCGTTCCCTTTCTGAAACTCGATCATGCCCGGGCCACAGCGCGCAGTGCGTTTGAAGTCCCGGGCATTTGCGTGTCCGGTCCCCTCGTTCGCTGTCCCCTTGAGTCAAACTGACCCGGGCATCAGCCCCACGCCAGCCACCGGACTCGTTTTGTTCGCCTCCGGATGCGGACGCTTGCGACCAGGCGGGATGGAAACGGCTAGCGGAATGGTTTGCGCGGCGAGGTTGCATTCCATTTTTTCCCGCCGGACTGCTCAATAAATGCACGATTGCCGCCGTGAAGCCGTCGTCGCACGCAGCAGTGTGACTCAAAAGCCAACGCGCTTTGTTATTTCATGGCGCCGACATAACTTATGATAAATTTTTCTTTCCCGAATCACCGCGGTGATTCATTTTCGCCGCCTGGGGTCAATCTGGAGGCAGAGGTATGAACGTTATTGTTTTTGCATCGCGTAAAGGTGGCTCAGGCAAGAGTACGCTGGCCGCGCATCTCGCCGCGCAGATCAAGGCGACCAAGCCGATCCTGCTCGTCGATGCGGATCCGCAGGGCTCGCTCACGCTGTGGCACAAGCTGCGCGGCACGAACGAGCCGCCGATCAAGTCCGCGGTGAACTCGGTCAGCGGCATCGTCTCCGCTGCCAAGCGCGACGGTTATGAATGGGTGTTGATCGACACGCCGCCGAACCTGTCGGCCGTCGTCGACGACGCCATCCGCAATGCCACCATGGTGGTGATTCCCGCCCGTCCCGGCGTCTTCGACGTCAACGCGGTGCAGGAAACCATCCAGATGTGCCGTGCGGCGCGCAAGCCCTACGCGGTCGTGCTCAACGGTGCGCCGGCGCGCCGCGACGAGTCCGAAAGCCCGATCGTCACCATCGCCCGCGAGGCGCTGGCGAAATTCCGTGCTCCGGTGTGGGGCGGCCAGATCACCAACCGTTCGGATCTGCTGATGGCGCTGAGCCACGGCGAGGGCGCGCGGGAATATCAGGCCGAGAGCCGCGCGGCGCAGGAAATCGCAAGGCTGTGGGCGGCGATCGAGCGTTCGGTAAAGGCTATTCGCGGCACGGCGTCGGCTTCCGGCGCAATGCACAAGCAGGCGGCATAATTTTTCATAAATCATTCCCCGGACGAAAAACGCGCGGACATCCGCGCGTTTTGCGTTTTTGGGCGAGCACTATGAAAGTTATGCCACCATCAGCATGTAGAACACGATCACCGGCGACAAAGTGAGGATCACCGACCAGATGCCGGCGGCCCAGAGAATGTCCTCGGTGGTGAAGCCCTGCTCTCCAGCGTCGTAATGCGACGCCATTTCGTTATGATGATTCACAAACGCCCCCGCGATTTCTTCGCTTATGGGCATGAACGCTACACGGGATATTTTAAAAATCCGGGTCGCAGTTTAACGCGCTTTCGAACACAGGTGCTACCACGGGTTAACCATCCGGACCTGCGCTGGCATCACGCCAGCCAGACTCGAAACACCAGCACCGGCATCAGGCCGAGCATCACCGCCCAGAAGCCGAACGACGACACCACCAGAATTCCCCGCATGAAATCGGCCGACGCGAACATCTCTGCCGCCGTCGGGCGGATGCGTTGCCCCATGATCATTCCCCCATTTGAAAAGACTTTGAATGAAGACGATAGGCGCGATTGCGTAAACGAGCCGTGGATGCACCATGCGGCAGCAGCGAAGGCCGTTGGGGCGCGGTTAACCACGGCGGTTTTTTCCCTCCCCCCTTGCGGGGGAGGGTGGCTCGCCGCGATAGCGGCGAGACGGGTGAGGGGTCGTCTCCGCGACTGCATCTGCTGCAGTGAGCGCGCGGAGAGAAACCCCTCATCCGGCGCTTCGCGCCACCTTCTCCCGCAAGGGGAGAAGGGGAACGGCGTGCGGAGTGACAAAGCTACGCTGCGACTTGCATCCGCCGTTCGATCTCGCGATCGATCTGGACTGCGAGTTCGCTGCCGACCTCGACCATCGGCAGGCGCACTTCGGGGCTGTCGATCAGGCCCGTGCGCCACAGCCAGTACTTCGCCGGGGCGGGACTGGGCTCGGTGAACAACAGGCGCGTCAGGTCCGCGACCTCCTGCCAGCGCGCCAGCGCTGCATCGTGGTTGCCGCGCTTCAGCTCGGCATGGACAGCCGCAAACGTCGCGGTCTCGAGATGGGCTGACAGCACGATGCCGCCGTCGGCGCCGTCGCTGAGCGCCTCGAAATAATTCGCATCCTCGCCGGTCAGCACGCGAAAGTCCGCAGGGCGGTCGCGCAGCAGCGCGATGGATTGCTCGCGGCTCGCGCCGCAATCCTTCAGGCCGATGATGTTCGGATGCCCGGCAAGCCGCAGCAGCGTCTGGTTGGTGATGTTGACCGAGGTGCGATACGGAATGTTGTAGAGCGCGAGCGGCCAGGCGGCGTGATCGGCGAGCGCCTCGAAATGCGCCAAGAGCCCGCGCTGCGACGGCCGCACATAATACGGGCTCGCGATCAGATAACCGTCGATCGGCCAGTCCGCGGTTTCGTCGAGACGCTCCTTCAGCCGCGAGGTGTCCGCGCCTGAAAGTCCGAGGCAGATCGGAAGCTTGCTGTGGCCGGCGGTCAGTTCGTCGCGCACGATGGCGACGAGGCGTTCGAGCTCGGCGTCGCGCAGCGTCATGCCCTCACCGGAGGTCGCCCCCAGGATGAAGCCGTCGACGGCCTGTCCGCTGTAATGCCGTGTCAGCCGGCGCAGCGACCTCTCGTCGAGAGCGCCGTCGCGAAACGGCGTCACCAGCGGCAGCCAGAGCCCGTGCAAATGTTCCTGTAGTCCGGTCATGTTCCATCTCCTTCTCGGGAAAAATCCTGAGACGGGGGCACATGAAAAAACCCCGTCCAGGCGGCGGGGTTTTCGAAGTTTCGGCTCGCGATGACGAAGGCTGTTAGCGCGCGCAAAAATCCGAGGTCCCCAGATGGGGGCCTTTTTTCGAGGCGATTGCCTGCGACGAGATTGCGCACGACTTCGTGATCATTTGCAAATGATGCGGGGTAAGCATGGAACTGTCAATACACGTGGAGGGCGAAGGCCGAATCCGCCAAAAAAAAGCCGGGCTCGATCGAGCCCGGCTTAAGGTATTGGCCACGTGAGGCCGACACAATCACCTTCCAAGAGGGATTACTGAACTCCCGCGCCACTGGAGGAGGGGGACAAATGCGCAACGCGAAGGCTCAGCGTAGAAACATTATGGGCTAGCCTCGCGCCCTGCATCAAGCGTCCGAGCCGCATGTCTGACATGCGGAAATCAGGACGGCCAGCGCTGCGCTTTGCTCACCACGAAGTCGCGGAACACTTGCACGCGCGCGACCGTCTTCAGCTCTTCGGGATAAACAAAATACGTATCGAGCTGGATCGAATCCGATTCGCCGAACAGCTGCACGAGGCGGCTCTGTTCTTCGATCAGATAGTCCGGCAGCGCGGCGATGCCGAGGCCCTGCTGACAGGCGCGGACGAGGCCGAGAATGTTGTTGACCCTGAAATAGGCTTCGCGCGGACCCGAGCCGTTGCGCCCCGCTTCGACCAGCCAGTTGCGGTTCTGAAGATGCGGCGCGAAGTTGCCGTCGGAGAGCGTGATGATGCGGTGGGAGTCGAGCTCCTCCAGCGTGCGCGGCGTCCCGAAGCGCTTGATGTAATCAGGCGAGCAATAAGCGTGGAAGCCCATCGCGAACAGCTTGCGCTGGATGAGATCCGGCTGCGTCGGCTTGCGGGTGCGGATCGCGACGTCGGCCTCGCGCATCGAGAGATCAAGCTCCTCGTCGGTGACGATCAGCGAGATCCGGATCTCCGGATAGAGCGCGGTGAATTCCCCGAGTCGCGGGATCAGCCAGTTGATGCCGACGCCGGGTGTGGTGGTGATCTTGAGATCGCCGCTCGGCCGCTCGCGGCTGTCGGTCAGTTTCGCGCGCGCCGCCTGCAGCTGCATGAACACGTCATGCGCGGTGCGGAACAGGAGGTCGCCCTGCTCGGTGAGGATCAGGCCGCGGGCGTGGCGGTGGAACAGCGAGACCGAGAGCTCCTGCTCCAGCGCCGAGACCTGGCGTGACACCGCCGATTGCGACAGGCCGAGCTGCTCGCCCGCGTGCGTGAAGCTGCCAGCTTCCGCCGCCGCGTGAAACACCTTCAGCTTGTCCCAGTCCATATCCGTAAATCCGTCGCGTGTGCGTGCCATGATGTCTATTCCGCTGCCGCGCGCTCGCTGGCGCGCAGGGCCAAAAATCGTTCCGCCTCGAGCGCTGCCATGCAGCCGAGGCCGGCCGCCGTGACCGCTTGACGATATGTCTCGTCGGCCACGTCGCCGGCGGCGAACAGGCCGGGGATCGAGGTGGCGGTCGAGTTCGGGGCGACCTCGACATAGCCCGACGGTTTCAGCTTGATCTGCCCGGCCACGAGCTCGGTCGCCGGGGCATGCCCGATGGCGACAAAGACGCCGTCGGTCGGCACGTCGGTCAACGCGCCGGTCTTGACGTTCTTCAGTCGCACATGGGTGACCTTGTTCGGATTCTCGGTGCCGCAGATTTCGTCGACGGCCGAGTCCCAGACCACCTTGATCTTCGGGTGCTTGAACAGACGCTCCTGCAGGATGCGTTCGGCGCGGAAGTGATCGCGACGATGCACGATGGTGACCTGCGAGGCATGGTTGGTGAGGTACAGGGCTTCCTCGACCGCGGTGTTGCCGCCGCCGACCACAACGACGTCCTTGTTGCGGTAGAAGAAGCCGTCACAGGTGGCACAGGCCGAGACGCCGCCGCCCTGGAATTTCGCTTCGGACGGCAGCCCGAGCCAGCGCGCCTGGGCGCCGGTGGCGAGGATGACGGTGTCGGCGAGATAGACGTCGCCGCTGTCGCAGGTCAGGCGAAAGGGTCGCTGCGAGGTGTCGAGCTTCGTCACCAGATCGGTCTTGATCTGGGTGCCCACATGCAGTGCCTGCTTCTCCATCTGCTCCATCAGCCAGGGGCCCTGGATCACGTCGGCAAAGCCGGGATAGTTCTCGACGTCGGTGGTGATGGTGAGCTGGCCGCCTGCCTGGATGCCCTGGATCAGGATCGGCTCGAGCATCGCGCGCGCGGCGTAGATCGCCGCCGTGTAGCCGGCGGGGCCGGAGCCGATGATGACGACCTTTGCATGGACAGCGGCGGACATTTCGACGGATGCCTTTCACGGGGGATTGCAGCGCGGGCGCGGAACGTGCCGGGAGGCCTCGCGGAGGCGCTGAAATATCAGAGGTAATCTAAGCCTTCTGGTGAGCTATGCAAGAATTGCATTCCCTGTCGGCGGATTTTTCCAACAAGGAACAAAAGTCGATTGCGCTGCACGCGCAATAAAATTGCGCCAGTCGTGCGGTCTGGGCTATGAGGATTGCGACAGACCCACCAATACCGCCGCAAATGCCAGGAGTTCCAATCACGTGTCGCGGAACCTAGACGAGATCGACCTGAAAATTCTCACCGAGATTCAGGCCGACGGTCGAATCACGAATGTCGAGCTGGCCAAGCGCGTCGGCATTTCGCCGCCGCCCTGCCTGCGCCGAGTCCGGGCGCTGGAGGAGGAGGGTTATATCCACGGCTATCGCGGGCTTCTGGACGCGCGCAAGCTCGGCTTCGACGTTACGGTGTTTGCCGCAGTGCATCTCTCCAGCCAGGCCGAGGCGGATTTGCGCGCCTTCGAGGAGTTCGTCCGCGCCGAGCCGCTGGTGCGCGAGTGCTGGATGCTGTCGGGCGAAGTCGATTTCATCCTGAAATGCGTCGCACCCGACATGGCGACCTTCCAGGATTTCGTCACCCATTTGACCGCCGCCCCACACGTCCGCAACGTGCGGACCTCGCTGGTGCTGCACAATTCGAAATACGAGGCGGCCGTGCCGCTGGACGTGAGGGGACGAAGGTAGCGCCTCCTCCGTCATTGCGAGCGGAGCGAAGCAATCCAGGCGGTCTCCGCGGAAGGATTCTAGATTGCATCGCTTCGCTCGCAATGACGCGGGGGGAGGATCATCCCACCTCATTGCCAGCAACACACACATAAAAAAGGCCGCGCGGTGCACGGCCTTTTTCAAATCACACGCGACGGCAAATCGCTACCGCCACTCCACCTTGGTGATCTCATAAGCCTTGGCGCCGCCGGGTGCGTTGACCTCGACGGTTGAACCCTTCTTCTTGCCGATCAGCGCGCGCGCGAGCGGCGAGGTGATGGAGATGCGGCCCTTCTTGGCGTCGGCCTCGACCTCGCCGACGATCTGCCACACCGTCTTCTTTTCGGTGTCCTCGTCGACCAGTGTCACGGTGGCGCCGAACTTGATGGTGTCGCCGGACAGCTTCGAGATGTCGATGATGTCGGCGCGCGCCAGCTTGTCCTCGAGCTCGGCGATGCGGCCTTCATTGTGGGACTGCTCTTCCTTCGCGGCGTGGTATTCCGCGTTTTCCGACAGGTCTCCGTGCGAGCGCGCCTCGGCGATATGCTCGATGATCCGCGGACGGTCCTCCGACTGGCGCTTCTTCAGTTCTTCCCCGAGCGCCGCAAAGCCGCCCGCTGTCATCGGTACCTTTTCCATCTCTTCTCTCGTCCTTCGGTCGCGCGCGCCCTGACATGTCAGCGCGCACGCAACTTGATTCGTCAGTCTGTCCGGGGGCTCAACGCGCGTGCCGCCGAACGTTCATATGGGCTTGGCACCGGAACAGAACAACCATATGGCCGGACAGTTCCTCCGGCCATAGTGGCTTAATCGCCAATCACTTAGCGGAAGGTGGGGCCTTCCGCTCGCGATCAGGTTTCCGAAAAGTAGCTCTGCAGGGTCCGAACCTCAAGGTCCCCGCCCAGATAGGCGCGGATGCCCTGCGCGGCCGCCACGGCCCCGGAAAGAGTGGTGTAATACGGCACTTTATGCAAGAGGGCCGCGCGCCGCAGCGAACGGCTGTCGGCGAGCGCCTGCGGGCCTTCGGTGGTGTTGAAGACGAGCTGGACGTCACCATTGGTGATGGCGTCGACGATGTGCGGCCGCCCCTCCAGCACCTTGTTCACCTTCTCGGTCGGGATGCCCTGGTCGGTCAGGAAGCGGGCCGTGCCCGACGTCGCCAGCACCTTGAAGCCGAGCGAATGCAGCTCGCGAACGGCCTCGGTGATGCGCGTCTTGTCGCTCTCGCGGACCGAGACGAACACCGTGCCCTTGCGCGGCACCCGCGTGCCGCCGCCGAGCTGGCTCTTGGCGAACGCCACCGCGAAGGAGCGGTCGATGCCCATGACCTCGCCGGTCGAGCGCATTTCGGGGCCGAGCACGGTATCGACCCCGGGGAAGCGGGCGAACGGAAACACCGATTCCTTCACGCCGACATGATCGAGGTTCGCCTTCTTCAGCTTGAAATCGGCAAGCTTCTCGCCGGCCATGACGCGCGCCGCGATCTTCGCGACAGGCGTGCCGACCACCTTGGCGACAAAGGGCACCGTGCGCGAGGCGCGCGGATTGACTTCGAGCACGTAGATCTCGCCGTCCTTGATGGCGTATTGCACATTCATCAGGCCGACGACGTCGAGGCCGAGCGCCAGCTCGCGGGTCTGCCGCTCCAGCTCCTCGATCATCTTGTCGTCCAGCGAGTGCGGCGGCAGCGAGCAGGCGCTGTCGCCGGAGTGGATGCCGGCTTCCTCGATGTGCTCCATGATGCCGACGATGAAAGTGTCCTTGCCGTCGCAGAGGCAGTCGACGTCGATCTCGGTCGCATCGGACAGATAGCGGTCGAACAGCAGCGGGTTCTTGCCGAGCACGGTGTTGATCTGGCCGGTCTTGTCGTTCGGGTAGCGCGCCTTGACGTCCCCCGGCACCAGCTCCGGCAGCGTGCCGAGCAGGTAATCGCTGAGCTGGTTTTCCTCGCGGATGATTTGCATCGCGCGGCCGCCGAGCACGTAGGACGGGCGCACCACCAGCGGCAGGCCGAGATCGGTTGCGACCAGGCGCGCTTGCTCGACCGAATAGGCGATGCCGTTCTTGGGCTGCTTCAGCCGCAGCTTGTCGAGCACCCGCTTGAAGCGATCGCGGTCTTCCGCAAGGTCGATGGCGTCGGGCGAGGTGCCGAGGATCGGCACTTCGGCGGCTTCCAGCGCCCGCGCGAGCTTGAGGGGGGTCTGGCCGCCGAACTGCACGATCACGCCGTGCAGCGTGCCGTTCGTGCGTTCCTTCGCGATGATCTCCAGCACGTCCTCGGCGGTGAGCGGCTCGAAATAGAGCCGGTCCGCAGTGTCGTAGTCGGTCGACACCGTCTCCGGGTTGCAGTTGACCATGATGGATTCGTAGCCGGCGTCGTGCAGCGCGAAGCAGGCGTGACAGCAGCAATAGTCGAATTCGATGCCCTGGCCGATGCGGTTCGGTCCGCCGCCGAGGATGATGACCTTCTTCTTGTCGGACGGCGAGCTCTCGTCCGCGGGCGTGCCCGCGAACGGCGCCTCATAGGTCGAGTACATGTAGGCGGTGGGCGAAGCGAACTCGGCCGCGCAGGTATCGATGCGTTTGTAGACCGGGCGAACGCCGAGCGCGTGGCGCTTCGCCGTAACCTCCGCCTCCGTCGTCTCCGCGATCACCGCGAGCCGGGCATCGGAGAAGCCCATGGCCTTGAGCGTGCGCATGCCGAAGGCGTTGCCCGGCAGGCCGTTCTTGCGGACCTTCGCTTCCATGTCCACGATGCCGCGCATCTCGCTGAGGAACCACGGATCGATCTTGCAGGAATTGAAGATCTCCTCGTCCGACCAGCCGAGCCGCATCGCCTGCGCGACCTGGAGCAGCCGGTTCGGCGTCGGCGTGCCGAGCGCAGCGCGGATCGCATTCTTGTCGTCGTCGCGGCCGAGACCTTCGATCTCGATCTCGTCGAGGCCGGTGAGGCCGGTCTCGAGCCCGCGCAATGCCTTCTGAAGGCTTTCCTGGAAGGTGCGGCCGATCGCCATGACTTCGCCGACCGACTTCATCGACGTGGTCAGCGTGGTGGAGGCGCCGGGGAATTTCTCGAAGGCGAAACGCGGCACCTTGGTGACGACGTAGTCGATCGTCGGCTCGAACGAAGCCGGCGTGGCGCCGCCGGTGATGTCGTTGGCGATTTCGTCGAGCGTGTAGCCGACCGCAAGTTTGGCAGCGACCTTTGCGATCGGAAAGCCGGTGGCTTTCGAAGCCAGGGCGGAAGAGCGCGACACGCGCGGATTCATCTCGATGACGACCATGCGGCCGTCTTCGGGGTTGACGCCGAACTGCACGTTGGAGCCGCCGGTCTCGACGCCGATCTCGCGCAGCACCGCCAGCGAGGCGTCGCGCATGATCTGGTATTCCTTGTCGGTCAGCGTCAGCGCCGGCGCCACGGTAATGGAGTCGCCGGTGTGTACGCCCATCGGATCGAGGTTCTCGATCGAGCAGACGATGATGCAATTGTCGTTCTTGTCGCGCACCACCTCCATCTCGTACTCTTTCCAGCCGAGCACGGATTCTTCGATCAGCACTTCGTTGGTGGGAGACGCATCCAGGCCGCGCTCGATGATGTCGAGGAACTCTTCCTTGTTGTAGGCAATGCCGCCGCCGGTGCCGCCCATGGTGAAGGAGGGGCGGATGATCGCGGGCAGGCCGATCTCGGACAGCGCCATCAGCGCCTGGCCGAGCGCATATTCTTGATAGCGCTTGCGGCGGTCGCTCTCGCCGAGCGTCCACTGCCGCTCGAGCTCTGCGAGCTCCGCGCCCGACGCCTTTGCGCGTTCGGCCTGGTACTTGTCGCGGAAGGCCTTCTTCAGGGCGGAGGCGTTGGCGAGCCGCGACTTCGGCGTCTCGAGCCCGATCTTGGTCATGGCCTCGCGGAACAACTGGCGGTCTTCGGCCTTGTCGATCGCGTCCGCGGTGGCGCCGATCATTTCGACGTCGAACTTTTCGAGCGTGCCTTGCTGGCGCAGCGACAGCGCGCAGTTCAGCGCGGTCTGTCCGCCCATGGTCGGCAGCAGCGCGAAGCCGCCCGGAATGACGTGACGTTCCTTCTCGATGATCTTTGCGACGATCTCGGGCGTGATCGGCTCGATATAGGTGGCATCGGCCAATTCCGGGTCGGTCATGATGGTGGCCGGATTGGAATTGACGAGGACGATGCGATAGCCCTCTTCCTTCAGCGTCTTCACCGCCTGGGTGCCCGAATAGTCGAACTCGCAGGCCTGGCCGATCACGATGGGACCGGCGCCGATGATCAGGATGGTGGTGATGTCTGTACGTTTGGGCATCAACTCTCGCCGAAGTGGAATTTGGGCACAAAAAAAGGGCGCGCCTGCTGCGCGTCCCTTTGGCCGAGAGCGCGGTGGTCCCCCCTCGCGCGCGGGGTGGGTCTTAGACCAGTTTTCGGGGCGGCGAAACCCCGAAAAACGCCCATCAACCGGCAATTTTGACCGGTTTTGGCCGGGCCTGCCAACCCCGAGCGAGATGCACCAGAACAGCCGCCGAAACGCTCAATCCGCCGACCCAGCCGAGATCGGCCGGGCTCCACGCCGCAAGCACGGCGCCGCCCAAGGCTCCGCCGATCGCAAAGCCGAGATACATGGCCGAGGCGTTGAGCGAGAGCGCGATCATCGAGGCCTGCGGCTCGATCCGGATGATGCTGGCGACCTGGGCCGGGTAGAACGCCCAGCCCGAGATGCCCCAGAGGAAGATCGCGCCCAGCACCGCATAATGCGCCTGTCCCGGCATCAGCTTCAGGACCAGCGAATGCAGGATCAGCGCGCTGGCCATGCCGGCAAGCCCGAGACCTGCCGTGGCGAGCGTGCCGAGCCGGTCGGCCAGGACGCCACCGTGCATGTTGCCGATCGCGGCGGCGCCGCCGAACACCAGCAGCGCGAGGCTGATCTGCGACGCATCGAATCCAAGGCTGCGCAGCGGGATCGCGAAATAGGTGAACACTGTGAAGCCGCCGAGCGCCCATAAGATCGTGATCAGAAGCGCGGTCAGGACATTGCGGTGACGCGCCACTGCCAGCCGATCGCTGAGCGAGGCCGTGTTGCGCGGCAGGCCGCGGGGCAGGCCGAGCAGGAGGCCGGCGAGCGCAACGGCGCCGATCAGGGCGACCATGGCAAAGGTCGCGCGCCAGCCGAGCAGGCTGCCGACGAGATTGCCGAGGGGAACGCCGATGACGGTCGCAACCGTGAGGCCCGAGGTGACCAGCGCCACCGCGCGGCCGCGTCGCTCCGGCGCGGCGACGGCCACCGATACGGCCAGCGCGGTCGGCATGCACAGCCCGGAGCCCAGCGCCATCAGCATGCGCGAGGCCAGCAGCAGGGCGTAGTTGGATGCCACCATCGCCGCGAGGTTTCCGGCGATGAAGGTCGATAGCGCCAGGGCCAGCACGGTGCGGCGGTCGATATTGTTCAGCGTCACCGCCAGGATCGGCGAGCCGACCGCATAGGTGAGCGCGTAGGCCGTGACCAACTGCCCGGCGGCGGGGACGGAAATCGCCAAGTCCGTTGCGATAGACGGCAAAAGCCCAGCAATGACAAAGCCTTCCGTGCCGATCGCAAAGGCTGCCAGGGCCAACCAGAACACGCTCATCCGAGAATTCCATATGTTCAATGTTTATTGAACTTTTGACGGGGCCGGGCCAGGAGTCAATTGGTTCAAGAACTATTGAACATCGAGGCCATTTCGCTATGATCGTCAGACCATGAGCCGAACCCCACCCCACCCCACCCGCGAGCAGATCGAACTGCCGATGGTTCTGGATTGCCTGAGCGATCCGATCAGATTGGCGATCGTGTACCAGCTCGCGCAGCAGGAACGTGTCAGCGGCGAGCTGTGCTGCGGCGATTTCAACGGGCTCAGCGGCAAGTCGAATCTGGCCTATCACTTCGCCAAGCTACGCGAATGCGGCCTGATGCAGACCCGCGTCGCCGGCACCAACCGCTTCATGCGGCTGCGCCGCGAGGATCTGGACGCACGTTTTCCGGGCCTGCTCGATGCCGTCATCACCTCCGCCGCAAAGGATGCCGACCGGCTGCGGCTTGTGTCGGAATGTGAAGTGGTTGAGGCTGATTGAGGATTGGGCGGCCAGTCCGTCTACGCTTGCGCTTCGCTCCAGCTATGCCGGACACGCTTCGCCCCTTCAGGCCTCCCGTGGCCGCGCCTCGCGTAGCCCCGAAGGGGCGAAGCGTGGAGACCCGGCCTGGATTTGAACCAGGATAAAGAGCGATGCATCGCCCTCGCGTAGACAGTTCCGCCACCGGGCCGCGGCGATCATTGCCGATCGGGGTGCGACAAGCCACCTCAGGCAGACGTTATGCTTAACGAACCCAGGGTCCTTAAGAACCCAGGAAGCTTACCGAACCAATGGCGGCCGCGCGACGAAGGTCATGCGCCAGCTATTGTGGCCGATATTGCGGTGAGCGCGCTGGACCGCGAAGCCGGCTGCCTTCAGCTTGGCGGTGATCTCCTCCTCACTGTAGCGTTGCAGCCCGATGCGCGTGCGCAGCTGGCGGTAATCTGACAGTGCGGTGCTGATCAGCCCGATCAGCGCATCTTTGAAAAAGCCGTGCCGCAGGCCGAAGCTGAGCAGCGCCGTGACGTCCCTGAGCATGCCGACATTGGGCTGGAGGACATCGCCCAGCACGAGCTTGCCCGCGGGCTTCAGGATACGGCGGAAGTTGAGGAGCGCGGCGTCGAGCTCGTCCGGCGTCATGTATTGCGCGACCGAGTTCATCACGACGAGATCGATCGACTGCTCCTGCATCTTGCGGACGTCATCGAGCGAGCGGACGCGGATCTTCGTGTTCGGGGCAAACCGGGCGATCAACCGGCCGCGCACGCCGGGCGCGGGCTCGGCAAGGATCAGCTGGCCGCAGGCGGCCGCGACCTGGCTCGCCGACAGCGCCTCGCCGCAGGCATAGTCGAGCACGGTCGCCTCGGGCGAGGAGATGTAGGCGATGATGTCCCGCGCGATGATCTGAAAGTGCAAGTCGCGATGCAGCTTGCTGACATAGATCGTATGCGTCGAGTCGTAATAATCGATCCAATCGTCCATGGTATCCGAGGGCCCCGGCCAAACGGTTCCGCTGAAGGAACCGGCGCTGCCCGCCTGCGTTAGGGGTGCGGCGGCGCGCCGTCAATGTCCGCGTCCTAACAGGAAGGTTTCCCGTGAGCAAAGCCCCACAAAAGGTCTCGCCCGACCTCGATACCCCCACCGATCTGTCGTCCCAGGCGGTCAGCAAGGTTTCGGAGGCACTCAACGTGCTCCTGGCCGACGCGTTCGCGCTGTATCTGAAGACCAAGAATTTCCACTGGCATATCAGCGGCCGGCATTTCCGCGACTATCATCTGCTGCTCGACGAGCAGTCGGACCAGATCTTCGCCACCACCGACCAGCTCGCCGAGCGCGTCCGCAAGATCGGCGGCACCACGCTGAAATCGATCGGCCAGGTCGCGAAACTCCAGACCATCAAGGACAACAACGAAGACTATGTCCCGCCGCGCGAGATGCTGCGCGAGCTGATGCAGGACAACAAGCATGTCGCCGCGGCAATGCGCAAGGCACACGAGGTCTGCGACGACGCCGGTGACGTCGCCAGCGCCAGCATCCTCGAGAACTTCATCGACGAGACCGAGCGCCGCACCTGGTTTTTGTTCGAAGCCACGAGACAGGAAGGCGCGAACGAGGCGTAGGCGCACGCTGGATTGCTTCCACGTCGTCGTCCTGGCGAAGGCCGGGACCCATACCCCCAGGGAGAAGTTGTGGCGCGAGATGCGCAATTGCGAATCTTCGCCAAGCTACCTTTCGCGGCTATGGGTCCCGGCCTTCGCCGGACGACTGCGGAGTTTGTTGGAGGAGCGCCGCTAGTACCGCCACAACCGCATCAGCGCCCCGTCCTTGCCGGCCACCGGATCGGCCGGCGGCAGCGCGACGTTTGGAATCGTCTTTAGCGCTTTCGCGTGGTTCTCCGGCGTTGCGCGGGTGATCTCCATCTTCGCGCCCGGCGGATAGGCGCCGATCACGCAGAAATCCTCGCTGGCCTTGATGCGTTGGTGACCTGTGCCGGCGGGCAGGATCGCGACGTCGCCGGCCTTGATCTCCAGCTCCTGGCCATGGTCGCCGCCGAAGCGAACGCGCGCGCTGCCACGCGCAACGCCGAGCACCTCATGCACCGTCGCGTGATAATGCAGATAATCGAAGACGCCATTGCGCCACGTGCCGCCCCAGCCGTTCGCTTCGAACAAGCGTTCGATCGTCTCTTCCGGCTGTCTGGAATCGAGCTTCACTGCGGCCTGGTAGACCAGGAAGGGGAGGATATTGTTCGGCACGAGCCCGTCATCCTCAAACACGATGGCGAGCGGCTCGGCATTGTCGCGGACGACGGACATAAGGGGCTCCTGCGTGACCGTAGCAGTGATCAACGATAGGAGTTGAGCGGCGTTCCTCGTTCCGCTGTCATTCCGGGTTCGCGCTGCGCTGCGCCCCGGAACGACAAAAGCCCGGGAGAAGGCCCGGGCTCGATGTCGTCAAAGCAGTCGCAGGAGAGCGCGCGCCTTACGCGCTCTTCTTCTGCCGCATCAGGTCCGCAAAACGCTGGAACAGATAGTGCGAGTCGCGCGGACCCGGTGAGGCCTCGGGGTGGTACTGCACCGAGAACACCGGCTTGCCGTCGAGCTGGATGCCGCAATTGGAGCCGTCGAACAGCGAGATGTGGGTCTGGGTCGCGCCCGTCGGCAGCGTGCTCTCGTCCACGGCAAAGCCGTGATTCATCGAGGTGATCTCGACCTTGCCGGTGGTCTCGTCCTTCACGGGATGATTGGCGCCGTGATGGCCCTGGTGCATCTTCTTGGTCTTGGCGCCGACCGCGAGGCCGAGCATCTGGTGGCCGAGACAAATTCCGAATGTCGGCGTGCCCGACTTGATCACGTCCTGAATCACGGGCACGGCATATTTGCCGGTCGCGGCCGGATCGCCGGGACCGTTCGACAGGAACACGCCGTCCGGCTTCATCGCCAGGATGTCCTCGGATGACGTCGTTGCCGGCACCACCGTCACCTTGCAGCCGACGCCGGCGAGCAGGCGCAGAATGTTGCGCTTGATGCCGTAGTCGATGGCGACGACGTTGAACTCAGGCTTGTCCTGACGGCCAAAGCCCTTCTCCCACAGCCACGGCGTCTCGTCCCAGGTGAAGCGCTGGCCGGAGGTGACCATCGGCACGAGGTCCATGCCTTCGAGGCCCGGCCATTCGCGCGCTTCTTCCTTCAGGCCGTGCAGGTCGAACTCGCCGTCCTTGGCGTGCGCGATCACGGCGTTGGGCATGCCCTTGCTGCGGATCAGCGCGGTCAGCGCGCGGGTGTCGATGCCGGAGAGGCCGATGATGCCGCGGGCCTTCAGCCACTGGTCGAGGTGCTTGGTGGCGCGGTAGTTCGAGGGATCGGTGATCGCGGTGCGCAGGATCACGCCGCGCGCGCCGGGCGTCGCGGCCATGTTCACCGTCTCGATGTCGTCGTCATTGGTGCCGACATTGCCGATATGCGGGAAGGTGAAGGTGATGAGCTGGCCGGCATAAGAGGGATCGGTGAGGATCTCCTCATAGCCGGTCATCGCGGTGTTGAAGCAGACCTCGCCGACGGCTTGGCCTTCGGCGCCGAGGCCAAAGCCTTCCAGCACCGTACCGTCGGCAAGCACCAACAGCGCGGTCGGTTTGTGGTCCGGCCAGGCGGGATCGTTGTCATGTTGTGTCATGAGCCCGGTTCATAGTCCCCGCGGGCGCCCGCGTCAAAGCGGAGATGTGGCGATTCACATGCGTTTTTGCATATTTGACAGGTCGCCTTGGGCCCCTAAGCTCCGCGGCATAATTTCCGGCAAATTCGGGGGCTTCGGAGGCAATAATGGACCAGACGACGCCGATTTTGCTGGTTCCGGGACTAGCCTCCTCGGCCCGGATCTATGCGCCGGTGATCCCGGCGCTGTGGCGGTTCGGCCCGGTGATGGTCGCCAACCATGTTCGCGACGACAACATGGCGGCGATCGCCCGGCGGGTGCTGAGCGAGGCGCCGCCGCGCTTCGCGCTCGCCGGCCATTCCATGGGCGGCTACATCGCGCTGGAGATCATGCGCCAGGCGCCCGAGCGGGTGACGAAGCTGGCGCTGATCAACACCCAGGCGCGGCCCGACACGGAGGAGGCGACCGCGCGCCGCCGCGGCCTGATGGAGCGGGCCCGGCGCGGCGAGCTGCGTGCCGCGCGCGAGGAGATGTTTCCCGAACTGGTACATCCGTCGCGCCGCGACGATTCCGGCATTCGCCAACTCGTCCACGAGCAGGGCGAGGACGTGGGCGTCGAAGGCTATCTGCGGCAGCAGACCGCGATCATCGCGCGGGTGGATTCACGGCCGACGCTTGCCACGATCAAATGCCCGACGCTGGTGCTGACGGGCGATGCGGACAACACGATTCCCAACGCCTTCTCGAAGGAGATGGCGGAGGGCATTGCCGGCGCAAGGCTCGTCGTTCTGGAGAATTGCGGACATCTGCCGCAGCCGGAGCAGCCTGCGGCGACGGTGCGGGCGCTGGTCGAATGGCTGGGAACCCCGGTTGTCTCGGGGCCGCGAACGGCCTAGATCAGGCGTCGGATATGCGAAGGGGTCACGATCATGCTGCGCGACGACATCAACAATGCGGTCAAGGAGGCCATGAAGGCCAAGGAAGAGCGCAAGCTGTCCACGCTGCGCATGGTCAACTCGACCATCAAGAACGCCGACATCGAGGCGCGCGGCAGCGGCAAGCCGCCGCTCTCGGACGCGGACCTGCTCGGCGTATTCCAGAAGATGATCAAGCAGCGCCAGGAGTCGGTCGAGCTCTACGAGAAGGGCGGCCGTGCCGAGCTCGCGGCGCAGGAGCGCGAGGAGATCGCGGTGATCTCGGCGTATCTGCCGAAGCAGATGTCGGACGACGACGTCAAGAAGGCGATCTCGGACGCGATCGCCGAGACCGGCGCCGCCGGCATGAAGGACATGGGCAAGGTGATCGCCGTGTTGAAGACGAAGTACGCCGGCCAGATGGATTTCGGCAAGGCCTCTGGTTTGGTGAAGGCTGCGCTGACGGGCTAGTTCTTGCCCTCTCCCCTTGTGGGAGAGGGTGGATCGCCGCGTAAGCGGCGAGACGGGTGAGGGGTCTCTCTCCGCGTGTACCATTCTCACGACATGAATTTGCCGATAGAAACCCCTCATCCGGCGCTTCGCGCCACCTTCTCCCGCAAGGGGAGAAGGTGCACCTTTGATGCGGCGCCCGTTCGGTCTACTCTCTCCCGATAGACAAATCGGGAGCAACCGATGACTGCCATAAAGCCATTCCGCATCGCCATCGGCGACGACGTCCTCACCGACCTCAAGTCGCGCCTCGCCCGGACGCGCTGGCCGGAGGCGGAGCTCGTCTCCGACTGGAGCCAGGGTGCGCCGCTGAAATGGATCCAGGAGATCTGCACCTATTGGGCTGATGGCTACGACTGGCGTGCGCGCGAAGCAAAACTCAATCGCTTCGAACAGTTCACCACCGAGATCGACGGGCTCGACATCCACTTCCTGCATGTGCGCTCGAAGGAGCCGTCGGCACTGCCGCTGATCATCACCCATGGCTGGCCCGGCTCGATTGTCGAATTCCAGAAGGTGATCGCGCCCTTGGTCGATCCTGTCGCGCATGGCGGCCATCCTGCCGATGCCTTCCACGTCGTCTGTCCGTCGCTGCCGGGCTTTGGGTTCTCCGGCAAGCCGAACACCACCGGCTGGGGCGTCGATCGCATTGCCGCGACCTGGGCCAGGCTGATGGACCGGCTCGGCTACACACGTTATGGCGCGCAAGGCGGCGACTGGGGTTCGGCGGTGACGACCTCGCTTGGCATGCAGGACGCCGAGCATTGCGCCGGCATCCACATCACGCTCGCCTTCAACGCGGCACCGAAGGTCGAGGGCGAACCGACGCCGGAAGAGAAACGCGCGCTCGCCGGCCTCAAGCATTACGTTGACCTCGACTCCGGGTATTCGAAGCAGCAATCGACGCGGCCGCAGACACTCGGCTACGGTCTGACGGATTCGCCGAGCGGGCAGGCGGCCTGGATTCTGGAAAAATTCTGGGCCTGGACCGATTGCAACGGCCATCCCGAGAACATCTTCACCAAGGACGAGCTGCTCGACAACATCATGCTCTATTGGGCGACGGAGACCGCGACCTCGTCGGCGCGGCTCTATTGGGAAAGCTTCGGCAAGCGCCGGACCACGCCGGTCGTGAAGGTGCCGACGGGCGTGGCTGTCTTCCCCAAGGAGATCATCACGCCGGTGCGGCGCTGGATGGAGCCGAACTTCCACAACATCACGCATTGGAGCGAGATGGAGAAGGGCGGCCATTTCGCCGCATTCGAGCAGCCGGAGCTCTATGTCGGAGAGGTCCGCAAGTTCTTCGCGACGGTGCGGTAGGGTCGATCCCATGCTCACCGAAGCTAGCACCTACGATGAACTCTACGGCAATTTCCGCTGGGAGATCCCGGCGCGCTTCAACCTGGCGGAGGCTTGCTGCGATCGCCACGCCGACGGCACCGGCCGGCTGGCGCTGGTCTATGTCGACGAGAACGGCGCCATCACGCGCACATCCTTCGACGAGGTCGCGGAGATGTCGCGCCGCTTCGCCAATGTGCTGAAGGCAGATGGTCTTGCCCGCGGCGACCGCGTCGCGGTGTTCCTGTCGCAGTCGCTGGAGCTGCCGATCGCGCACATGGCGGCGTTCCGTTCGGCGATGATCTCCATTCCGCTGTTCGCATTGTTCGGCGAAGACGCACTGGAATTCCGCCTGTCGAACTCGCAAGCCAAGGCGATCGTCACCGACGCGGGGGGCTGGGAGAAGCTTTCGAAGATTCGCGACCGTCTGCCGGAGCTGAAGAATATCTATATCGTTGGCGAACGAACGCCGGCGGGCACGACATCGTTCTGGAATTCGCTCAAGGCTGCATCGCCCGACTTTACGCTGGTGGACACGTCTGCGGACGATCCCGCGCTGATCATCTACACCTCGGGCACGACGGGCAATCCGAAGGGCGCGCTGCATGCGCATCGCGTCGTGCTCGGACATCTCCCCAATGTCGAGATGTGCCACAACTTCCTGCCGCACCCCGGCGATCTGATGTGGACGCCGGCGGACTGGGCCTGGATCGGCGGCCTCATCAACGGCCTGTTCGCGTTCTGGTATCACGGCATTCCCCTGGTCGGCCACCGCGCGCGAAAGTTCGAGCCGCAAGCGGCGATGCAGATGATGGCCGATCTCGGCGTGCGCAATGTGTTCCTGCCGCCGACCGCGCTGAAGCTGATGCGGCAGGCTGGCGTGACGCATCCGGGCGTCAAGCTGCGCAGCATCTTTACCGGCGGCGAGTCCCTCGGCGGCGAGCTGCTCGGCTGGGTGCGCGAGACTTTCCGCATCGACGCGCATGAGGTGTTTGGCCAGACCGAATGTAATCTCGTGATCGGCAGCAACGCGAATCTGTTTCCGATCCGTCCCGGTTCGATGGGCAAGGCGACGCCGGGTTTCGACGTCCGCATCGTCAACGACAGAGGCGAGGAGCAGCCGCGTGGCCAGCGCGGCATCATCGGCGTGCGCCAACCCTGTCCTTGCACGATGCTCGAATACTGGCGCAATCCGGAGGCGACGGCGAAGAAATATGCCGGGGAGTTCCTGCTCACCGGCGATCTCGGTATCCAGGACGAGGACGGTTACTTCTGGTACGTCAGCCGCGAGGACGACGTCATCACCACGGCCGGTTATCGCGTCGGCCCATCCGAGATCGAGCACACGCTGATGAAGCACCCGGCGGTGGCGATGGCGGCGGTGGTCGGCATTCCCGATCCGATCCGCACCGAATCGATCAAGGCCTGGATCGTGCTGCGCCCGGGCTTCGCCGCCGGCGACGCACTCGCGCGCGAGATCCAGGAGTTCGTCAAGGTGCAGCTCGCCGCCCACGAATACCCGCGCTTCGTGGATTTCGCGGAGACACTGCCGATGACCGCCACCGGAAAGGTGCTGCGGCGCGAGCTGCGGGCGAGGGGTTAGCTTCCTGCAATGGCAAAGACGTCTCAAGCCGCGGGGCTTCACCGCGCTTCACTGGCGAAGCTGCACGATCTCGATGCGGCGCTGGAGCTCATGTATTACGGCTGGCGCGGGATGACACTCGAAGCCGACGCGTATCTCGCCAAGCAGGGACTGTCGCGGCCGCACCATCGCATCCTCTACGTGGTGGCGCGCCGGCCCGATATTGCGATCGGCTCGCTGATCGAGATCCTCGGCATTTCCAAGCAGGCCCTGAACCGGCCGCTCAATTTGTTGCTGGAGCGCAAGCTCGTGAACTCGAAACGCTCGCCCGAGCAGCATCGCTCGAAACTGCTGCGCCTGACTGCCGCGGGGCAGCGCATCGAGCAGCGTGCATCGGACCACGAGCGCAAGGTGCTGCGCGAGGCGTTCGATCGCATCGGAGCGACCGGTGCGGCTGCGTGGATGGGCGTCATGGAGGCGATCGCCGACACCAACTGACGATTCCTGACGTCAACATGGTTGACATGAGGACTGGGCTTTGCCACTTTCCTGGCCAACGAGCCGTGGGAGGGCTCCGCCATGCGTCTTTCGGATATCGTGCTGCTCCTCAACGCGCTCTGGTTCGGCGGCGCCTTCATCCAGTTCAGCATTGCGCAAGCCAACACGCTGAAAATTCTCGTACCGCGCGAGGAGCGCGCCAATCCGATCGCGCCGACATTGTCGGCCAGCGTGGCATTCCTCGGCGGCATCAATCTGCCGATCGGCCTTCTGTCGCTCTATCTTCTGGCAGCCCGACCGGTCTTCTTCCAGCCGGTCGAAGCGCAGCTGGTGCTGTTCCTGTTCTTTGCCGCCTGCCATTTCAGCCAGTTCGCCTACAACCTTCCGGTCCTGCTGCGAGGAGGACGCGTCGGAGTGGCTTACTGGCCCGTGTTGAAGGGCCCGATGCTCAGGATCTTCGTCATCGACGCGGCCTTGTTCGTGGCCAATCTGGGTGCGGCGCTTCTCCTCGCGTCGCGCTCCTGACTACCGCGACGGCGTCGACAGCGCGGACCGCAGCATCGCGGCGAGGTCTCGCCGCCGGAACGGCTTGGTCAGGATGCGGGCATCGCCGATTCCATCGGGCGCCTTGACCGGATTTTGGCTGTAGCCGGAGGTGAAGAGCACCTTGAGCCCGGGCCGCAACCGGATTGCTTGCCTGGCAAGCTCCGGCCCGAACATGCCGCCGGGCATCACGACGTCGGTGAACAGCAGGTCGATGTCGCCGGACTGGCGCAACACGTCGAGCGCCGCCGGGCCGCTTGCGGCCGTGATGACGCGGTAGCCGAGCGTCTTCAGCTCGTTTTCGACATAAGTCCGAACCATGTCGTCGTCCTCGACGACGAGAATGGTCTCGCTTCCTTCGCGCGTGACGATCCCTTCGGCGGGTGAGAGATGCTCGTTCGGCGGCTCTGCCAGGCGGGGGAAGAACAGCCTGACAGTGCTGCCTTGTCCCGGCGCGGACTGCATCTGCACCAGTCCGCCGGACTGTCGCACAAACCCGTAGACCATGCTCAGGCCGAGCCCGGTCCCCTTGCCGACCTCCTTCGTGGTGAAGAACGGCTCGAACGCCCGGCTCGCCACCTCGGCGGTCATGCCGCTGCCGGTGTCGGTCACGGCCACCATGACATAGTCGCCCGGTCGCGGCTCGCCGTTGACGTCAAGGTCGGATTCACCGAGCGAGGCGTTGCGCGCCTCGATGGTCAGCCTGCCGCCCAACGGCATGACATCGCGCGCGTTGAGCACGAGATTGAGCAGCGCAGTCGTCAGCTGGCCGGGATCGACGCTGGTCAACCCCACATCCGGTTCGAGCGCGAAGGTGCATTCGATGTGCTCGCCCAGGGGGCGGCGCAACAACTGCTCCATCTCCTGAATCTTCTCGCTGATGTCGATGTCTCGCGGCCTCAGGGGCTGCTTGCGCGCGAAGGCGAGCAGGCTCCGCGTCAGGTCGGAGCCGCGCTCGGCGGCTGTCGCGATGTCGCCGGCGATCCGGTGCAACTCCTTGTTCCCCGCCAGCCTGTCGGCAAGATGCTCCGAATTGCCGAGAATGACGGTGAGGAGGTTGTTGAAATCATGCGCCACGCCGCCGGTGAGCTGGCCCATGGCCTCCATCTTCTGGGATTGGCTGAGCTTCTGGTTGAGGTCCGCGATGGCCGCGCGTTGCTGCTCGAGCGACTCGGCGGTGCCGTTGAGCAGGGTCATCAATCCGCCCAGCTCGCCGCGCGGATGGGGAGGGGGAATTCGCGCGCTGAGATCTCCGAGCCCGAGTCTCTTCGCCATGTTGGCGAGCCGCCCGACCTGGCGGCCGACGCTCACTGTCGCGAGGATCCATACGCCGGCCAGCAGCAGCAGCAAGGCCACCGCGAGGATCGCCATGTCCTCGTAGAGCCGGCGATTCGCCGCCGCGACCAATCCGTCCTTGGAGCGTCCGACCAGGATGTAGAGGCCGGCATCACGGATCGAAGGCGAGTGGGCGACGGCCCAGACCTGCGTGCGGCCGTCGCGATCGGTCACTTCCTGAAATGCTTTTTGATCGGGAGCCGTCGCGAAGCGGAGCAGGTCGGATCCTGCAATCGACGCGCCCACGGGCGCGGACCAGCCGGCTGTCGAGGGGGCGACGAGAACGGTCCCCTTGGCGTCGATGAGCAGGATATCCTTCTCGGCGAGCAGCCGCTTGTGGTGATACTCGGCGAATTTGCGCAGGTTGAACGAGGCGAGCAGCACCAGCTTCAGCGCGCCCGCCTCCGATCGCACCGGATATGCGATCTGGAGCACCGATGTTCCGGTCAGCCGGCCGAATACCGGCTCAACCACGACGCTGCGCGAGACCAGGGCCTGCCTGAAATAGGCGCGATCCCTCAGATCGAGGGTGCGGTTGGTCCGCAGCGAGTCGCAGAACAGGCTGCCGTCCGGATCGATGGTCAGGATTCCCGTAAACTGAGGGTATTCCTCGCGCACATCCGACAGAAACGCCGAGCACGCCGCCTTGTCGCGCGTGTCGAGGTCGCGCGCACGGGCCAGACCGTAATGAAGCTGCGCGGTGCCTTGAATCTTCTCGCCCAGATCACTCGCAATGTCGTCGGCCGAGGCTGCCAGATTGGCTAGGGCGGCGTTGATTTCGCTGCTCCGGTTCTGCACGAAACGCAACCCGACGAGGCTCGCCGGCACCAGCATGGCCGCGATGACGAGTATCAGTAGCCGGGTACGCAAGCTCATCGGTGGGACGGTCCATCCTGGTCATCGCGCGTTCGTTCAAAGACCCAATTTGCGGCACCACCCTCCGCTCAGTCCATAGGCAAGGGGCCGAAAAAGTCCTCGACGGGGAAAGATTTCGGGCCGCGTGCACCACGGATGAGCCTCCTAAAGGGAGCGCCGCCGACGGCGCGGCGGTTTTCCCGGGTCTGCGCGGGCGGCTTCGGGATACCGTCGTCCGGCCATCAACTCGCGCGTGCGCGCCGGCCGCGAGGGCGTTAAGATCGAACTCATCCGTGTGCGACGGAGATCGCGCCGGCCAAGGAGGAGGAAGCTGATGTCCATTTCGGGCAAGGTCGATCCGGTGGTGCGTCCCGTCGCGGCGACCGATATCGCCGAGGCGCTGGTCGAGGGCCTGCGTGATTTCCAGGCGCTGCCGCTTTACGGCCTCTGCTTCGGTGGGCTCTACGCCGCCGGCGGCATCGCCATCATGCTGTGCTTCACCGCGTTCGGCATGGTCTATCTGGTCTATCCGCTCGCCGCCGGCTTCGCGCTGCTCGGGCCATTCGTGGCGATCGGTCTGTATGAAGTCAGCCGTCGCCGCGAGCGCGGCGAGCCGATCTCGCCCGGCGCGATCTGGTCGGCCGTGCGCGCGCGCAGCGAGATCGGTTGGATGGCCTTCGTTACGCTGTTCGTGTTCGTGGTCTGGATGTATCAGGTGCGGCTTCTGATTGCGCTGCTGCTCGGCCTGCATGCCTCGTTCTCGAGCCTGCAGGAATTCATGACGGTGGTGCTGACCACGAACGAGGGCTTGCTGTTCCTCGGCATCGGCAACGCGGTCGGGGCGGTGCTGTCGCTGATCCTGTTTTCGCTGACCGTGGTGTCGTTTCCGCTGCTGCTCGATCGTGAGGTCGATTTCGTCACGGCGATGGTGACGAGCGTGCGCGCGGTCGTGGCCAGCCCGCTGCCGATGATTGGCTGGGCCGCGGTGATCGTGATGGTCCTGATCGTCTCGGCGCTGCCGTATTTTCTGGGGCTGGTGGTGACGCTGCCCGTGCTCGGGCACGCGACCTGGCATCTTTATCGGCGGATCGTGGTGCCGGTGGCTTAACAGGCAGCCGAACGCAACGGCAGCGAACTATTCGCCCGTTGCCAACCGGCGCGCGCCGGATGAGGTCAGTTCGAGGTCGCCGAGGCGCCTGATCGCATAACCGAGGTTGGTCAGGCGCTCGCCGTGCGCTTGCGGGATTTCGCCTTGCGCCTTGCCCTTGCCGATCTCGGCCAACGACGCAAATTCATCGGCGCTGAGCACAACGCTGCTGTCTGTCATCAGGCAACCTCGTCGGTCCATACTTTGAAATTGACCAGCTTATTCGGACCGAAGGTCTGGGTGATCGGGACGTCCGCGGCATCGCGTCCTTGTGCGATCAGAACGCGGCCGATCCGCGGCGTGTTGTTGCGGGGATCGAACATGTGCCAGCTTCCGCCGAGATAAGCCTCGAACCAGCCGGCGAAATCTCCCACGGCCCAGGGCTTCGGCGTGCCGATGTCGCTCAGATAGCCGGTGCAGTAGCGTGCCGGGATGTTCATGCAGCGGCAGAACGCGATGGCAAGATGAGCATAGTCGCGGCACACCCCCTTGCCTTCGTCGTAGGCCTCCCGCGCCGTCTTGGTTGCGCGCGCGTGCTCATAGCCGAAAGCGATGTGATGATGAACGAAATCGCAGATGGCCTGGACCCGCGCCCAGCCCGGCGGCGTGTGCTCGAACAGTTTCCATGCGATATCCGACAGGCGATCGGTCTCGCAATAGCGACTGCCGAGCAGATAGACGAGCGTGTCGGTCGGCAGCGCTTCGACGGCGTGCTGAGCCGCGTTCGGAAACACCGGGTCGGGCAGGCCGCTGTCGCTCACGACGCCGTCGCCGGCAAGGCGAAAGGCGCCGGCTGGCGCCACGATCCGGCTGCACCAATTGCCGAAGAGGTCGCGATAGGGAGTGATCGGCACCGAGGGTCTGGTGGTCAGCAGGTCGGGCACGATGACATCGGAGGCGCGGGTGAAGTGCGTGCCCAACACCATGATCATAGGCGTGGGCTGCGGGAATTCGTAAAGCATCTCAAACCCGACGCGGAGCTTCATACGATTTTCCCTTGGCTAAGCTCGTAACATGGCTACGAAGCGGCCGATCACAAGGCTTTGACGGCTTATTCGGTCGCACGGGGCATTTGGCGCCTCAAAAGCGCGACACGGGCGAGAAAACGATAGCTAATTGCTGCGATTGCGCGCACGGTGCGGGAATGTCGAAAGATCTGTCGTTTCTGCGCCTATGCAGCGCCACGACTATTCGCGCGACGTGAAGCGCCTCATTCCCTCGCACCGGCGGAGCCGACTCGTAGCGACGTCGCAGCAGCGGTCGTCGCGCATATTGCCCGCTCCAGCGGGTGAGTTGGACGCGGCAGCCTCGTGCCGCAGACGCCTGAAGGTTTCACCGCGATCGATCATGAGATCGAACGCCAACCGAAAGCACCCGATGCAAACTCAACCGATGCAAGCTCTCTCGCCACGGCACGTCAAGACAGAAGAAGCGCTCCGGCTCGGCGTCGAGTCGGGCTGGTACGCGATCAAGGTCAGCGGGACCTTTGTCTCTGGCCCGCACGATTCGGAAGCGGATTGCAGTCGCAAGATCGACGAAATCAATCCGCCTCCGGTGAAGAAGAAGCGATGACGGCGCGGAGTTCGCCCGCTACGGCGTCTTGATACCCATCGCCTTCAACGCTTCCAGCATCTGCGCCGGCGGCGCCATCTTGATCTGCGGCGCCTTGCCCGTTTCCAGCAGGCTCTTCAGCCCCGACAGGATTGCGGGCCAGCCGGTGCGGCCGCCGGACAGGATGTCGTCGCTGAGCGAACGATCGTGACGTTCGCTCATGGTGAGGCGGACGGCCTCGCCGGCTTGTTCGATCTCGTAAGTGACAAGCGTGGTGCCGAGCTTCGCGACGAGGTCGGGCCAGTTGACGTTCCACGTCACCGTCAGCTTGTTCGGCGGATCGTATTCGAACACATCGCCCGAGATGTGTTCCGATCCGTCAGGCGCGCGCACGACGAATTTGCCGCCGAGTCTTGGCTCCATCTCAACCGCAAAGCCGGAAAAATATTTGAGGCTGAACTCGGCGGAGGTCAGGGCCTCCCACACCTTGTCCGGCGTCGCGGCGATGTAAATCGTGTAGACGGTGAGCGGCTTGAACTGATCGAGTTTCATCTTGCATCGAATCCCTTGTTGAGGGCTGCGCGCGGAATGGCCAGCACTTTGCCGCTTTCCAGCAGGCTCTTGAGACCGGACAGGATCGCCGGCCAGCCGTTGGAAACGGCGCCGAGATATTTGCCGCCTTCGACGAAGCCGTCATGCAACACGGTCAAACGCACGAGCGAGCCGAACGGTTCGATGGTGAAGACCACCCGGGAGATCGGTTCGCCGCGCAGCTCTTCGTATTTCTGGTGCTTGAAGCTGTAGGACAATCGCCGCGGCGGATCGGCTTCGAGGATTTCGCCGGAATCGGTGGTCTCGCCGTCCAGCAGCAGCGCGAAAGGGGAGCCGATTTTCCAGTCGGATCTGACCTCGGCGCCAAACCAGTATTGCTTGGTGAACTCGCTCGATGTCAGCGCCTCCCACAGCCTCGTTGGTGTGGTCTCGATGTAGGTGACATAGACGAATTGCGGATTACTCATCACGCTTCTCCAACTGGCGTTTCAACTCGCCGAGTGCGGCGAGCTTGCCGCGCTCGAATTTCCTGATCCAGCGTTCGCCGATCTGATGGATCGGAACCGGATTGAGATAGTGCAGCTTCTCCCGGCCGTGCCTGATGGTCGTGACCAGATTGGCCTCTTCCAGAATCGCAAGGTGCTTGGTCACCGCCTGGCGCGTCATCGCGAGACCTTCGCAGAGCTCGTTCAGCGTCTGGCCGTTCCTGGCGTGAAGCCTGTCGAGCAGCGACCGTCGTGACGCATCGGCGAGCGCTTTGAAGACCTCATCCATGGCCGCGATAATATGCAACCGAATGGTTGCCTGTCAAGATGGTGATGCAGTGCGCGGTGCTCGTGTTCCTGGAGACGCGAGACGAAGACGTGGGTGACGGCGGCGCTGGACGGAAAATGAGTGCCATGCATTAATGCCCCAAACCGCTGTCAGCGAGTCCTCCCCATGATGTCTCTGCAAGCCTATCTCGCCTTCCTTGCCGCCTGCGTCGCGCTCGCGCTGCTGCCGGGTCCGATCGTCACCCTCGTCATCGCCAACGGGCTGCGCCACGGCACGCGTGCGGCGCTGACCAATGTGGCCGGTGCGCAGGCCGGCCTCGCCATCGTCATCGGCATCGTCGCGGTCGGCCTGACCTCGCTGATGGCGACCATGGGCTACTGGTTCGACTGGGTGCGCTTTGCCGGCGCCGCCTATCTGGTCTGGCTCGGCGTCAAGCTGATCTGGGCGCCGGTCGAGGGCGTCAATGTGGACCAGCCGCCGGCGCCGCCGCGCGGCGGATTCTTCCTGCAAGGTTTCCTGGTGCTGCTGTCGAACCCGAAAGTGCTGGTGTTCTTCGGCGCCTTCATCCCGCAGTTCATGGACATGAACCGCGACCACTTCCCGCAGGTCGCGCTGCTGGGCGCAACCTTCATGGTCACGGCAGTGATGACGGACGCGCTCTACGCCATCGCCGCGGGGCGGGCTCGAAAGTTCTTTTCGGCTCGCCGCACGCGCATGATGTCGCGCATCTCCGGCGGCTTCATGATCGGCGGCGGCATCTGGCTGGCGCTGACCAGGGCGAAATAGCCGCCATCGGGCTAGTCGACCAGCCTCTGCGCCCGCAGCTCCAGCTCGATCTCCGCAAAAATCCGCGCCAGACGCTCGGCCCATTGTTGCTGGCCGGACTGGTCGGCGATCAGATCCTGGCGGATCTCGATGCCGGTGTTGACGAGACCACGGGCTTCGCCGTGCACGGGGATGGTGTAGTCGGTGAGGTCGTCCACCGCGTAGGGCTCGTTGTCGCCGACGACGAGATCGCCCTGGCCGCGCAGATGCTTGAGCAGCAACTGCGGCAGCACGGTGTCCCGATTGTAGAGCGCGCCGATGTGCCAGGGACGCGCGACGCCGGCGTAAACGGGGGTGAAGCTGTGCAGCGACACCAGCACCGTCGGCCGCTTGTCGTGCACGCGGCGGTCGATCGCGGCATCGATATGGCGGTGATAGGGCTCGAAAATCTCGCGCCTGCGCGCTTTGCGCTCCTGCTCCGAAATTCCCTCGTTGCGCGGGATCGCGGTTGCTTCGGAAATCACGGGGATCGAGCTCATTGCGGCGGGCGGGCGGTTGCAGTCGATCACCAGCCGCGAATAGCGCTGGGCGATCAGATGTGCGCCCAGCATCTCGGCCAGCCGGTCGGCGACACCCGCGATGCCGATGTCCCAGGCGATATGCCGCGTCAGCTCGCCTCCCGCGACGCCGAGATCGCCCAGCGCAGCCGGCAGGACCCGTCCGTAGTGGTCCGAGGTGAGCAAAAAAGGCGACGTCCCTTGCGCATTCACCTCGTGCACCGGGGGGACGTCACCCTCGCCGAGGAGTTGATTGGTCGCCTCGATTGTGTCTAAAGCCATCCTGATTGCCTAATGAAACAGCAGTCACCCCGAAGAATCGGGCGGGATTGCTATAGATTGGTCCGCCCGACATCACCATGATTGCCTGACGATGCCGCTGCTGACGATTCATCACAAGACCGAATATCGCTACACCCGCCCCGTGGCGTTCGGCGAACACAGGATCATGCTGCGTCCGCGCGACGGGCATGATCTGCGCGTGCTCGACTCCAGGCTCGAGATCTCACCCGAGCCGATGTCGCTGCACTGGATCCACGACGTGTTCGGCAATTCCGTCGCGATCGCGAATTTCGACGAGCGCGCGGACGCGCTGGTCTTCGACTGGCACGTCACCGTCGAGCACAATCCGGTGGAGGAGTTCGCGCTGACGCCGGACGACTCGGCCTATTTCTATCCGTTCGCGTATGACGACGAGGAGTTTCCCGACCTCGTCCACTACATCACGCCGCAATATACCGATCCCGACGGCGAGATCGCGGAATGGGCGCGCGGCTTTCTCGACGAGGACGCGCCGACGCCGACCTTCAAGATCCTGAGCGGCATGACCCACGGCATCCGCGAGCGGTTCAAGTATCGCAAGCGCCACGAGCTGGGCACGCAGCATCCGCTCGACACCTTGCAGTCCGGTAGCGGAACCTGCCGCGACTACGCGCTGTTCATGATCGAGGCGCTGCGCCATCTCGGCTTCGCCGCACGCTTCGTCTCCGGCTACATCTTCCTGCCGGAGGATATCGAGCAGCGCCATGTCGGCGGTGGTTCGACCCATGCCTGGGTGCAGGTCTACCTGCCGAGCGCGGGCTGGATCGAGTTCGATCCGACCAATGGCATCGTCGGCACCCGCGATCTCATCCGCGTCGCGGTCGCACGCGATCCGCGCCAGGCGATCCCGCTGCACGGCGTCTATATCGGCCCTGCGGGCGCGTTCGACGCCATGGACGTGACCATCAGGGTGGTGTCGGACGAGCAACGCAGCGGCGAGGAGCTGGAAGCGGAGGTTTCGTAGCCGCTCACCGTCGTCGTCCTGGCGAAAGCCAGGACGACACTGGAATGTGTGGTGCTGTCGCTCCGCATCATTCGCAGCTATAGAGCCCCATGACCTCCAATCGTCTTTTCGTCTACGGCACGCTGATGCGCGGCTTCGACCATCCGATGGCGCGGCTGCTTGCGGGCCACGCGGATTTTTTGGGTGAAGCGACCTGCCGCGGCCGGCTCGTTCTGGTGAAGCATTATCCGGGGCTGCTGCTCTCCGATGTGCCGTCCGACCGCGTCCACGGCGAACTCTTTCACCTGCGCGTGCCCGACGAACTCTTGCGCGAGCTCGACATGTACGAGGCTTGCGGCGAGGGCTTTCCGGAGCCGACCGAATATCTGCGCAGACTGGTCGACGTGACAGACGCAGATGGCGTGACGGCACCGGCCTGGACTTACATCTACAACTGGCCCGTCACCGATCTGCCGCGCATCGAATCCGGCCGCTTCCTCGATCACTAGGCCGACAGCACTTCCTTCACCGCGCGCACGTCGACCTCGCGCTCGACATAGGTCCACTCCTCGGTCTGCCTGAGCATCGCGACCAGCTCCTCGAACAGTGAGGCGTGCGCGGGCGCGAATTCGAACCAGGTCAGGAAATCGAAGGGCCCGCCGAGGTCGCGGCAATGATAGAGCTGGCGTGCAATTGCGGGCAGGTAGCGCAGGCTGCTCGCGATGTGATGCGACTTGTCCTCGAAGATCCTGCGGCGCTCTTCCTGGGTCAGATCCCACCAGGCCTGCGACTTGCGGATCGGGATCAGGGCCGCGCTGGTTGCTTCCAGCCGGCCGAGGTCGGCCTGCACGGCAATCAGCTGCTGCTTCTCGGCGCGCTCGGTGTAGCGCAAGCTGCTCGCGGCGCCGACCAGCCGCCAGGCATTGCGCGAGGGCACGAGCGGCAGCGCGATGGCCTCGCTGTCGGTGACCGACAGCGCCGGCATGAAGGCGAGGGGCTCGCCCGTCACCGGGGAAATCAAGGTGATGCGCCAACCCCCGCTCTGGCCGCCTCGGAAGGTCCTGAACATCGCCCATGGAAGCGTGGAACCGGGGCGGGTTCAAGGCCTCTGTCACGAGCCTCCGAAGATATTGTCCGGGTCAAGCCCGCTTCTTCGGCTTCGATCTCTGCTGCATATAGGAGCGCAGCACCGCATTGATGCGTCGCTGATACCCGTCGCCCTCGCGCTTGAAGAAGTCGAGGACATCCTCGTCGACTCGGATCGAGATGGCCTTTTTCCTCGGCGGCATCACCAGCACGGCGTCCGACCAGTCGACGTCCTTGAACTCCGCCCAGTCGGGGTCATTTGCGATCGAGGCTTCCAGTTCCTCGTCCGTCATTGCATCGACACGGGCCCAATCACTATTGCCCTTGCGGCGATCTCCCCATCGACGCTTCACGATATGCTCTTTTTTCATCTGGCCTCGGACGTCGTGCTGAAATGATACGGATCGCTTTGTCTCTTCGCGTGAAGATCACTGTCAGAAGTCGGTCGTCGAGTTTTCCGATTGCGATCCACCGCTCTTCGTCGTTGCGATTCGACCGTTTGATGACGACACGTTCGTAGAAGACCTGACTGGCGTCATCGAAACTGATGCCATGCTTGATAAGATTGGCCCGGTTCTTCTCCTCGTCCCATTCAAACCCGGCAGACGCGAGAGAGCTGAAATCCGGCATTCAGCTTCTCTGTATATACAATCGTATTTTTGGATTATCAAGCCTGTGGATATGGACTGAACATATCATGAACATTAAATAAGACGTTGAAGCAAGGCCGGCGTTCGCCTTTCTGAGATGGGCGCTTATTGCGGCCGAGCTGACAGAGTTCCATTCCGCCATGCGCTTCACGCCCCAATTCCTCGACGAGCTGCGTGCCCGGCTTTCGGTCTCCGAGGTCGTGGGCAAGCGCGTCAAGCTGAAGAAGGCGGGGCGGGAGTGGAAGGGACTGTCGCCGTTCCAGCAGGAAAAGACGCCGTCCTTCTACGTCAACGACCAGAAGGGCTTTTATCACGACTTCTCCTCGGGCAAGCACGGCGACATCATCAGCTTCATGATGGAGACCGACGGCCTGCCGTTCGCGGAGGCCGTGGAGCGGCTCGCCAACATGGCGGGCCTGCCGCTGCCGGCGGTGACGCCGGATGCGGCGCGTCAGGAGCAGCGGCGCCGCTCGCTGCATGACGTCATGGATCTCGCCGCGAAATTCTTCGCCGAGACGCTGGCCTCGCGCGTCGGCGCCAAGGCGCGCGGCTATCTCGCCGACCGCGCGATCTCGCCGGCGACGCAATTGCAGTTTCGGCTGGGCTATGCGCCGCCCGATCGCTTCGCGCTGAAGGAGCATCTCGGCAAGCTCGGCGTCTCCGTCGACGACATGGTCGAGACCGGCATGCTGGTGGCCGGCAACGACATCCCGGTGCCCTACGATCGCTTCCGCGATCGCGTGATGTTTCCGATCACGGATCTGCGTGGCCGCGTCATTGCCTTCGGCGGGCGGGCGCTGGAGAAGGACGTTCCGGCCAAGTACCTGAATTCGCCGGAGACGCCGCTCTTCCACAAGGGCGACAATCTCTACAACCACCAGACGGCGCGCAAAGCCACCCATGACGGCAGCGCCCTGGTCGTGGTCGAAGGCTATGTCGACGTCATCGCCATGGTCACCGCGGGCTTTACCGGCAGCGTAGCGCCGCTCGGCACCGCGCTCACCGAAAACCAGCTCACGCTGCTCTGGAAGATGGCGGACGAGCCGATCCTCTGCTTCGACGGCGACCGCGCCGGCCAGAAGGCGGCTTATCGTGCCGCGGACCTCGCCTTGCCTTTCCTGGCGCCGGGCAAGAGTCTTCGTTTTGCGCTGCTGCCGGAGGGACAGGACCCCGACGATCTCGTGCGCTCCGGCGGTCGCGGCGCGATCGAGGAGGTGATCGCGGCGGCGCGTCCGCTCGCCGAGATGATCTGGTCGCGCGAGCTCGAAGGCGGCAATTTCGCCACGCCCGAGCGCCGTGCCGCGCTGGAGGCGCGCATCAAGGAGCTCTCCAACGGCATCCGCGACGAGGTGGTGCGGCGCTATTATCGGCAGGATCTTGCCGAGCGACTTCAGCGCGCCTTTGCCCCCGAAGGCGGGCGCGGCGGCTTTGGCGGCGGCCGTGGCAATTTCCGCCCCGGGCCCGGCGGTCGCCAGTTCCAGCCCCGCGGTGGGGGCGGCGCGAATAGATTCGGCGGCCAGGGATTTGGGGGCCGCCGCGGCCCGCCCGGTCCGATCCAGCTGCCCTCCGGACCCTACCAGGCGGCGAGCGCGCAGCTCGCGGCAAGCCCGATCATGCGCGGCCAGCGCAGCGCGATTTCCCGCCGCGAGGCCCTGATCCTGCAAATCCTGATCAACCATCCCTGGCTGCTGCACGACCATCTCGAGGAAGTCGCGGCCCTGGAGCTCGCCCATCCTGAGGTCCACAAGCTCCGGGCCGGCATCATCGCCGCCTTCGCCAACGACCATCACCATTCGCCGGACCCCGGCGAGCTGGCCGAGAAGATGCGCAGCGACCTTGAGAAGGGTGGATTTTCGCAAGCGCTTCAACGGGTTGAGGGCGGCATCACGACCGCGGCGGTGTGGGGCGCCCGCGAGGGCGCCGCACGGGACGACGTTCTCTCCACCTGGCATCAGCTGGTCGCCTTGCATCGGCAGTACCATTCACTACTTAGAGAGCTGAAAGACGCCGAGCTGGCCTTGGGGGAGGATCCCAGCGAGGCCAACATGGCGTGGCTGCGCGACGTCAAGGCTCGGATAGGCGAAGTCGACGGCACCGAGGCCCTGATCGAGGGTTTTGGCGAGCTGTCGGGCCGGTTCCAGAAGAGCGTGTGATGAAAGAATCATGCGGACGGCCGGGACCGGAACCGCTAAAAGACTCGCCAAATCCGAGGTTTGGCGGCAAAAACAGGGTTAATCGAGGCTTAACGGTCTTGTAGCACTTTGGCCACCAGGCGGCCGCAGGCAGAACAGACGCGTCAGGAATGAATCCGCGCAATTGCTGTTGGCACTACACCTGCTTCCGCTGCGACAAAGAGGCTCTACGAAGCGTTAGGCAAATCCGGCGAGTGAAAGGTCGGGGGTGGCGACAAGAGGTCCGCGCCGCCCTTTCCGTGTCGAGATCTGACGAAGCGAGAGCATCGAGCAACAGGTTCAAGTGATTTCACGCGGGCGCGGCGAACGTCTGTGTGAAACGCGTTTAGGAGCAATGGATGGCCACCAAGGCAAAGACGCTGCAGGCGAAGGACAAGGAAAAAGACGACAAGGCAGCGGACGCGCCGGAGAAGGACTCCCAGGACGCGCCCTCGCCGTTGCTCGATCTGTCCGACGCGGCCGTGAAGAAGATGATCAAGCAGGCCAAGAAGCGCGGCTTCGTGACCTTCGATCAGCTCAACGAAGTTTTGCCGTCCGACCAGACCTCGCCCGAGCAGATCGAGGACATCATGTCCATGCTCTCGGACATGGGGATCAACGTCACCGAAGCCGACGATAGCGAAGGCGAGGAAGACAAGGACGAGAGCGGCGAGGACGAGACCGACAACGAGCTCGTCGAAGTCACCCAGAAGGCCGTCACCGAGGTCAAGAAGAGCGAGCCGGGCGAGCGCACCGACGATCCCGTGCGCATGTATCTGCGCGAGATGGGCACCGTCGAGCTGCTGTCGCGCGAAGGCGAAATCGCGATTGCGAAGCGCATCGAGGCCGGCCGCGAGGCGATGATCGCAGGGCTGTGCGAAAGCCCGCTGACCTTCCAGGCCATCATCATCTGGCGCGACGAGCTCAACGAAGGCAAAATCTTCCTTCGCGACATCATCGATCTCGAAGCCACCTATGCCGGGCCCGACGCCAAGGCCGGCATGAACAATGCGATGATCGCGGGTCCCAACGGCGAGACCGGTGAAGCGACGGCCGAAGGCGGCCAGGTCACCGGCGCCGCGCCCGCGCATGTCGCGCCGCCGGCCGCACCGCCGGCGCCGACCCCGTTCCGCGCCGCGCCTGCGCCCGGCAATGCCGGCGAAGCCGCGAAGGATCCCGCGGAGTCCGCCGCCGAAGCCGACATGGACGAGGACGACGAGTTCGAGAACCAGATGTCGCTCGCGGCGATCGAGGCCGAGCTCAAGCCGAAGGTCGTCGAGATCTTCGACAAGATCGCCGATAGCTACAAGAAGCTGCGCAAGCTGCAAGAGCAGGACATCCAGAACCAGCTCGAGAGCACCTCGCACGGCCCCTCGCTCTCGCCGCACCAGGAGCGCAAATATCGCAAGCTCAAGGACGAGATCATCGTCGAGGTGAAGTCGCTGCGCCTCAACCAGGCGCGTATCGACTCACTGGTCGAGCAGCTCTACGACATCAACAAGCGCCTCGTCTCGCATGAGGGCCGCCTGATGCGCCTTGCCGACAGCCACGGCGTCGCGCGCGAAGACTTCCTGCGCAACTACACCGGCTCGGAGCTCGATCCGCGCTGGCTCAACCGTGTCTCGAAGCTCTCGGCCAAGGGCTGGAAGAACTTCGTCCATCACGAGAAGGACCGCATCAAGGACCTTCGCCACGAGGTGCATCAGCTCGCGGCGCTGACCGGCCTGGAGATCATCGAGTTCCGCAAGATCGTGCACTCGGTGCAGAAGGGCGAGCGCGAAGCCCGCCAGGCCAAGAAGGAGATGGTGGAAGCCAACCTCCGTCTCGTGATCTCGATCGCCAAGAAATACACCAACCGCGGCCTGCAGTTCCTCGACTTGATCCAGGAAGGCAACATCGGCCTGATGAAGGCGGTCGACAAGTTCGAGTACCGCCGCGGCTACAAGTTCTCGACCTACGCGACGTGGTGGATCCGGCAGGCGATCACCCGATCGATCGCCGACCAGGCGCGCACCATCCGCATCCCCGTGCACATGATCGAGACGATCAACAAGATCGTGCGCACCTCGCGCCAGATGCTCAACGAGATCGGCCGCGAGCCGACCCCGGAAGAGCTGGCCGAAAAGCTCGGCATGCCGCTGGAGAAAGTGCGAAAAGTCCTCAAAATCGCCAAGGAGCCGTTGTCGCTGGAGACACCCGTCGGTGACGAAGAGGATTCACACCTCGGCGATTTCATCGAGGACAAGAACGCGATCCTGCCGATCGACGCCGCGATCCAGTCCAACCTGCGCGAGACCACCACGCGCGTGCTGGCCTCGCTCACCCCGCGTGAAGAGCGCGTGCTGCGCATGCGCTTCGGCATCGGCATGAACACCGACCACACGCTGGAAGAAGTGGGGCAGCAGTTCTCGGTCACGAGAGAGCGTATTCGTCAGATCGAGGCGAAGGCGCTGCGGAAGTTGAAGCATCCGTCAAGGTCGCGGAAGCTGCGGAGCTTTTTGGACAATTGATCGCGAACATCGATTCAAAGCAAAACGGCGGGCCAAGGCCCGCCGTTTTTGTTTTAGCTTCCACTCTCGCCCCGTCATTGCGAGCGAAGCGAAGCAATCCATCGCGCAGCATGTGGAGACGTGGATTGCTTCGCTCCGCTCGCAAAGACGTGCACGGGACTGAGGCCTATTTCTTCTTCGCGCCGACCCGCTCGAGGTTCTTGATCTCCAGCGCCGGGCGGCCGGATTTTTCGGCGATCTCGCGGTCCTGCTCCATGATGAAGGCGCGGGCCGGCTCGTCGCCGTCGAGGCCGCCGAGCAATTCGGCGGGGACGCGCCGGTTGGAGCGTTGGGAGCCGTCTTCATAGAAGACGTTGAAAAAGGCGAATTCGCCCTTGGGATTGGTTCCGGGTTTTTTGGCCATGGCCGGCTTTTCGTCGATCAGGGGGCCATAGTCAAATGACTTTGGCAGGTTTCCGGTGGCTGGCCGCGGGCCCTGCGGCGGCAGAACCGGCTGCGCGATCGATCGACGAACCGGTTTGCGAGGCGCCTGGATGTCGAGCGGAAGCGACCAACGCTTCGTAAAACCCGATGCGCTCCTTGGAGGGCACCCTTGCCTCACCCTTGCCTCAACAAACGGCGGGCCGCGAAGCCCGCCGTTTATTTTGGTCTTCAGTGTCGCCCGGGGCTGGCGGGGCGACAACCTAGAATAGAAGTTTATAACCGGCGCCATGCCATGGCAAGGCAAATCGTTGGCGCTGCGATGTCGCAGCGAGCGCATCGGATATGCAGTGGTCGCGACATCGCGTTTCGATCAGCATCAAAGCAATTGCTTGGATGACCAAATCACTTTGTTCATATTTCCTGCTCTCGCAATGCAGCGACAGGCGCCCGTCTTGTCAGAACGCGCGTTTGCCTGCACGTATTCCCGCGTGCGTGCAGAAGTTGCGGTGCCTAACATATGCTAGTGAGTTCCGCGCTTCGCGTTGTCCCATCACATTGCTCACGCAGCACCAATCTTACGGCGCCACCAGCTCCACGCGCCGGTTGAGCGCGCGCCCGGCGTCCGAAGCGTTGGAACCGATCGGCGCCAGCAGTCCAACGCCGGCAGTGCGCAATCGCGCCTGCGCGATGCGAAAGCTCTTCACCAGTTCGGCTGCGACGGCTTCGGCGCGGCGCTTCGACAGGTCGAGATTGTATTCATAGGCGCCCTGGCTGTCGGTGTGGCCGACGATGAAGACGTTGAGCTGCGGCTGGCTCGTCAGCAGCTTTGCGATCTGCTCCAGCGTCGGGCGGCTTTCCGGTTTGAGCACGGCCTTGTCGGTGTCGAAATAGATGCCGTATAGCGCGATGTGGCCGGTCTCGCCGAGTCCCTTCGCCATCGCGGCGGCATCCACCATCTTGTTCGCGATGGCCCCGAGCTCGGCGACGGTGACCTGCGCGGTGATGTCCTGGTTGTTCTGGCTGACCAGGACGCTGGCGAAGGTCTCGCGCCCGCCCTCGGTCTTGCGGCCGGCGTAGTAACGGTAGTTGAAACCATCGACCCACATCTGCGGGACTGGCAGCGTGTCGATAGCTTCAGTAAAGGGAATGGCGCCGCACGCATCGGTGTCGCAGGCGAGCAGGGTCTCGAAGCCGGCTTTCGCAAGCTGCGTCTCGAAATTGCGCGACACTTCCAGGATCGAGGGGCCGGGATTGGTGCGATAGGCGATGCGAAAGACGCGGCCCTCGAGCCGCCGCGCATCGACGGGCTGACCGTCCCTGAAGGGAGCCGCCTGCATCCGCGCCGCGTCAAAATCCTTCATCACATAGCCGGTGATGATGCTGCCGGCGAACCGGCCGATGCCGGGATAGTCGCGGCCACCTGCCACATCGCGCGTCTGCGCGGAAGCGGCCGTCACGGTGAGGGAGAGCGATGCGAGGACGCCGAGCATGCGGCGCGACATGGACATAGACATGGTCATCTCGATCGGTTGAGGAGGGGGCGAGCGCATTTGATTTGTCGCAGGCAGGCAGCAATCGGTTCTGGCGAGGATTTGCCGCTTTGACGCGAATCCGGTTCCCGGGCATGATCACGCGCTGCCTTCCCCGCTCATTCCCTGTAGGATTCATCCGAATGTCGAAATACGCCTTGGCCATCGCCGTCATCGCCTGTCTGGCCGGCGGATCGGCGCAAGCCGCGCGCTGCGGCGGCGACTTCAATAGCTTTGTCGCCAGCATGACCTCGGAAGCGCAAGCTGCCGGCGTCTCGGCGGGCGTGACCAGCGCGGCGCTCAGCGGTGTGCAGCAGGACGGCGCGGTGCTCGCCTTCGACCGGCGCCAGCGCTACACCTTCAACAAGAGCTTTGAGCAGTATGTCTCGACCCGCGTCGGCCCCGGCCGCATCAATGGCGGCCGTGCGATGTTGCAGCGCCACGCCGCGTTGCTCTCACGCATCGAGCAGCAGTTCGGCGTGCCCCGCTACATCCTGGTCGCGATCTGGGGGCTGGAGAGCGATTTCGGCAAGGGCGACATCGGCAAGCTGCCGGTGATCCGCACGCTGGCGACGCTTGCGCATGACTGCCGCCGCACGGAGCTGTTCCAGGGCGAGCTGCTCGCCGCTCTGAAGATCGTGCAGCGCGGCGACCTGCCGCTGCGCGACCTGATCGGCGCCTATGCCGGCGAGATCGGCCAGACCCAGTTCCTGCCGTCCTCCTACATCAAGTACGGCGTCGATTTCGACGGCGACGGCCACGTCGATCTCCGCCACAGCGTCCCCGACGTGCTCGCCTCGACCGCGAACCTGCTCCACACCAGCGGCTTCAAGATGGGCCAGCCCTACGGCGAAGGCACCGCCAATTTCGAGGCCATGCGCGAATGGAACAGGGCGGTGATCTATCGCAAGACGATCGGGTATTTTGCCGATCGGCTGGCGGGGCAGTGACGCGGTGATGTCTCTCCGCCGTCGTCCTGGCGAAAGCCAGGACCCATTACCCCAGGCGGGACTTGTTACAACGACTCACAGTCACATGCTGAGTAACTGCCAGTCTTCGCCAAACTGAATTCGGTGGCTATGGGTCCTGGCTTTCGCCAGGACGACGGTGAAATTCGATGGCGCCGCTCATTTCCCCTTCGCCATCCTCTCCAGCTTGCGCTGCAACGGCGCCCAGTACGTTGCCGGGCGGAAGCGCTGCAGGAGGTCCATGAAGCGGGCGTCGTTGCCGATCAGGATGCGCGGCTCGTTTCTCTCGATGCCCTTGATGATGCGCAGCGCGGCGTCTCTCGGCGTGGTCTTTGCCGCGTTCTCGAACCGCTCGATCGATTGCGACCGGCGCGCATTGTCGGTGACGCCGACCCCTGTGCGCGAATTGCGGGCGATGGCGGTGGCGACGCCGCCGGGATGCACCACCGACAGCCTGACAGGGCTGCCCGCCACCACTAGCTCGTGCCGCACGCTCTCGGAAAAGCCGCGCACCGCGAACTTCGCCGCGGCATAGGCTGACTGTCCCGGCGGGGCGATGATGCCGAAGATCGAGGACAGGTTGACGATGTGCGCCTCGCCCAGCGTCTTCAGATGCGGCAGGAAGGCGCGCGTGCCGTGCACCACGCCCCAGAAATTGATGTCGAACAGCCAGTCCATCTGCGCCTGGTCGATCTCCTCGAACGAGCCCATCAGCGCCACGCCGGCATTGTTGACGACGATGCCGAGCGCGGGATGTGTGGTGGTCGCCTCACGCGCGAACTGCGCGATGTCGTCGGGCTCGCCGACGTCGACGCGATGCAGGCTGATCTTGCATGCGGCGCCGATCTCGGCCGCGAGCGTCTTCAGCCCGGCCTCGTCGCGATCGGCGAGCGCGAGATCGCAGCCGCGCCGCGCAAGCTCGATCGCCAGCGCGCGGCCGATGCCGCTTGCCGCTCCGGTGATGGCGGCGGCGCCGCGGATTGCTGTCATGATGATCCCCCGTCGAGCCTCTCGAAGGGAACTATGATTTACATTTTTTCATATTGGAACCGAACCGCATCGCTGTTCCCACCTTAACCTACGTTACTTGATGAAGACAGGCAGCATTGGGAGCCGCCGATGGGACAAGCACAGCCATTTCGGGCCACCGCACTGATCGTGGAAGACGACCTCATGCAGAGGGAGATGCTCAGTCTTCTTCTCGAAGAAAGCGGCTACGACGTCATTCAGTGCGAGAGCGCCGAGGCGGCCGAGCTTGTATTGGAGAAGAGGGCCGGCGCGCTCTGCCTGATGATGACCGACGTCCAGCTTGCGGGCCGCATGAACGGCGTCGAGCTCGCCCACGTCGCCAAGGACCGCAACCCCAGGCTCGACATCATCGTCACCTCCGGCCGCCCCTTGATGCAGGCCCTGCCTGACGGCGCGAAATTCTGGGCCAAACCCTGGGCCCCGCTCGACGTGCTCCGCGAGGCCGAGATCGCGCAACTGTCCTGAAGGCGATCCCGCGGGGCCGCTTTCGTGGTCCGGGGTACGGTGATAAGGTCTGTCCATGACCTTGTCCTTCCTGCTCACCTCGCTGATCGTCGTCGCCTCGCCCGGCACGGGCGTGCTCTACACGCTGGCCGCCGCGCTGACCCGCGGCTCGCGCGCGAGCATCGCGGCCGCCTTCGGCTGCACCCTTGGAATCGTGCCACACATGATGGCCGCGATGCTGGGGCTTGCCGCCGTGCTCCACACCAGCGCGCTCGCCTTCGCCGCACTGAAATGGTGCGGCGTCGCCTATCTGCTCTACATGTCCTGGCAGGCGCTACGCGAGACCGGGGCACTGGCGGTCGACGGCGAGATCCGCGAGCGTTCGGCTGGCCGGGTGATCGTGACCGGCTTCCTGATCAACATCCTCAATCCAAAACTGTCGATCTTCTTCCTGGCCTTCCTGCCGCAGTTCATCGCCGCGGACGAGGGCCATGTGCTGGCGCGAATGCTGGAATTGAGCGGCGCCTTCATGGCGATGACGTTTGCGGTGTTCGTGGTCTACGGGCTCTGCGCTGCCTCGGTGCGCGAGCGCGTCATCTCCAGACCGCGCGTCATGGCCTGGCTGCGCCGGAGTTTTGCCGCCGGCTTCGCCGCGCTCGGCGCCAAGCTGGCGTTCGCGGAGCGGTAGGCTTCTCCAGCCAATAAACGCGCGAGCCAATAAAAAAGCGGGCCTTGCGCCCGCCGTCTTCAAACTCAGAACTCTTGCCCGACGCCCGGGCGGAGCGAGCTCCACCCGGGCAAAGAATAAGAAGCCTCGTTACTTCTTCTTCGCTGCCTTCTTGGCCTTCTTCTTCGTCGCCTTCTTCGCCTTCTTCGCTTTCTTAGCCATAGGATCCTCTTCAGGGTTAATGGTGAAACGCGACACGAGGGATGCTCGGCGGAGGGCCAGCCTCGCAACATCCTCGACGACGAACTCAGCAGATTCGCGCGCTTCTGCCCCGCGCTGTCACATCCGTGTCATCGCGTTATCCACAGCTCAGATGCATTTTCGGGTGATTTTGGTTCGCGAATCCGCTTCGCCGGCATGCCTAACGATCCGACAATGCGCTGGCCGTTCATGAATCCAAAACCAAAGGCATGTTTTCGCGGATCGCAGTGAGACTCCGTTAAGCGCGTCGGTCGCATTGTCCCCGCAAGAAAACGGGGACGGGTCATGGACGGACAGCTGGCAGGGACGGAGGGCGCGACGCTGCGCTTGTGGCGCGCGCCATGCTGAACGTGCCGACACTCTGGACCGTGTTCGTCGTCAACTTCCTGGCGCTCGGCCTGATCTGGGCCTACGTGACGCGCTCCTATCCGAAATTCGCGGCCGCGCGGTTCTGGATGGCATCGTGCTTCGTCGGCGCGACCGGCACGATGGCGGCCTTGATCCGCCTTTTCGTCGTTTCGCCTGTCCCGCTGCTGCTCGGAGCCGTCGGCATCATCGCCGCGAGCTGCCTTGCCGCCATGGGCATTCAGCGTTTCTACGGCCAGCCGGTGTCCTGGCGCTTCATGGCCGCGACGGGAATTCTCAGCCTCGGCGGCGTATTGTTCTTCATGGTCGCATACGATCACATGCAGCTGCGCATGCTCAGCTACTCGCTCGGCCAGGCGCTGCCGCTGGCGCTGTCGCTGCGTTTGCTGCTCTCGCCGCCGGAAGGCCGCGCCAGCCCGGGAGCCCGGCTCTCCGGCATCGTGATCATCACCATCATCGCGATCTTCGCGGCCCGTGCGATCGGCAATCTGCTTGGCGGCGATTTCTCGTCGGTCGCCGGGGGGCAGTCTCATGCCGTCATGGTGCTGGGCCTCCTGTTCCTGTCGATGACGCTCAATTTCGGCTTCCTGCTGATGGCGATGGACCGCCTGCGCAACGAGGTTGCCGACCTCGCACTGCTCGACGATCTCACCGGTGTCGCCAACCGGCGGCACTTGTTGCAGCGGCTGGGTGAAGAATGCGCCCGCTCGGAGCGCAGCAACGAACCGTTCTCGCTGCTGGTGATTGATCTCGACGGCTTCAAGACGATCAACGACACCCATGGCCATGCCGCGGGCGATGCCTGCCTCCAGCACTTCACTTTGATGGCGCAGACGCGCTTGAGGCCCGGCGACATGCTCGCCCGCACCGGCGGCGACGAATTCTGCGTCGTGCTGCCGTCATCGACCTTGCGCGAGGCGGCTGCGATCGCCCGCCGCGTGCTCGAGGTCTGCCGCCAGGATGCCGTCACCTGCACCGGCATCGACATTCCGATCGCGATCTCGATCGGGGTGGCGCAGTGGGACCGCGGCGTCGGCCAGTTTCCGGACCGGCTGATCGCGCATGCCGACCACGCCCTCTATGCGGCCAAGAAGAACGGCAAGAACGACTTTGCCGTCCACGATCCGGCGCCGCCGCTCGTGCCTGACCCGATCGGTCCAGGCGAGGCCTTGCGCAAATTCGCGTAAGGGCGTGCTAACGTCAGGTCCGCACTGGACCCGCATCATGATCTCCCGCCTGCTTGCGGCCGTTCTCGCCGCTCTCATTCTGATCGCACCCGCCGCCGCGACCGACGCCGAGCTCGCCAAGCTCGCGCGCGCCTCCGGCACGCCCGACATTCCCGGCCTGAAGATGGTGTGGCTGGCGCCATGGGGCGATGTCGGCAGCGCAAAACCCTGGCGCAACATCATCGTGCACCAGACCGAGGGACCGGCAGGCTCGGCGCGCGGCGGCGCGCAAGAGCAAGCGAAGAATCCCACGCGTCGCGGCGTCACATTGTGGGTGGAGACCGACGGCACCGTCTATTGGGCGGTCGCGGAAAACCTGGTGCCGACCCATGGCGACGGCGCCAACCGCAACGACAACAAGTACATCGACAACAAGCCGACCTATCGCCAGGTGGTGCGCGACAATTCGATCGGCGTCGAGTTCGCCGGCAACTATCCCGACGTCACCACGGGCCCGACCGCGGCGCAGGTCGCGGCGTGGAAGCTCCTCGTCCAGATCCTGCGCGCGCGCTACGGCATCCCGCTCGACCACGTCTATGCGCACAACTGGATCGACTACAAGGACGCCCGCTATTGCGAAGGCTGCTGGCTCGCGACGCTGGCGCGGGTTTGGGCGGAGTAGAGGGCGCGCCGGCGGTAGTCTTTTCCCTTCTCCCCCTGCGGGAGAAGGTGGCGCGAAGCGCCGGATGAGGGGTTGTCTCCGCGAATGACGATGAGAGAGGCGTGCTCGCGGAGGCAACCCCTCACCCGTCTCGCTTCGCGAGCCACCCTCTCCCGCAAGGGGAGAGGGGAAAGCAGCTACACCGGCTCCGACATCCACCCGAACAGCCGCCGGATCAATCCCGGCCGCCGCGGCATCTCCGGCGGGCCGTCCGCCGCCAGCACGCGTTTGAAGAAGTAGTCCAGGAACACCATGTCGTTCGGCTCGGTGACGGTGAATGTCTCGTCGCCGAAATAGACGCTGTAATTGAAGAAGAACGGGCCCATGAGCGGGATGCTCGCGGTCGAGGCGTAGTCCTTCGAGATCACGAACTCCGACGGCTCGAGTCCGTGCTCGCGCATCGCCTGCTCCACCAGCGGCAGCTTGCGCATGAACTGGGCGGAGAAGCCGCCGACGGTGGATTGCAGGATGATCGACACGCTGCGTGTCCGTTCTCTTGATGCTGCCGGCCCGATGCTTTTGGTCGCTCGACCGGCAGCGCCGGTTCAAGATGCCTGGTCCGCGTCCCCGCGAACATGCTGCACCTCACACGCAAAAAAAAGCCGGCGTTGCCGCCGGCTTTCTGTCTCTCGTCGATCCGCCAATCTCTGGCGCTAGAAACCCGCGCTTAGAGCGCGGCTTCCAGCGCGGCCTGTTCGGCCTTTGCGATCGTGCCCTTGACCGCGGACTGCACCTTCTCGAAAGCGCGGACCTCGATCTGGCGGACGCGCTCGCGCGACACGCCGAACTCGGCAGCAAGGTCTTCCAGCGTCATCGGCTCATCGGCGAGGCGGCGCGCCTCGAAGATGCGGCGTTCGCGCGGGTTGAGCACGCCCATGGCGCCGTTCAGGGCGTCACGGCGGTGATCATACTCCTCGTGCTCGGCCAGCATGGCTTCCTGGTTGGGCGAATTGTCGACCAGCCAGTCCTGCCATTCGCCGGCTTCGCCGTCGTCGCGGATCGGCGCGTTGAGCGACGCGTCGCCACCGAGGCGGCGGTTCATGTCGACCACGTCCTGGGCCGTGACGCCGAGACGCTTGGCAATGATGGCCACCTGGTCGGGGCGGAGATCGCCTTCGTCCAGCGCGGAAATCTTGCTCTTCGCCTTGCGCAGGTTGAAGAACAGCTTCTTCTGGTTCGCGGTGGTGCCCATCTTTACAAGCGACCACGAACGCAGGATGTACTCTTGAATCGACGCCTTGATCCACCACATCGCGTAGGTAGCGAGACGGAAGCCCTTCTCGGGCTCGAACCGCTTCACTGCCTGCATCAGGCCGACATTGCCTTCCGAGACGACCTCGGAGATCGGCAGGCCGTAGCCGCGATAGCCCATGGCGATCTTGGCCACGAGCCGGAGATGGCTGGTGACGAGTTGGTGCGCGGCGTCACGATCATCGTGCTCGCGCCAACGCTTGGCGAGCATGTATTCCTGCTGGGGTTCCAGCATCGGAAACTTGCGGATCTCGCCGAGGTAACGGGAAAGGCCGGATTCGCCATTAAGGACCGGCAGGGTAGCTGTACGGGCCATAGTGCGCCCTCCAAACAGGTTCAGGCCCCCGATAGCGGCGGGCCAGGCAGACGACCGCTTGGTTAAAGCCGATCGGTGCTGCGATGTTCCGCGTTGGTCTTCAACGCAAGCGCAATATACCCCATCGGGAGGCAAAAAGGGAAGGATTGCTGACGTCACGTCCCCGTGTGGCAGCTATAACTTTTTGTAATGTAAAGCATTTCTGAAGCGGCCTGCGTCATTGCGCCGCTTTCAGGGCCCCCTGAAGGAGAAGCAAATCCTCCGGCAGAGGCGTCTCCCAGTGAACTAATTCTCCACTTCTCGGGTGCTCCAATACCAGCAGGTAAGCGTGCAGGGCCTGCCGCCCCAGCGCGGCGAGGGCGGCCTGCGACTCAGGCGCCAGCTGGTTCGCCTTGGTCTTGAAATGCGGGCCGTAGACGGCGTCGCCCATCAGGGGGTGGCCGATATGGGCGAGGTGGACGCGGATCTGGTGGGTGCGCCCGGTCTCGAGCTCGCAGGCGAGCAGCGTCGCGATCGGCTTGCCGTCACGCCCGTTAAAACTCTCCAGCAGCTCCCAATGCGTCACCGCCTCGCGGCCGCCCTGGCGCACCGCCATCTTCTCGCGCGCATGCGGGTGGCGGTCGATCGGCGCGTCCACGGTGCCGCGGTGGCGGCCCGGCAGCCCCCAGGCGAAGGCCATGTAGCCGCGCCGCATCGGCCCGGTGCGGCCGTGGTCGGCGAACTGCGCGGTGAGCGAGGCATGCGCGAGGTCGTTCTTGGCGACCACCATCAGCCCGGTGGTGTCCTTGTCCAGCCGGTGCACGATGCCGGGCCGGCGGACGCCACCGATGCCCGACAGTGATGAGCCGCAATGGGCGATCAGCGCGTTCACCAGCGTGCCGGTCTCGTGTCCCGCCGCGGGATGCACCACCAGCCCCTTCGGCTTGTTGAGGACGACGATGTCGTCGTCCTCGAACACGATGTCGAGGGCGATATCCTCGCCTTTCGGCTCCGGCGCGGCCGCTTCCGGCACGTCGATTGTGATCGTATCGCCGGAGGCGACGTGATAAGCGGGGTCCCGGATCGCGGCGTCCCTGAGGCTCACCGCGCCCGCCAGAATCAGGGCTTTCAGCCTCGATCGCGACAGCTCGGCAAGGTGCACCGCCAGCACGCGGTCGAGCCGGGTCGAGCCCTCGGAGCCCTCGACGACCACCTCCAACCTTTGCGCAGAGCCAGAATTTTCCATGACGACGTCTGATACCGTTGTTCCCGAACCGAGCCCCGAGCAGGCCGCGCTGTTCGCGCGGGTGCGGCGGATGATGCTGATCGCGGGGTTGACCACGGCGCTGGCAATCTGCGCCGTGCTGATCGCGGTGGGCTACCGCCTTTTCAAGTCCGAGGGAAGGGCGCCCGAGCCTGTCGGCGATGTCACCGCAACTCTACCGAAGGGCGCCAAAATCGTCTCGAGCGGCGTCGCCGGCGACCGGCTCGTGATCACGCTCGACATTGGCGGCGTCACCGAGATCCGCACCTTCGATGCCCATACTCTGAGGCCGGCCGGAAAGCTGAAATTCGCCAATGAGCCGTAAGGCGGGGGCTGGGGCGCGGAACTCGCCGCCATCGTCGTCCTGGCGAAAGCCAGGACCCATAACCACCGAATCCGGTTGCACGAACGAGATCGTCGTTCCGATTTGCCTTAACCACGCTCATTCGGGGTAATGGGTCCTGGCATTCGCCAGGACGACGCCGATTGCGCGTCTAAAACCCCTCGATCCCCGCTTGCCGCCGGCAAAATTCGAGGCTATGTCCTCTCCCTCACGCTCCCTTCGTCTAGCGGTTAGGACGCGGCCCTCTCAAGGCTGAAACAGGGGTTCGATTCCCCTAGGGAGCGCCATTTTCTTAATTCGATCTGCCCCCGTTTGGCGATTGACTGTTCCGCCCACAGGGTGAGGCTGTGGCACTTGCCATCAATATCCGGGCCGACCACGTCTCCGCTGGCGAGATCGAACAGCTGTGGGATCAGGTTGGAGCGTTCGAGGTCGAGCCATCGATGCGTGCGCTAGGCTACCGGCCACATTTCACGTTTGCGATCTACGATTCCCCTGGCATCAGCGAGAAGATCGCATGGGACGCCATGGTGGCGGCCGTTGCCGGCGAAACGCAATTGCGCATCGAGTTCAAACGTATTCGCTGGTTCGAAGGCTCGCCACTCGTGCTCTGGGCGGAGCCGATTTCCAATAAGGCGCTAACCTGCATCCACCGCTCTATCAGCGCCGCAATCGACCCGGCACATTGTCGTCCTCATTACCGGCCGGGAACGTGGACGCCGCATTGCACGCTCGGCACGCGTATCGCCGATGAATGTCGCGGTGACGCTTTCGCATTCGCACGTTCATTCGATCGACGAATTGAAGTGTTGTTCGATGTGGTGGATTGCGTCGCCTTTCCGCCGGTGCGGATCATCTCCGAGGAGAGACTGCCGTCGTAGTTGGCCGTCACGCGACTCATGCCGCCTTGTAAGCCGCGATCTTCTTGATTTGTGGTGCGAGCACGTCTTCGGCCGTTTCGAGGTCGAAGCGCGCCTGCATGTTCATCCAGAACGCCGCGCCGGTCTTGAAGAACTTGCCGAGCCGCAGCGCTGTATCGGCGGTGACGGGCTTTTCCTCGCGCGCAATACGCTCGATCCTCGTGCGGGGCACGTTCAGAGCGGCCGCGACCGAGTAGGTGTCAGCTTGAGCGGAACGAGAAATTCTTCCCGCAGGATTTCGCCGGAATGAATCGGCGGAAGCTTCCGTGCCATCTGCGAACTCCTCTGCGTTGGTCGCGACCCGGTGAGCGCCTGTTTCCCCTGAGCTCGAATTTTATACCTCATTTTATAACTTATGACGCATGTTAGAAAACGAGAAATCTACACGTCAACGAGGGCGCGACATGGACCCGGAAGCAAAACACGTTGGGCAAATTCTAGCGGAATATGCATCGAGGGGCTCGAAAACGACATATCCGATTCTTGCAGATCGCATTGGTTGGTACAACAAAACTGGCCAAGGTCTCGGAACGCCGCTTACGAAGGTTCTCGAGTTCTGCAGAGCGCGTAAACTTCCGATACTGACCTCTATAGTGTGCGCAACCGGCACCGATTCTCCATCCGAGAGAGGTCTGAACGCGATCAGAGAAGTGGTCGGTGAATTTGATCTTCGCGCCGAGCAAAAGAAAGCGCAACGTTTTGATTGGTCAACAGTCGAAGAATTCGATCTCCCGCGGAGACGGCGAGCCGAAATTGACTTCAAGCGAATGTTTGCCACGAGAGGCTATGGCTTTGATCCTGATCGATGGGGGATGCTGGGCTTCGGGAGAGAAGGAAGCCGGGATCGCGTTCTGAAGCTAATGGACGGTGAACCAATATTCGTCGTCCAATTTTGCAGTCCTAATCAGCAGGAAAACGATGCTGGCGCTCTGGCCATGCTTCCAGAGAATTTAGGACGCGTCCTTGGTTTGATGCGCGTGCTCCCAAATCCGGTTCTATCCGAAACTCACGTTGAGCCAGAATTCCGCAAGCTATCGATATCAAAATGGGGCAAGGACAAATGGCCTTTCGGTCTTGAGGTTGATCGCGCCTGGACTTTTCCCTCCAAGCCGTTCACGAGAGATATGCTTCCTACAACTTCCAAGGTTGGATGGGACGCCACCAACTCCGTCGTCAAGCTGCAGCTGACTGAGGTCGCAGCTTTAACGCAATATCCGTTGGAAGAGGCCTCGGTCTATGGTCGTTCCCAAAAAATCGTCAAACAATTTGAGCAAGACCCCGCTACATTCACGTATCTCGCTATTTGCGATAATAGGGGTCCTCTTGTCCATACGTCAGCGCCGCCCGACACGTGTTTGGTGAAAATTGGGATAACCAACGATCGCGAGCGACGCGTGTTGGAGCTTTCCGGGAACCATATTGCGGCAATTTTTGCGATGCAGTTTAAGCTGGTTGCCTCTCAGGGATGGCCCGATCAAACGGAAGCGCTGCGTATTGAATCTGTGGCCCACAGTTGGGCGCATCAAAATACCACGCACGCGTCCGGCGAATATTTTTTTATGACGCGTCAGCAGATCGCTAAGGCCGCAAACCTGGTCCTACTGGGCAGGCCTTGATCGCCTGAAGGCGCCTCTAAATCGGCCGGCGATGAAGACCTCTTGTCATCGAAGCCGCGAAGCAGTCGAAATCTGCTGTCAATCCCCTCCCACAAAAATATTCCACTTTACCGAAATTCGGAAATATCGTATGTGTTGCCCATCCCAGCCCACAAAAGGGGCGGTCGTACGTCGTCACGAACGCGGGTTGGGAGTTGCGGTGGACGCGGGCGGCGTTAAAGGCGGGTGAGTAACGTGCAGGGCGAGATGAACCTCGTGAGCATGGCACGAACCGCATCGACGGACGGCGCTCAAACCTCGCGAAGCCTCTGGCGAAGCAGGCATGTCCTGCGAAGCCTTGGGCGAAGCAGGAAGCTCGCGTACGGCGAAACCGTGTGGTCCTGGCCGTCGTTGCTACGGTCAAGCCTTTGCGAAGGCGTCAGCGCGTCAACCGGCGCGGTGCCGTGCATTTCGCGGAGGTGACGGAGGCAAGCAGGAACTCGTCTCCGGGGAGAGCGCGGCATAGGCCGTCAAACCATCGCGCAGGGAAGGCCTGGTCTCGGCTGCCCTGTGGCTCCCCTGTGCATTGCGTGTGCAATCAGTTCGCATGGGGGTTTTTATGGGTGCCAGCCGGCGCCCGGTCTTCCCTGCGCCCTTTCCTTTCGGAGGGGTGAAGCGAGAAGCATAACTCGGGCAAACCTGCCGCGAGACTGCGAGCGCGTGTCCGCGACCCGCATGTGAATTGACCTCTCTTTCGAGCCTTCCTTGCGAGCCTTGCTTGCGAGCATGATGCGTCGGCATCGGTGGAGGTGGTCGTCCCTCGCGGAATCTGCCTTGATGCGAATTCAGCGTGAGGGAGCGACGACATGAGCGGCTTGGTGATCTCTGGCGGCCGGGTGGTGGATCCCGCCAGCGGAATGGACGCCATCGGGGATGTGGCGGTAGTGGACGGCAAGGTCGCCGCGGTCGGAACGGGGCTCGGCAGCTCCGAGCGGGTGATCGACGCGACCGGGCTCGTGGTCGCGCCCGGCTTCATCGACCTGCACGCGCATGGCCAGTCGCTCCCCGCCGATCGCATGCAGGCGTTCGACGGCGTCACGACGACGCTCGATCTCGAAGCCGGCGTGCTGCCGGTCGGGTCCTGGTATGAGCGCCAGGCGCGGAAGGGACGCGTGCTGAACTACGGCGCCGCGACCAACTGGGCTTTCGCGCGCATCGGCGCGATGACGGGCTCCAATGCGGAGAGCTCGCTGGAGGCGTTCGGCAATGCCATGCGCGATCGCCGCTGGATGGACAACGTGGCGAGCGATGCCGAGGTCGCCGGCATTCTGGAGCGCCTTTCGCGCGGCCTGAACGAGGGCGGCATCGGCATCGGCATCTTGAATGCCTATGCCCCGGGCGCCGGGGTGCAGGAGCTGACCGCGGTGTGCCAGCTCGCTGCCGCGCAGGACGTGCCGACCTTCACGCATGTCGCCTACATGTCGCGGGTCGACCCCGAGAGCGCGGCGGAGGCCTATATCCGCCTGATCGGCTATGCCGGCGCCACCGGCGCGCACATGCACATCTGCCATTTCAACTCGTCGAGCAAGACCGACGTCGAGCGCTGCCGCGTGCTGATCGCGAAAGCGCAGGCCCAGGGCCTGCCGATTACGGTCGAGGCCTATCCCTACGGCACCGGCTCGACCGTGCTGGCGGCGGCGTTCTTCAGCGACCCCGAATTCGTCGAGCGCAACGGCACCGGTTACGATTCCGTGCAGCGGGTCACCGACGGCCATCGCTTCAGCGATCGCGAGGAGCTCCTGAAGGCGCAGGCGGAAGAGCCGTCCTCGCTGGTGCTGTGGCACATTCTCGACACCGAGAACAATGCGCATCACCGCGACCTCCTCGACATGTCGGTGCTCTATCCCGGCGGCGCCATCGCCTCCGACGCGATGCCGTGGACGACGTCGGACGGCAAGACCTACACCGGCGATGCCTGGCCGCTGCCGGACGACGCCACCTCGCATCCGCGCTCGGCGGGCTGCTTCACCAAATTCATCCGCGAATGGGTGCGCGAGCGCAAGACCGTGTCGCTGCTCGAAGGCGTGCGCAAATGCGCGCTGATCCCGGCGGAGATCCTGTCGCAGAGCACGCCCGCGATGCGCGTCAAGGGCAGGCTCGCGAAGGATGCCGATGCCGACATCGTCGTGTTCGACTACGAGAAGCTCTCGGACCGCGCGACCTTCACGGCGATGAACCGCCCCTCCGAAGGCGTGCGGCATCTCGTGGTCAGCGGCCAACCGCTGATCACAGATGGTGTGCTGGACGTGGCGGCGCGGCCTGGCCGTCCCGTGCGCCGCCCCGTCGTTGGGGGCTGAGACATGCCGGTCCCCATTCTCCTGGTGACGGGCTTTCTGGGGGCCGGCAAGACCACTGTCGTCAACCATCTGCTGGCGCATGCGGAGGGGCGGCGGATCGCCGCTGTGGTCAATGATTTCGGCGCGATCAACATCGATGCCGAGCTGATCGCGGGCGTGAGCGACGGCGTGGTCAGCCTCGCCAACGGCTGCATCTGCTGCTCGCTCGAAGGCGACCTCTTGCGCACGCTTGCGACGCTGCTGCGGCGAAATCCCAAGCCGGAGTACATCGTCATCGAGACCAGCGGCGTCGCCGATCCCGCCGAGATCGTCCGTAACCTGATGGATCCCGTGATCCTGCGCGAGGCGCCGCTGGAAACCGTGCTCTGCGTGATGGACGCGGCGACACCGCCGGCTGCCCTGGACAATGCGCTGCACCGTTCGCAATTGCGCGTCGCCGACATCGTGGCTCTGAGCAAGCTGGATCTGGCGGACGAGGGCGCGGGCTCCCGGATGCGCGAGGCCATCCGCGCGCAGCGCGTTCCTGCCGTGGTGGTCGATGCGCAGCACGGCGAGATTCCGTCCGCGCTGCTGTTTCCCGCAACCGTCGATCGCGCCCCCGCGCTACGCGAGCCCGGACCGAAACGTCCGACAGAGCAACGCTTCGAGACGCTCAGCTGGACGTCGGACCAGCCGATCTCGCTGCCGCGCCTGCAGCAGGCGATCGGTCGGCTCGCGCCAAAACTCGCGCGGGCAAAAGGCCTGTTCGAGACCGTCGAGCAGCCCGGGCGCCGGATGGTGTTTCAGTTCGCCGCCGGCCGCGCCACGCTGGTCCCCGCAGATGGCGATGCGCCGACGTCGGGCGCGCCGCGTGCGCGGATCGTCTTCATCGCCGAGCTCGGGGTGCTCTCGAAGGCCGAGCTCGATGGGATCATGGAGACGTGCGTTGTGGATCGGTGAAGCTGCCGCCTCAAGCGAATTGCGCGACGCCGTGGCCGACGGACCAGTTCTCCGCGGGCGCGTCGAGCACGTTCACGAACACGTCCTCGGGGCGGATGCCCGGGTTTTCGCCGAGCAGGTCCGCGATCCGCCGGTACAGGGCCTTCTTCTGCTCAGGGGTGCGCGAGGCGAACACGGTGATTTGGATCAGCACGGCGTCGTCGCTGCGCTCGACGCCATAGGCGTTGCCGCAGCGGAAGTTCGCAGGCGAGAGCTCGCTGATGGTCATGAACTCGTCGCCGTCAGGGACGTTCAGCGCTTCGCGCATGGCACGGTAGAGGCCGTCGAGGATGGCCTTCCGATAGGCTTCCGGCTTTCCGGCGCGCATCGAGATGTGGAGGAGAGGCATCGCGAATTCCTCATTGACGAGAGGGCGCATCGGCACCAGTTTGTTCTTGACGCAACGTCAAGAAACAACATTTTTGACGGCGTGTCAAATATTCCCGGCAGGAGCAAACCTTGAGGCCGCGCGAGTTCGACCACGACGACGTCCTGCGGATCGCGTTCGACCAGTTCTGGCGCAAGGGCGTGCGCGGCACCTCGCTGTCCGACATCGCGCGGGATGCCGGTGTCCAGCGCGGCAGCCTCTACAATGCTTTCGGCAGCAAGGAGGCGCTGTTCCTCCAGGCCTATGAGCGCTACGCGGGCGACTATCTTCTTGCGCTGCAAAAAGCGCTCGCTGCGGGCAGCTTGCGAAAACGCCTCACCGCGTTCTTCGATCTGACCATCACAAACTTCCGCTCCGGCACACCGCCGCGCGGATGTCCGACGACGCGCGGCTTGATGGAGCTCGGCGCGGCCGAAGGCGAGGGGCTGGACGAGGAGGCGCGGCAAGCCTTCGCGAACCTCATCTCGCGCATTACCGTTCTGGTTCAGGAGGCGTTGTCGGCGGGTGCGGCGCGCGGTGAATTCAACGGCAGCCCCGCGTCCGCAGCGCTGCACATCATCACGGTGACGCGCGGGCTCGCGGTGCTCGAACGTGCCTTCGGCGACGAGCCTCAGCTGCGCAAGATCGCCGCCCACACCATCGATCTCGTGCTCGGCAAGAAGGGCGACTAGGTGTCAGCAGACCGCGAGCGCGTTGACCGCCCGCGTCGTCACGGTCTCGTTCTCGTTGCCGACGAACTGGCAGACGGCGGATTCGAGCTCACCCGCCTGGCTGCCGCGCGCCACCGCCAGCAGCCGCATCAATTCCGCCTCGTCCTTCGAAAGGCGCCGGCACGACGGCGGCATGAAGCACAATTGGCAGGGCCGGCCGCTGCGCAGGATTCTGACCAGCGCGGCAACGCGTGCGACCAGCAGCGGGCTGTCGGCGATGCCAGGCGCCTCGTCGGCAAAGCGATAGGCCGCCTCCCAGCAATCGGACGCGCCGGTCGCATAGGCGGCAGCGATGAACCGGAACAGCGAGAGCGTGACGCGGCCAAAATCATCGTAGCTCTCGACGTCAGGCAGCGTCACAAGCGCGGCCTGAAGCGGACAGAGCCGCGCCTGGCCGGCTTCCGTGACAGACACAGAGCCGCAATTATCCTGCATCATGCGCGATCCCGGTCAGTGCAACGTCGGGCTTCCGACCAGCCAGCTCTTCATCGCCATCGTTCGGTCATGGTCGAAAGACGGAACGTGTCGGTCGGGCAGGATGAGACCGGCCATGCGGAAGATCGTTGCAAGCCCCCGCACAGGTGCGAGGGCCCAATCGGCGCCGACCGGTGGCAGCCAGCATTCGAACTGTTCGCGCGCGATATCGTCGCGCTCTTTCTGCGCCGCGGCGATCGCCCGCAACATGCCGTGCTCGCTGTCGGACATGCGTGGACAGGTCGGGCAGTGCACCGCGATGGCCGTGTGCGCCGTGCACGCAAAGATCTCGACGATGGATTCCAGCGAGGGTACGGCGTCGCCCACGCGAAAATGGTCGTACACTTGCTGAATGTCGGCCGCGGTCGGAACGGCGCTTCCGCTGCGTGCCTTGGCCCGAAATCCCCAAATGAAGAGCCGCTCCGCCGCGCTCAGCGACGGAAGGTCGAGGGATCCTGTCGATGTCGATTGATGCATTGAGCCTCCGGCCTCTGGCTGCGTCCACGCTCCGGCTGGCGCCGATGATCTGTCCCGATCGTTCCGTCAGCGCCCCCTGCAAGTCAACGCTCGGAGGGGCGATGTCGAGGGCTTCTAGTTTTGAAGAGTTCGCATTTCGGATGCAGCCGGCGTCGTGAACCTGCGAGGCCGTGCGCGGCACGCCGGTAGGATCCTACGGAGATCTGCGGAGTTTTTGGGGGAACCCGAATGCTTAAAGCTTTGCTAAGGGGCGCGGGATAAACTGGCATATCAGCCCTTCCAATTCTTGCGAGCTCCAATGTTTTTCTCCCGCATCAGTTTCAAGCTGGTCCTGATTGTCGGCATCAGCCTCCTCGGCATGATCGCGCTGGCGCCGATCGCGCTGTCGACCCTGCGCACGCAGATGATCGCGGACCGTGAGGCCAAGACGCAGCACATGGTCGACGTCGGCTACGGCATCCTGGCGCACTACCAGAAGCTCGAGAGCGAGGGAAAACTCCCGCGCGAGCAGGCCCAGGCCGGCGCGATCGCGGAGATCAAGAGCCTGCGTTACGACAAGGTCGAGTATTTCTGGCTGAACGACATGACCCCCAAGATGGTCATGCACCCGATCAAGCCCGAGCTCGATGGCAAGGATCTCGCCGGGATGAAGGATCCGTCCGGCAACGCGCTGTTCGTCGGCTTCGTCGACGTCGTCAAGAAGCAGGGCGCGGGCTTCTACAGCTACCTCTGGCCGAAGCCCGGCTTCGACCAGCCGGTCGGGAAAATCTCCTATGTGAAGGGCTTTGCGCCCTGGGGCTGGATCATCGGCACCGGTATCTATCTCGACGACGTCGATGCCGTCTTCCGACAGAATGCGATGACCTTCGCCCTGGTGTGCCTGGTCGTGTTCGTGCTCGTGCTCGGCGCTTCCTTCGTGATCGGCCGCAGCGTGACCCGGCCGCTGGCGAAGATCACCGCGCTCACCGAGCGCCTCGCCGCCGGCGACAGCGCGTTCGACGTGCCCCATACCGACCGTCGCGACGAGATCGGCGGGCTCGCCAAGGCGCTCGCCGTGTTCAAGGACAATGCGTCGGCGGTCGGCCGGATGCACGCCGAACAGCAGGAGACGAAGCAGAAGGCCGACGAGGAGAAGCGCAAGACGATGACCGACCTCGCCGGCAAGTTCGAGGCCAACGTTCAAGCCGTCGTCCGCGACGTCTTCAACGAGGCGCGCGCGATGCAGCAGGCCGCGCAGGGTATGTCCGCGACCGCCGACAAGGCGACCGACCGTGCGAGCTTCGTCGCCACCGCCTGCCAGCAGGCCTCGAGCAACGTGCAGACGGTGGCCTCCGCCGCCGCGCAGCTGTCGTCCTCGATCACCGAGATCAGCCAGCGCGTGGCGCAGGCTGCAAGCGTGGCCGACAAGGCCGCCGCCGACGGTCAACGCACCAACGACACCGTGCAGGGGCTGGCGGCGGCCGCGCACAAGATCGGCGAGGTCATCGACCTCATCAACCAGATCGCCTCGCAGACCAATCTGCTCGCGCTCAACGCCACCATCGAGGCGGCGCGCGCCGGCGAGGCCGGCAAGGGCTTTGCCGTGGTGGCAAGCGAAGTGAAGTCGCTGGCAAGCCAGACCGCGAAGGCGACCGACGAGATCGGCGCGCAGATCACCGCGATCCAGGCCGAGACCAACCAGGTCGTCGGCAACATCGACAGCATTCGCAAGACCATCATGGAGGTCAACGAGATCTCCTCGTCGATCGCCGCAGCGGTGGAGGAACAGGGCGCCGCGACCGCGGCGATCGCCCACAGCGTGCGGGAGGCCGCCTCCGGCACCGACCAGGTCTCGCAGAACATCTCGGGCGTCACCGATGCCACGGCGGAGACCGGCCAGGCCGCCGGCCTCGTGCTGCAATCGAGCGGCCGGCTGTCGCAGAAGCTGCAATCGCTGGAAAACGAGGTCAGCGCTTTCGTTGCGGGGGTGCGGGCGGCCTAGTATAGCAGGGGGATGGGCCAAACTTCCGATCGGCGCGCGCGCATTCTCCTGATCAATCCGAACAGTTCCGTGGCGACCACTGCGATGATGGTCGCCATCGCGAGGTCGGCTGCCGGGAACGGCTTCGACATCGACGGCGCGACCGCAACCCGCGCGCCGCAAATGATCGTGAAGCCGGATGCGCTGGATGCGGCCTCCACCGAAGTTCTGGAGATCGCGCAGTCGAACCGGCATGCCTGCGACGGTATCATCGTCGCGGCGTTCGGCGATCCCGGATTGACCGGGATAAAGGCCGCGCTAAAACTGCCCGCGGTCGGCATCGGCGAGTCCGCGATGCTGGCAGCCGCCGAGAACGGCCGCCGCTTCGGCGTGGCGACCACCACGCCGCTGTTGGAGGCGAAGATCGACGCCTTGCCGGACGCGCTGGGGTTGCGATCGCGTTACACCGGCGCGCGCTTCGCGCAGGGCGATCCGCAAGACCTGATGGGCGATCCGGCGCGATTGCGCGCAGCGCTCGCCGGCGCGGTCGAGGCCTGCATCGCGCAGGATGGCGCGGAGGCGGTCATCGTCGGTGGCGGGCCGCTGGGCGACGTCGCGCGCGAGCTTCAGCCGATGTTCACCGTGCCGGTGATCGCGCCGATCCCGTCTGCCGTGGCGCGGATTATTCGCCTCATCACGGCGTGCGCGCCCGACTGAAATTCCGGCCCGCGGGAACGGTCGTCGCCACTAGCGTTCTTGCCCTTGACGACCTCGGTTAAAGTGACGAAGCAGAACCATCGGACCTGCCGACCCGCGTTTGGGCACGCGGGCATGGAGACGCTGCATGTCGTTCAAGAAGCTCCTGATCGCCAATCGCGGCGAGATCGCCATCCGCATCGCGCGTGCGGCGGCGGACGCGGGGATCGCGACGGTCGCGATCCATCCCGCGGACGATGCGCTGTCGCTGCATGTGCGGGTTGCCGACGAGGCGGTCGAAATTCCCGGGCGCGGCGCGCGGGCCTATCTCGACATCGAGGCCGTGGTGAAGGCGGCGAAGAGCGCAGGCTGCGACGCCATGCATCCCGGCTACGGCTTCCTCAGCGAGAACGCTGCGTTTGCGAAGGCCTGCGCCGATGCAGGCATCGCCTTTGTCGGGCCGAAGCCGGCGGCGCTCGAACTGTTCGGCGACAAGGTGGCGGCACGTCAGCTGGCAAAGCGCTGCGGCGTGCCGATCATCGCCGGCACCAGCGGGCCGTCCTCGCTGGAGGACATCACGGCGTTCTTCACCTCGCTCGGCAGCAACGCGGCGATCGTGATCAAGGCGATGGCCGGCGGCGGCGGCCGCGGCATGCGCGTGGTCGAGTGCGCTGCCGATCTCGCGGAGGCCTACGCGCGCTGCCAGTCCGAGGCAAAGGCCGCGTTCGGCTTCGACGGCGTCTATGCCGAGCGGTTGATCCGGCAGGCGCGCCATATCGAGGTGCAGATCATCGGCGACGGCCATGGCGCGATTTCTCATCTTTGGGAACGCGAATGCTCGATTCAGCGCCGGCACCAGAAGCTGATCGAGGTAGCGCCGAGCCCGTCGCTCAGCGACGGCTTGCGTGGCCGGATCATCGAAGCGGCCAAGCAACTCGCCGCGGCCGCGTCCTACGACAATCTCGGCACGTTCGAGTTCCTGGTTGACGGCACTGCCGAAGACAGTTTTGCCTTCATCGAGGCCAACCCGCGGCTTCAGGTCGAGCACACCGTGACGGAAGAGGTGCTCGGCCTCGATCTCGTCCGCGCCCAACTCGCGGTCGCTGGCGGTGCCTCGCTTGCCTCGCTCGGCCTGGCGCAAGCTTCGATCCCGAAACCGCGCGGCTACGCCATGCAGTTGCGCGTCAACATGGAGACGCTGGACGAGCTGGGGGCGACGCACCCGACCGGCGGCGTACTTGCCGTGTTCGAGCCGCCGTCAGGTCCCGGCGTCCGCGTCGACAGTTTTGGGTATGCCGGCTACAAGACCAGCGCCGCCTTCGACTCGCTGCTGGCAAAGGTCATCGTGCATACGCCCGGTGAAGCCTGGCACGAGGTCGTTGCCAAGGCTTCGCGTGCCTTGCGCGAGTTTCGGATCGACGGCGTCATCACCAACATCGCCTTCCTCCAGGCCGTGCTGGCGCATCCCGACTTCAGGGCCAACCGCATCGCGACAGACTTCATCGATCGCAATATCGCGAAGCTCGTGGAGGCCGCTGATGGCGCTGCAAAGCCGCTGTATTTTGCCGCGAGCGAGCGAAGCGTCGGCCAAGACACCGACGCACACGTCGCGCAGGTAGTTCCTGAAGGCGCCGTGATGGTCGCAGCGCCCTTGCAGGGAACCATCGTCACCATCCAGGTAAAGGAAGGCGAGGTCGTGCGCCCGGGCCAGCAGCTCGCCGTGATCGAGTCCATGAAAATGGAGCATCTCGTCATGGCCGAGCAGGGCGGACGCGTCATGAAGCTCGTCGCCGGCGACAGTGTCACGCTGATGCATGGCGAGCCGATCATGTATCTGGAGCCGCTCGACGTTGCGGCGGACGCGTCGGCAACGGAAACCGATGTCGATCTCGACCACATCCGTCCCGATCTCGCCGAACTGATCGCGCGCCAGGCCAACACGCTCGACGAAAATCGCCCGGCCTCGGTCGAGCGCCGCCGCAACACCAATCAGCGCACCGCACGGGAGAATGTCGCGCAGCTCATCGACGATGGCTCGTTCATGGAGTACGGCAGCCTTGCGATCGCGGCGCAGCGGCGCCGGCGCAAGCTCGACGATCTCGTCAAGAACACGCCGGCCGACGGCCTCGTCATGGGCGTCGCGACCGTTAACGCCGGGAAGTTCGGCCCCGAAGGCGGGCGCTGCATCGTCGTGGCCTATGACTACACCGTGCTCGCGGGCACGCAGGGCCACATGAATCACAAGAAGATCGACCGCATGCTGACGCTCGCGGAAGACTGGCGCGTGCCGCTGCTGTTCTATGCCGAAGGCGGCGGCGGGCGGCCCGGCGATACCGACCGGCTCGGCATGACCGGGCTCGATGGTCCGTCCTTCGTGCAGTTCGCGAGACTCTCGGGTCTCGTGCCGGTCATCGGCGTGGTCTCCGGCTATTGCTTCGCCGGCAATGCCGCGATGCTCGGCTGCTGCGATGTCATCATCGCGACCAAAAACGCCTCGATCGGGATGGGTGGCCCCGCGATGATCGAGGGCGGCGGGCTCGGCGTCTATCATCCGGCCGAGGTCGGTCCTGTTACGTTCCAGTCGCCGAACGGTGTCATCGACATCCTCGTCGAGGACGAGGAGGAGGCGACGCGTGTTGCGCAAAAATATCTGTCCTATTTCCAGGGCGCGGTGACGGAGTGGCAGGCCGCCGACCAGCGACTGTTGCGCCGCGCGATCCCTGAGAACCGCCTGCGCGTCTACGACATCCGCAGCGTGATCGACCTCGTCGCGGACAAGGAGTCCGTGCTGGAGCTGCGCCGCGACTACGGTGTCGGCATGATCACCGCGCTGATCCGCATCGAGGGCAAACCGTTCGGCCTGATCGCCAACAATCCGCGCCACCTCGGCGGTGCGATCGACGCCGATGCCGGCGACAAGGCAGCGCGCTTCCTCCAGCTCTGCGACGCCTTCGATCTGCCGATCGTCTCGCTGTGCGACACGCCCGGCTTCATGGTCGGCCCGGAAGCCGAGAAGACCGCGATCGTGCGTCACGTCTCGCGCATGTTCGTGACAGGCGCGAGCCTGACTGTGCCGCTGTTCGGCATCGTCCTGCGCAAGGGCTATGGGCTCGGGGCGCAGTCGATGATCGGCGGCGGCTTCCACGCCTCGTTCTTCACCGCGGCCTGGCCGACCGGCGAGTTCGGCGGCATGGGTCTGGAGGGTTACGTCCGGCTCGGCTTCCGCAAGGAAATGGAGGCGATCGCCGACCCCGTCGAGCGCGAGACTTATTATCGCAACAAGGTCGCCGAGCTCTATGCCAACGGCAAGGCGGTCTCGATCGCCTCCGTGTTCGAGATCGACAACGTCATCGATCCCGCCGAGACGCGGCGGTGGATCATGGCAGGCCTGCGCTCGGTGCCGAAGCCGCCGGCGCGGACTGGGAAGAAGCGGCCGTGCATCGATACGTGGTGAGGGCGCTGCAGCAATTCTGATTGCGCTTCGCCGCGTTTCCGGTTCCCGATTGACATCCCCGCCTGCGGTGCCAGACTTTGCACAATAATACAGGGTGGAGACGTCCGCGATGGCCAGCCTTTCGGCCTCGAACCATGTCGCCCGTGTCTTGTCCGTCGCCAATCACGTGGCCGACGTCGATGCCTCTTCGCGCATTGCCAATTCCTGGCGGCGCTGCCTGGTCAGCCACAAGCTCGATCCCGCCCGTCAGGGGCCGCCGCAGACGCTCACCGAAGCCGAGATCCGTCACGTCGCCGAACCCATGGAGGAGACGATCCGGCTCGCAACACCGGAACTCGACGACCTCGCCCGTGTGCTGCGCGATGCCGGCTATTGCGTCAATCTGGCAGACGTGAACGCAACCATGCTGTTCAGCCGCCTGCCCGGCGAGGCCGACGCACGACTATTCATGGACTGGAAGATCTACACCGGCTCGAATTTTTCCGAGGCTTGTGAGGGCACCAACGGGCTCGGCACCGCACTCGCCGAGCAGAAGCCGATCCTGGTGCATCGCGACGAGCATTTTCGCGCGCAGTGGCACATGTTCTCCTGCGCCGTGACGCCGCTGTTCGACCAGGCCGGACGGCTCGCAGGCGCCGTCAACATCACCTCCTGCCGCGAGGACCTCGAACGCACCGCGCATCAGCTTGCGCTGGCGGTGACGATGGAGGCGACGCGGCGCATGGAGGGGGCGATCTTCCGCGGTCATTTCCGCAACGCCTGGATCGCGACCGTCCCGGGCGACGGCGGCAGCGGCCTGCTCGCCTATGACGACGATCGCCGCATTGTCGGCGCCTGCCGTTCGGCGCGCGCACTGCTGGGTCTCACCGACGGCTTGATCGCAGCCGGCATCGATCTGTCGCGCTACGTCAAGTTCGACCATCCCGCCGCGCGCGACGCAGACGGCACCGTCGAGCTGCGCAGGGGCGATGGCAGTCCCTTGGGGCATGGCCATGTCGCGCCGCCGCTGCGACCACGGCCGTCCACGCAGCGTCGTGACGTTCCTGTGGACCGGTTCGACGCGCTGCACCGGCTCGCCGGTCGCGATCCCGGACTGATCAAGAGTGTAAAGCGGCTCAGAAGCATCGGCGATCACAATCTACCGGTGCTGCTGCATGGTGAGACCGGCGTCGGCAAGGATGTGTTCGCTCGTGCCATTCACGCAGCCGGCAATCGCGCACGCCACAACTATGTCGCGCTGAACTGCGCGGCGATGCCGGAAAGCCTGATCGATGCCGAGCTGTTCGGCTACGAGGCCGGCGCCTTCACCGGCGCACGCCGCGACGGCTCGAAGGGCCTGATCGTCCAGGCCGACGGCGGCACGCTGTTCCTCGATGAGATCGGCGACATGCCGATCGCGCTGCAGACGCGACTGCTGCGTGTGCTGGAGAACCGCGAAGTGTGGCCGCTCGGCGCGCTGAAGCCCGTACCGGTCGACATTCGCCTGATCAGCGCCACCCATCGCGATCTCGGCCGCATGGCCGAGGAGGGCGCCTTCCGCACCGACCTCTATTTCCGTCTGCGCGGCATGGAGGTGCGGCTGCCGGCCTTGCGCGAGCGCGCCGACCGCGACGACGTCATCCGCCAGATCGCGCGCGAGGAAGCGCCGAACTGCTCCCTCTCGGACGAGGCCTGGGCGCAGCTCGCGGCCTATCCCTATCCCGGCAACATGCGCCAGCTCCGCCACGTGCTGCGGCTCGCCGGCTGCACGGCGGAGGACGGCGTCATCACCGACGCCGACCTCGATCTGCCGCCGTTTGGTGGAAGGGCGGCGGAGCCGGGTCTCGGAGCGGCCGAACGCGCGACGATCGTCGAGGCTCTGCGCAAGCATGGCGGCCATGTGACCGAAGCGGCGCGCGCGCTGAAGCTGAGCCGTGCCACGCTGTATCGGAAGATCAAGCAGTTGAAGATCGAGACGGCGCAGTAGCCCTCAGCTGCGTGCGGCGCCACCTTCTCCCGCAAGGGGAGAAGGGAACGGTAGCGAACTCGCCGCCGCTGCCTTACGAAAAATCACTCCAGCTCAGATGCCGGGAATCGAGATCTCCGACTGTGACTGTCCCACGGATTTCGCGCGGTGCGTGGAAGCTGCTGCGCAGATATACCAGCGGCGCAGTCCCGTCGGAATACGACACGCCGCGCACCTCGCCGACGAAGATCGAATGCGTCGACGTCTCGAATTCCTGGGCCAGCACGCAGTCGAACGCGGCGACCGCATCGCTCAGCACCGGCGCGCCGGTCACCCCGCGCGTCCACTCCCCGAACGCAAAACGGTCGTCGCCATTGATGCCCTTCTGGCCACTGAAGGTCAGCGCCAGCGCCGCATGGTCCTCGTGCAGGAAGTTGATCGCGAACGCGCCTTCCTCGCGGATACGCGCGTGCGCACTGGCGTTGCGGTTGACGCAGACGATCAGGGATGGCGGATTGTCCGACAGCGAGCAGGCCGAGGTCACCGTCAGCCCCGTGCGCTTGCCGTGCTCGGCCCCCACCGTCACCAGCGCGACCGCGCCGGCGCACTGGCGCATCGCCTGCTTGAAATTCTTAGCGTCCACGCTCACGCGATGGTCTCCAGTAAGAACGGATGCGGCACGATCGCGCCGCATCCGCATCGGGTCAAGCCGCCTTCTTCGCGGAGCCGAGATGCTTCAGGCGCGGCATCACCTCGTTCCTCAGCAGCGACAGCGAGTGATGCCAGGCTTCAGCCTTGTGCTTGTAGTCGAAGCCGAACACCAGCAGCACGCCGAAGCCGCCGACTTCCTCGTAGATCTTCTCGATTTTCTCGGCGACGGTCGCGGGCGAGCCGACGATCCAGTTCCGCTTGGCGCAATATTCGACGGTGACGTCGCTATCGGGCACGTCGGGCGCGTGCTTCAGATAGTCCTTGAAGCCGAAATGCCCGAGCAGCGGCAGGAAGTACTCGCCCATCATCCGCCCCATCATGTCGCCGGTCGAGAGCTTCCACGCCTCCTCGTCGGTATCGGCGACGAACACCTCGCGCACCAGCCGCCAATCCGCGCGATCCGGCTTGCGCCCGGTCTTGGCGGCACCTGCTACGACCGAATCCCAATGACTGCCGACATAGGCCGGGTTCAGGTTGAGGCTCATCGGGATGAAGCCGCGCTCACCGGCGAGCTTCAGCGTGTCCGAGTTCTTCGACAGACCGGCGACGCCGATCGGCGGATGCGGCGTCTGCAACGGCTTGATGTGCGGCTTGAGGAAGTCGAACATCGTGTCCGGCTTGGTCACCGTCCAGAATTTACCCTTGTAGGTCCAGGGCGCGGGATCGCTCCACATCTTCAGAATGATCTCGAGCGCCTCGCGCGTCATGTCGCGGTTCTGTCCGCTCATGCCGTCGACGTTGAACATCGCCCAGTCGCTCGGCAGGCCGCTGGCTGCGACGCCGAAATTGAGTCGCCCCCCGGAGAGATGATCGAGCATGGCGACGCGGTTGGCGAGCTCGGCCGGGTGGTGATAGGGCAGCAGGAAGCCGCCCGGTCCGATGCGAATATTCTTGGTCTGCATCAGGGCCTGTGCAATCAGCAGATCCGGCGTGGGATTGGGTTCCCACGGAGCGGTATGGTGCTCGCCGACCCAGGCCTCCTGATAGCCGAGCTCGTCGAGCCAGCGCATGACCTGCAGGTCCCAGTCGTTCCCTTCCTTCAGGCCGCACTCCGGCGGGTGCGAAGGCATCGTGAAATAGCCGATCTCCATGGGTTTCCTCTCCACAATTGACGCGTCTTGTTGCGCGGTTCACGGATGTGAGCAGGGTTGCTTGAGCAAGCGGTGTGCCACCGCTCCGCAAGCGGTGTGCCAGCACTACAGCGTCTCAGACCCGCGAGAAAACGCTGGTTTGCGGCGGCAATAGCCGATATCCCGGGGCGAATTTGCCTGATGTCGTCTCATTGTCGCGAGACGGCGTCTTGCCGGTGAGACGAGGACGAGAACCGAGATGACCGAACCCGCTTACGTCGCGGTGGACTGGGGCACCAGCAGCTTCCGGCTCTGGTTGATCGATCGTACCGGCGTGGTGCTGGCCGAACGCCGCAGCGATGAGGGCATGCTGGCGGCGGCAAAGACCGGTTTCGCGGTCGTGCTGCAATCGCATCTTGCCGCCGTCGAAGCACCAGCTCAACTGCCGGTTCTGGTCTGCGGCATGGCCGGCGCCAAGACGGGCTGGGTCGAGGCCGGCTATGTCGACACGCCGGCACCACTCTCCGCCGTTCTGAAGCAGGCCGCGCGCGTGCCGGGCGAAGCACGCGACATCCGCATCCTGCCGGGTATCGCGCAGCGCGATCCAAGAGCGCCGGACGTGATGCGCGGCGAGGAGACGCAATTGCTCGGCGCGCTCGGGCTCGATGCCGCCGGCGAAGCGCTGGTCTGCATGCCCGGCACGCATTCGAAATGGGTGCGCCTGAAGGACGGCACCGTCGCGCGTTTCTCCACCTTCATGACCGGCGAGCTCTTCAGCGTCGTCTCGCGCGAGACGATTTTGTCGCTTGCGGTTGCCGGGGCCGATGACGCCGAGGATGTCGCGAGCTTCCAGGCAGCGGTGAAGTCTGCGTATGAAGCGCCGGCCTTTGCAGCCAACCTTCTGTTCACCGCGCGGTCGCGGCAGTTGCTGTTCGGCGGCACGCCAGCTGCCGCGCGCGAAACGCTGTCGGGCACCTTGATCGGCATCGAGCTGGCCGCGGGGCTGTCTGGCGCCGTGCCGAAAGCAGGCATTGCCTTGATTGCCTCGGGGCGGCTCGCGACGCTGTACCGGCTGGCTTTCGGCGCGCTGTCGGTCACTGTGAACCCGGTCGATGCCGATGAAGCGGTCCGCCGCGGTCTGTCGATGGCGGCTGCCGCGATCTGGATGAAATGAGAGGACTGTCGAGATGAGCGTTCCCTTTCCGGCGATGAAGCGGCCACTGGTCGCGATCCTGCGCGGCGTGAAGCCCGAGGAGACGCAGGCCATCGTCGGCGTGCTGATCGAAGCCGGCATGACTGCGATCGAGATCCCGCTGAACTCGCCGGACCCGTTCCGCTCCATCGCAACGGCCGTGAAACAGGCGCCGGCGGGCGTGCTGATCGGCGCCGGCACGGTGCTGACCACCGCAGATGTCGATCGTCTCAACGATGTCGGCGGCAAGTTGATGGTCTCGCCGAATGTGGATACACAGGTGCTTACGCGTGCACATCAGTACGCCATGGTGACGTTGCCGGGCGTGTTCTCGCCGACCGAGGCGCTGCATGCCGCGCGCTCCGGCGCCTCGGGCCTGAAATTCTTTCCGGCCAGCGTGCTCGGTGCATCCGGCATCGCCGCGATTCGCGCCGTGCTGCCGGCCGGCGTGATGATCGCCGCCGTCGGCGGCGTCTCCGACCAGAATTTTGCGGAATATATCAACGGTGGCGTGACGGCGTTCGGGCTCGGCTCCAGCCTCTACAAGCCCGGCATGTCGGCGGCTGATGTCGCCGCGCGCGCAAAGTTGACGATTGCGGCCTACGATCGGGCGATTGCGAAAGACTGAGCCCGCAATAAACCAGCCGTGATGCGGTCACGGTCGCGCGTTATCCTATCTTGCCGAAGAAGCGAGATCAGGAGACCGACATGGCGATCAACAACGTGGCCGATCTGTTCGTGGCAACGCTCGAACAGGCCGGCGTCAAGCGCATCTACGGCATCGTCGGCGACAGCCTGAATGCGCTGACCGAAGCGCTGCGGCGGCGCGGCACGATCGAGTGGATCCATGTCCGGCACGAGGAGGTTGCGGCCTTCGCCGCAGCCGGGGAAGCGGAGATGACGGGGAGCCTTGCGGTGTGCGCGGGTTCGTGTGGCCCCGGCAATCTGCATCTCATCAACGGCCTGTTCGACGCACATCGCAGCCGCGTTCCCGTGCTGGCGATCGCCGCGCAGATTCCGACAGCCGAGATCGGCAGCGGCTATTTCCAGGAGACCCATCCGCAAAACCTGTTCCGCGAGTGCAGCCATTATTGCGAGCTGGTCTCCGATCCGAGCCAGCTGCCCTACATGCTGGAAAACGCCATCCGCGCGGCGGTGGGCATGCGCGGCGTTTCCGTCGTCGCCATGCCCGGCGACGTCGCCTTCCGTAGCCCACCCAAGCGCGCGCTGTCGACGGCGCGTGGCCTTGCGCTGTCGGCGCCGAAGGTCGTACCGCAGGCCGATGAGCTGAAGGCGCTCGCGGACCTCTTGAATGGCGCCGAACGCATCACCTTGTTCTGCGGTCGCGGCTGCGCCGGCGCGCATGTCCCGTTGATGCAGCTTGCGGAAGCTTTGAAGAGCCCGATCGTGCATGCGCTGGGCGGCAAGGAGCATGTCGAATACGACAATCCCTACGATGTCGGCATGACCGGCTTCATCGGCTTCTCCTCGGGCTATGCGGCCATGCACGCCTGCGACGCGCTCGTGATGCTCGGGACCGATTTTCCCTACAAGCAGTTCTTCCCGACCGACGCGAAGATCGCGCAGATCGACATCCGTCCGGAAAATCTCGGGCGCCGCTGCAGGCTCGATCTCGGCCTGGTCGGCGACGTCAAGCTCACCCTCGAGGCGCTGCTGCCGCTGCTGAAATCCAAGACGCAGCGCAAGCACCTCGACGATGCGATCGCGCATTACAAGAAGGCGCGCGAGGGCCTCGACTCGCTCGCGAAGGGCACGCCGGGCAGCAAACCAATCCATCCGCAATACCTGGCAAAGGTCATCAGCGACCATGCGAGCGATGATGCGGTGTTCACCGCCGATGTCGGCACGCCGACGGTGTGGGCCGCGCGCTATCTCGAGATGAACGGCCGCCGCCGGCTGATCGGCTCGTTCGTGCACGGCTCGATGGCCAACGCCATGCCGCAGGCGATCGGCGCGCAGGCCGCGCAGCCCGGCCGCCAGGTGATCTCGCTCTCGGGCGACGGCGGCTTCACGATGCTGATGGGCGATCTGATCACGCTGACGCAGATGAAGCTACCGGTGAAGGTGGTCATCTTCAACAACGGTGTGCTCGGCTTCGTCGCACTGGAGATGAAGGCGGCCGGCTTCGTCGACACCAATGTCGATCTGGAGAATCCGGACTTCGCGGCGATGGCGCGCGCCATGGGCATCTTTGCGCGGCGCGTCGAGGATCCCGGCGAACTCTCGGGGGCGGTGAAGGAGATGCTGGCCCACAACGGGCCGGCGCTGCTCGACGTCGTCACCGCGAAGCAGGAGCTGTCGATGCCGCCGACCATCACGCCCGAGCAGATCAAAGGCTTCAGCCTCTGGGTCTTGCGCGCGGTGATGAATGGCCGCGGCGACGAGGTCGTCGATCTCGCCAAGACCAATTTGCTGCCGCGCTAGCCGCGCTTGACCGACGGCACGGGCAGCCGCTCATGCCGGCGCTGGAAGCGTTGCCAGTGCAGCACGATGCCGATTAGCAGTGCCGGCACGAAGCCGAGCGCGATCAGGAAATGCGGCAGCTGCGCCGGTGAGATGAACGCAATGCCGATGTCGGAGATCAGCCAGAGCGCTGCGAACATCACCGCGAAATCCAGGCGCGGGCAGCGCAGATAGTAGAACACGGCGGTGATGACGATGGCGGGTCCGATGGCAATGCCAATCATCACCGCGGTCAGCTCCTTCGGCGTCAGCGCGTCGAGCACCATCGCCGCCAGCAGCCAGAGCGCGGCGAACATGGCGATGATGTCGAGCGGATGCCGCAACCCAATACCTCTCGCGGGAACGCGCTATCGTTGTGGCCCAGACCTTGGCCGTCAAGGGAAAATGCGCCTATTCCTCGTCGTTTCCGGGCGTCGGCCGCAGCATGAAATGGCCGAAGGCGGTGGCGATCGGCTTGTTCGCATCGTCCTGCCAGGCCCGCGCCTCGAAGGCGACAATGCGCCGGCCCTGCTTCACGATCGAAACGTTGGCGAAGGTGTCGAGCGCGCGGCCCGAGCGCAGATAGTTGACGGTGAGTCCGATCGGCTTGGGCAGTGCGGCGACGCCGAGCTCGCGCGCCACTCCGAAGATCGCGGCGGTCTCGAGGAAGGCGCCGGTCATGCCGCCATGAATCGCGGGCAGGATCGGGTTGCCGATGATCTTGGGCGAGAACGGCATCGTCAGTGTGTCGTTGTCGTTGACGCGAATGCCGAGGCAACGCGCGAACGGACTGTTGGCGAACGGGCCTTCCGGATCGTCCGGCGCCTCCAGCGTCGGGATGTCGAGCGAGTCCATCCTGCGATCCGCGAGCATGTTGGTGCGGTTGGCGCCGATCATGAAGCAGGCGGTCGCGGTCGCGACCGGATCGTCCTCGGACTCCTGATAGGCAGTGGAGCGCACGAAGGCGATCGAACGCGTGGTGCGATAGCAGACCGAATGCGCCTTGATGTCGAGGCCGGGCGTTGCCGGCTTCTGATAGTCGATGCGCAGATCGAGCGTCGCGATGGCGCTCGTGCCGTCGAGCGCGAGCTGCACTGCCATGCCGCAGCTCTCGTCCAGCATCGCGGTGACGACCCCGCCATGCAGGACGCCGGTCTCGGTGTCGCCGACGAAGACAGGCCGGTAGGGCAGGCTGGACCAAGCCTCGCGAGGTGCGAAGCGATCGAGCTGGAGCCCGCTGATACGGCCGTAATCGGAGCGGCGGCCCTGGATCGCCTCGGCGAGGTCCTCGAACGAAAGTGTGGTCGGTGAGCTGGACATGAGGACGTTCTAGACCAGTGGCGGGCGCGGCGCAAAACCCCGGATGCGCGTCCGGCGGCAGGCGCCGGGGGCGGTTTGGCCTCGACAGGGCGGGCCGAAGCAACGATGGTGGGCGCTTCGTTCGTCCGACTAGCCGCAAGGAGTGCCCATGGCCGATTCCGAAACGCCCGCCACCAGCCAGGGGCCCGTCATCATTTCGACATCGAGCTCGGAGCGGGCGCCGATCATCTATTTCGACGGCGCATCCTGCTTCGGCCACCACAACGGCGCGATTCAGATCGAACTTGCGGCGAACCTGTTGATGCCGGTCGGCGCCGCCGTCAGGGTCGACGTGGTCCAGACCGCGCATCTGCGCTGCAGCGTGGCCGCGGCGCTGGCGCTGCGCGAAGCGCTCGAAAAGGCGCTGGCGATGTACCAGCAGGGCCAGCAGCAGCCCCGGCCGGAGGAAATTCCGACGGTGAAGAACTGAGATCCGCTTTGGAGGTTGGCTCGCGCGCTTGGCCTTATGGTTCGAGACGACCGCTTCGCGGTCTCCTCACCATGAGGGTCTGACATTTCGCCTCGCCGCTAAACCAGACCTCATCCTGAGGAGCCCGCAACGCGGGCGTCTCGAAGGATGGCCGCGGGGACGTGAACTCTCGTCAAGGCGAATAGCTCCGCTTCAGCTCACATGCACCTTCGGCTTCCTGCCGTCGTTCCACTTGCCGTCGAGCGCGCGCTCGATCTGGGCGGCGAGTTGCAGCAGGAGGCCGTCATTGGCCTGTTTCGCAATCGCCTGGATGCCGAGCGGCAGGCCGTGGTTCTGCGTGGCCATCGGCATCGAGATCGCGGGCATGCCGCAGAGATTGGCGAGCGGCGTGAAGGCGAAGAAGCGCCAGAGATTGCCGAACCAGTCGAGCACGTCGGGGTTGTCGGAGATGGTGAGATATTCCCTGGTGCCGACCTTCGGCGTCGGCAGCGCGGTGATCGGGGTCAGGATCACGTCCCACTGCTCGAAGAAGGCGCCGAAGGCGCGCGAGGTCGTGTTGAACACGCCTTGCATCTTCGCCCGCTCGGCGAAGCTCGTGTGCCGGCCGGCTTCCCAGATCCGGATATTCATCGGCTCGATGAGATCTTCCGGCGGCCGTTCCAGCCCGCGCGCGGCGAGCATGTTGGAGATCACCACGGCAAAATTCGAAATGTAGCAGGTGGTCTGCGCCTCGAACGCGGCGCGGAAGTCGACTTCGGGCAAGGCGTGGTCGACGTGATGGCCGAGGCCTTCGAGGAAGCGGCCGGCCTTCGCCAGTTCGGCCGCGATCTCGGGCGTCGCGGTGTAGTCGCCCCAGCTGTGCGACAGCGCGATGCGAAGTTTTGACGGATCGCGCTTGATCATCTCGGAATATGGCTGCGCGGTGGTCCAGAACGGCATGAACTCGCCCGGCGCCGCTCCCCTTGCGTGATCGACGAAGGCGGCGGTGTCGCGCACCGAGCGCGACTGGCAGCCCTGGATTGAGACGAGGCCGGTGAGATCCGACATGTGCGGTGCCAGCGAGAACACGCCGCGCGAGACCTTCAGGCCGATATTGCCGTTGACGCCGGCGGGAATGCGGATCGAGCCGCCGCCGTCGGTCGCATGCGCGATCGGCACCACGCCGGCGGCGACCATTGCGGCGCTGCCGGCCGACGAGCCGCAGGTGGTGTAGTCGGTATCCCAGGGATTGCGCGTGACATAGACGGCCGGATTGTCGGCCGAGCTGCAGACGCCGAATTCCGGCGTCGTGGTGCGTCCGATCAGGTTCAGGCCGGCCTGGCGGAATTTGCCGGTCAGGAACGTGTCGGCGCTGGCGCGATTGCCGCGCATCAGCAGCGAGCCCATCTCCTGGAGCCGGCCCTTCATGGTCGGACCGAGGTCCTTCATCAGGAAGGGCAGCCCTGCGAACGGGCCGGCGAGATTGGCGCCGTCCTTGGCCGGATCGGCGATCACGTCATCGAACAGCTCGACCACGCCCGACAGTGCCGGATTGACCTTGGCAACCCCTGCAGCGGCCTGGCGCGCCAACTCCTTTGCTGTGAGTTCGCCCTTGCGGACGCGCGCGGCCAGCCCCACGCCATCGTGCTGCGCCCATTCGTTCCAGCTCATCGGAAAAGTCATGCGATCCAAACCTCTTCGTGCGGCGCCATCTTAGTTTCGCACGGGAACACTTTAATCAACTGAGCGGCGCGAAGGGCAGGGTTGCGCCGGATGGAGAGGTAATCCCGCATTGCATGCGCGCGCATCAATTCGAGAGCTTTGCGATCACCGCGACCGGCCCGCCGCCGGCGGGGCCCTGATGCTCGGCGCCGCCGGAGACGTAGACCGCCCCGGTGCCGGCGAGGCCGGCAATCAGGCCGCCGACGGCAGCCCGTGCGTGGCGCGTCGAGCTGATATCGGTATCTTCCAGCATGGTGTGGCGGAAGCCGCGCACGTTGCCATCAGGCGAGGCCTCGGCCTTGGCGAAGATGTTGACGAGCTCGCGGCCGGTCGTCGTCTGCGGCGCGGCACGGAGCCCAACGCTCTCCAGTGCCGCAAGCACTGCGGTGGCGTCGATCGCATCGCCCATCACGGCATGCCCGATCTCGAATTCGCTCGTTGAGGACATCGAATTGCCGAGCACGATGACGACGTTGTGCATCAGCTCGATCCCGGACGAGGTCGAGGCGACGTTCGAGAACAGATCGTAGCGGCGCAGCACGTCCGCGTCGCGTATGTCGGTTGCGATCTCGCCGAGCGCGACCGCAACGCCAAGCGCGGAAGCGCCGCGGGAATAGGCCATCGAACTGTAGGCGCTGATCGTCGCCGTCTTGTGGCCGCGCGCATTCGCCGCTTCGACGCGCTCGCTGGTGAGCAGCGGGCACTTGATCTGCACGAAATGGACGTCGGCGGGATCGGCGATGCCGCCATCTGCCATCGCGGCCTTCACGGCCTTGGCTGTCTCCGTGATCTGAGCGGAGCGGCCGAGCTCTTCCGGGAGAAAATCCCGCGTGTGCGCCATGCCAATGCTCAGGCGCTTGCCGGAGATGCCTGGCGGGCGCTGCTGGACGTCCCGGCGCGTGAACATGGTGATGTGCGGGCTCAGCACACCCTCGGTGCCACCGGACATCACGAAGGCGATGCGCTGCTCGACCTCCTGCGGCGACAGGCCGAGCTGCGGCGCCAGCGCCGTGCACAGCGCGGCAACGGCATATTCCCGGGTGAAGTCGTTGACGCCGCCATTGCCTTCGGTCTTGCCGAGGATCGCCAGGATGGATGTCGGATCGATCGCGCCGGAGGCGATCATGCTGATCAATCCGGAGACGTCGCCGGGGCCCTTGGTGGCGATCCTGAAGACGCCGACCGATGTCGTTCGCATGATAGTCCTCACATGGGTTCAGGAGCCCGGCCGACAAAACAGCCGCTGAACCGCGGCGCCTGTCAAGGTGTCGAGGCAATCCCCATCTTCGTCCTGGCGAAAGCCAGGACCCATTACCCCATGGGGAAGTTTGGCGAAGGCTCGTCGTTAGGTATTGATACCGACCATGATCGATGGATTCCGCGGTATGGGTCCTGGCTTTCGCCAGGACGACGGCGGAAGATGTGCGTCGTCTTCCCCGCTCCCATGATTGTGGCGAGATCGCATCGGTTCGACAAAAAATCCCTTGTCGACGGTCGTCCGCCGCACCTTGATGAATCAACCCCGATTGGTCCATAAGCGGCGTCCCGCAGCCGGTGGTTCGCCTCCGCGATGCGTGCTTGGATAGAGGGGTTCTCGCGTGGCAAATATCAACCAGAAAATTGCGCAGGAGCTTGGGGTTCGGGCGGAGCAGGTCGAGGCGACAGTGGCGCTGCTCGACGGCGGCGCCACGGTTCCCTTCATCGCCCGCTACCGCAAGGAAGCGACCGGTGCGCTCGACGACGCGCAATTGCGCACGCTGGAGGAGCGCCTGGGTTACCTGCGCGAGCTCGAGGACCGCCGCAAGGCCATCCTCGAATCGGTCCGCGAGCAGGGCAAACTCGATGCCGCGCTGGAAGCCTCCATTCTCGCCGCCGACAGCAAGGCGCGCCTCGAAGACATCTATCTGCCGTTCAAGCCGAAGCGCCGCACCAAGGCGGAGATCGCCAAGGAAGCCGGCCTCGAGCCGCTCGCCAACCAGCTCATGGCCGAGCCCACCAACGATCCGAAGGTCGTCGCCGAAGCCTTCGTCAATGCCGAGAAGGGCGTTGCCGATGCCGCTGCGGCACTCGACGGCGCCCGCGCCATCCTGGTCGAGCGTTTCGACGAAGACGCCGACCTGATCGGTGCGCTTCGCGAGGAGGTGTGGACCAATGCGCGCATGGCCTCCAAGGTGCGCGACGGCAAGAAAACCGAGGGCGAAAAGTTTGCCGACTATTTCGAGTTCTCCGAGCCGCTGACGAAGCTGCCCTCGCACCGCATCCTCGCGATGTTCCGCGGCGAGAAGGAAGAAATCCTCGATCTCCAGATCCAGGCCGAGGCCGAAGCATCGCCCCCGGGCGTGCCGAGTGTGTATGAATTGAAGATCATGAAGCGGTTCGGCATCGCCGACCTCAAGCGCGCCGGCGACCGCTGGATGATCGACACCGTGCGCTGGGCCTGGCGCACCAAGATCCAGGTGCATCTCAACATCGACCTGCGCATGCGGTTGTGGAATGCCGCCGAGACCGAGGCCGTGCGCGTGTTCGCCTCGAACCTGCGCGACCTCCTGCTGGCCGCGCCGGCCGGCACCCGCGTCACCATGGGCCTCGATCCCGGCTTCCGTACCGGCGTCAAGGTCGCCGTCACCGACGCAACCGGCAAGGTGGTGGATACCGCCGTGATCTACCCGCACGAGCCGCAGCGGCAGTGGAACGAGGCGCTTGCGATCCTCGGCAAGCTCGCGCTGAAACATCGCGTCGAGCTGATCGCGATCGGCAACGGCACCGCCTCCCGCGAGACCGACAAGCTCGCGGCCGACCTCGTCAAGGGTCTGCCTGACTTGAAGATGACCAAGATCGTGGTCTCGGAAGCTGGCGCGTCGGTCTATTCGGCCTCGGCTTTCGCCTCGGAGGAGTTGCCTGATCTCGACGTCACCCTGCGCGGGGCGGTGTCCATCGCGCGGCGGCTTCAGGATCCGCTCGCCGAGCTCGTCAAGATCGAGCCCAAGGCGATCGGCGTCGGCCAGTACCAGCACGACCTCGGCCAGGCCAAGCTCGCCAAATCGCTCGACGCGGTGGTCGAAGACTGCGTGAACGCCGTCGGCGTCGACGTCAACACCGCGTCCGCTCCGCTGCTCGCGCGCGTGTCGGGCGTCGGCTCCGGCCTTGCCTCCAGCATCGTGGCACACCGCGACGCCAACGGTCCGTTCAAGTCGCGCAAGGCGCTGAAAGACGTGCCGCGGCTCGGTCCCAAGGCGTTCGAGCAGTGCGCGGGCTTCCTGCGCATCCTCGGCGGCGAGGACCCGCTCGACGCCTCCGGCGTGCATCCGGAAGCCTATCCGGTGGTGCGCCGGATTCTCAGTGCCACCAAGAGCGACATCAAGGCGCTGATCGGCAGCAGCGACATCGTTCGCACGCTGAAGCCGAAAGACTTCGTGGACGAGACGTTCGGTCTGCCGACCGTCACCGACATCCTGCGCGAGCTCGAGAAGCCCGGCCGCGACCCGCGTCCGGCGTTCAAGGCAGCAGTGTTCATGGACGGCGTCGAGGAGATCAAGCACCTCAAGAAGGGCATGATCCTCGAGGGCACCGTGACCAACGTCGCCGCGTTCGGCGCCTTCGTCGATATCGGCGTGCACCAGGACGGGCTCGTGCACATCTCGGCGATGTCCAGGACCTACATCAAGGATCCGCGCGAGGTGGTGAAGCCCGGTGACATCGTCAAGGTCAAGGTGCTAGACTTCGAGGTCGCGCGCAAGCGCATCTCGCTGACGCTGCGGCTCGACGACGAGGTCGGCGCCAAGAAGGACGCCCCCGGCATGCAGCGGGACAACAGCTCACGCAACCCCTCCCGCATGACGTCGTCGACCCCGGGCCAGCAGGAATCTTCCGGCGGCGGCGGTGCGCTCGCCGAAGCGCTGCGCCGCGCGGCCGAGAAGAACGGCGGCAAGCGGGCGTAGCTTCTAACCTGTCCCCGCTCTTCTGCGGGGAGAGGTCGGAATTCGCGCGAAGCGCGGATTCCGGGTGAGGGCCGAGCCTCCGCTGATCGCACTGGTCGATGTATGGAGAGCTCTATCCAATCGTCATTGCGAGCGCAGCGAAGCAATCCAGAATCGTTTCGCGGCGGGACTCTGGATTGCTTCGTCGCTTCGCTCCTCGCAATGACGAGGAGAGATTCGGGACGCCTCCTAACTTCCGCGTCAGAATCTGGCGCCTTTGTAAGTTGAAGGTGCCGGTCCCTTGCTTTCATCTGAGCCCCCTCGCGCGGCAGGTATCGCTGCGCAGCACGGAGGACGCTTCGATGGACAACAGGATTCTCAAAGGCCTTACGGCGGTGTCGGTCGCCGCGGTGATGGCGCTCGCTTCGCCTGTGCTCGCCCGTGGCGGCGGTGGCGGAGGCGGAGGTCACGGCGGAGGCGGCTTTGGCGGCGGAGGTCATGGCGGCTTTGGTGGCGGCGGGCATTTCGGTGGTGGTGGCATGCACGCGGGAGGCTTCGGCGGTGGCATGCACGCCGGCGGCTTCGGCGGCATGCACGTTGGTGGCATGGGTGGCGCCCGTTTCGCCCATGTTGGCGGACCCGGCTTCGGCGGCGCCGGCTTCGCACATGCGGCGATCGGGCCGCGCTTCGCTGGCTCCGGCTGGCACGGCAGGCCCTTCATTGGTCGCCATGCCTTCTTCCGGCACCACCATCGCTTCTTCTTCGGAGCACCTTTCATCTATGCCGGCTACAATGACGGCTGCTGGCGCAGGAGCTTGACGCCCTATGGGTGGCAATGGGTCAATGTGTGCGGAGACTCTTGGTACTAGCATCGCCGTACCGCACCATTGTCGCGATCGTCATCGGACGGTTCCGCTCAGCCCCGGAACGGGATAGTCTGGTGGCGATCGTCGCGCGGAGTTTGTCATGACCGGAGCTCACCGCCGCATTCTGGTCGTCGAGGACGATGCGGAAACCGCAGGCCAGCTCGTCGAGGAGCTGACGACCTCCGGCTACGATGTCGATCTCGCCGCCACGGGGCGCGAAGCCCTCAGCCGCGGCGCCGCGCGCGACTATGCCGTCATCACCATCGACCGCATGCTGCCCGACATCGACGGCATCAGCGTGATGCGCCAGTTGCGTGACGACGGCATCGCCGCACCGTTCCTGATCATCTCCGCACTTGGCGAAGTCGACGACCGCGTGCGCGGCTTGCGCGCCGGCGGCGACGATTACCTCGTCAAGCCGTTCTCTTTCACCGAGTTGCTGGCGCGGCTGGAGGCACTCGGCCGGCGCAGTGACACCGTCGCCAAGGAGACGATCCTGCGGATCGGAGATCTCGCCATCGACCTGATCGCACGCAGCGCGAGCCGCCGCGGCCGGAAGATTCCGCTGTTGCCGCGGGAATTCCAGCTGCTCGAATATCTGGTCCGCAACGAGGGCCGCGTCGTCTCGCGTGCGATGCTGCTCCAGCATGTCTGGGATTTGCACTTCGATCCCTCCACCAACATCATCGACGTCTATGTCGGGCGCGTCCGTCGCAAGGTCGATGGTGCCCAGGCCTATCCGCTGATCCACACCATCCGCGGCATCGGATATTGTCTCCGTGCTCCTGGCTAAAACGCTCCGCTCCTCGACCTTCCGCCTTGCGCTGATCGCGATCGCAGCGTTTGGGCTGATCGTCGCGGCAATCATGGCGTATGTCTATTTCGGTACGATCGCCTATGTGCGGAGCCGGGTCGGCGATGCCGGCGATCACGGCGGCTTCACCGCGATGATCGAGCTCGCAATGGCTGCGGTAGCCGTGCTGATGCTGGTGCTCGCCGGGCTCGCCGCGGTGCTGGTGACGCGCCGCACGGTCGGACGAATCGAGGAGATCAACGCCACCAGCCGCGCCATCATGATGTCGGGCCTCGACCAGCGCATTCCCTTGCGCGGCAGCCACGACGAGTGGGATCGCGTCGCCGAAAACCTCAACCAGATGCTCGACCGCATCGAGACGCTGATGGGCGAGGTCAAGCAGGTCAGCGACAACGTCGCCCATGATCTGCGCACGCCGCTGACGCGCATGCGGGGCCGGCTGGAAAAGGCCTATCACGCCCATCGCAACGGGGAGGCCGATGCGGCGCTGATCGGCGACACCATCGCCGATCTCGACGCCGTGCTCGGCATGTTTGCCTCCATTACCCGCATCTCGGAGATCGAGACCCGCGCCCGCCGCAGCGCGTTTCGCAAGCTCAATCTCGCCGAAATCGCCGGCGAGGTCGTCGAGCTCTACGATGCCGCCGCCGAACAGGTCGCGACGCGGCTCAGCCTGGGCGGCGACCGCGAGGTGGCGATCACGGGCGATCGCGACCTGCTGTTCGACGCCATCGCCAATCTCGTCGACAACGCGATCAAGCACGGCTGCAAAGGCGGGCAGGTGACCGTCACCTGCCGCAGCTCCGACCGTGGCGCGACGATCGCGGTCGCCGACGATGGACCGGGCATTCCGGCGGATCAGCGCGATCACGTGTTCAAGCGTTTCTACCGGCTCGAACAGAGCCGCTACACGCCGGGTAACGGCCTTGGCTTAAGCCTGGTCGCCGCGGTCGCCGGCCTCCATGGCGCCGAGATTGCCCTGCACGACAACGCGCCGGGCCTGACGGTTCAGCTCAGCTTCCCGCTGCTCCCGCTCTAGAGTTCGATCACGCCGCGGCGGGCCGCATGTGCCACCGCGTCGGTGCGGCCGGTGGCGTCGAGCTTGTCGAGCAGCGAGCCGACATGGAATTTCACGGTGTGGACGGAAATGCCGAGCTGACGCGCGATCATCTTGTTGGAGCCACCCTCCGCCATCAACGCCAGTACATCGAGCTCGCGCTGTGTCAGCGCGATGTCCTCAGGCATGATGCGCGGATCGCGAGTGACGATCGTCGCGGCGGCCTTCTCGCCGGGTTCGGCGAGGCGAAGCCCGGCGATATTGCCGAGCAGAGCCGCCAGGCGATCGGCGAGGGCGGGATCGTCGATCTCCAGGGCCAGAACGATCTCGGGCGCGATATCCTCGCTCACGCCGCCGGCCTCTCGCCGATCGTGACCTTGAAGCTGACGGGCTCTCCGCCGCGGCGCGCCGCGACATCGACCACCGTGCCGACACTCGCCGGACCCAGCGTCCGCGACAGCGCGCGCACGCCGGACAGTTTCTGGTCGTTGACCGCGACGATGACGTCGCCCTGGCGGATGCCGGCCGCGGCCGAAGGGCCGGCCTTGTCGACATTCATCACCATCGCGCCGACGCCGTCGTCGAGCCGGACCGGCTGCAGCCCGAGGCCAAGATATCCGCGTGCGATGTGTCCGCGGGCCTCTAACTGGGCCGCGACCCGCTCGATCGTCGCCGTCGGGATCACCAGCACACGCCTCGGGCCGAGCACGGCCATGCCGAAGGCTTCGCCCGATGCATCGAGCGCGAGGCCGCCCTGCTGGCTGGAGCGCAAGCGGACGTCGAGCTCGATTCGCGCGTCGATGTCGCCGCCGCGCAAGGAGCGCCAGCTCTTGCCGGACAGCGACACCATGCCGAGCGCGGCGCTCGACGCATCGCGGTTGGTGGCGACGACGACCGACAACGCGCCGAGGGGCGGCACCGTTGTGGCCAGCTTGACCGGAGCAATCGCCGTATCGGCGCGCAGCAGCGCGATATCGGTGGTGTGGTCACGGCCCGCGATCGTGGCAGCCACCTGGCTGCCGTCGGGGAGGCCGATCGCGACGTCCCCCTCGTCAGCCAGCGCCTCGTCGGCGGTGACGATCAGGCCGGGTTTCCAGACGAAGCCGGTGGCGCGGGAGCGATGCGAATGCACGGCGAGGACGGACGGCGCAGTGCGCGCCACGACGTCTGCGAGCGCGCGACAGTGAGGACAGGGGAGTGGGTTCGGTCATGGGAGGCTCCTGTAAGCTGTCCTCAATCTGGGATGTCGCGGGCGATCGCGTAACTGGCCGCATGGCCAGGAAATAGGCAGGGAAACTGGTCCGTAAGACCACGGCCGACGAACATGTGATTGGAGCCGCTCACGGGAACGTGTAGCAATCGGCTCGACTTTGTGCCGTACGGCCTCGAGCCTTTTTGCGAGCCCTGATTGATGACCATCGGCCTTACCCGCCGCACCCTGCTTCAACTCGCCGGCGCCAGCTCGCTCGCAATGGCGGCTGCGGGCGCTGCGCGCGCCGAGGGCGCACCACAGGGCGGTGGGCCGACCTATGCCAACCGTACGCCGATGCGGGTCGGCATGGTGACGCTCCGGGTGAAAAATCTCGACAAGGTTGCGAACTACTACCGCGACGTCATCGGGCTCACCGTGATGGAACGCTCGGCGAGCGCCGCCAAGCTTGGCACGGCCGGCATCGCGCTGCTGGTGCTGGAGGCCCGTCCTGATGCCGAGATCGAACCACGCAACGCCGCGGGCCTTTACCACACCGCCTTCCTGATGCCGACCCGCAAGGACCTTGCGCGCTGGCTGGTAGCAGCGGCCTCGCATCGTGTGCCGCTGTCGGGCTTTGCCGATCACCTCGTCAGCGAATCCGTCTATCTCGGCGATCCCGAAGGCAACGGCATCGAGGTCTATGCCGACCGCGATCCCTCGCAATGGCAGTGGAGCGAGGGCAGCGTGAAGATGGCGTCCGACGAGCTCAACATCCCCGATCTGCTGTCGCTGACCAATGCGCGTGTGCCTGATTATGCCAAGGCGCCGGACGGAATGCGCATCGGCCACATGCATCTGCGCGTCGGCGACCTCGCGCAGGCCGAGCGCTTCTATCACGGTGCCATCGGCCTGGACCCGACCCGCAGCCGCAACGGTGCCGCGTTCCTGTCGTCGGGGCGCTATCATCATCACCTCGGCATGAACGTCTGGCAGAGCCAGGGCGCCGGCCAGCGCGACGATCAGGCAACAGGGCTCGCCTGGTTCTCGCTGGTGACGGAGAAGCCGGACCTGCTTGCCGCGCAGGACGAGCGCCTGCGCAAGGGCGGCGCGAAAGTCACGGCGCTGGCCAATGGCGTCGAGGCGATCGATCCCTGGGGCACGCGGGTGCGGCTGATCAGGGTTTGATCGCCGGCGCCAGCGTTGGTATGACCGGTCAGGCGCTGGCCAGTTTCCGGGATTCACACCTGACATGTCCGATTTTCGCGGCGTCTTCCCTTATCTCGTCTCGCCCGTCGCTGCCGATGGCGCGGTGCGCACGAACGTGCTCGCAAAGCTCTGCGACGATCTGGTCGGTGCCGGCGTCCACGGTCTGACCCCGCTCGGCTCGACCGGCGAGTTCGCCTATCTCAATGCCGCCCAACGCACCGCGGTCGTGCAGACCACGATCGAGGCGGCAATGGGCCGCGTGCCCGTTGTCGCGGGCGTCGCCTCCACCTCGACGGCGGACGCGGTGGCGCAGGCGAAAGCGTATCAGAAGCTCGGCGCCAACGGCATTCTGGCGATCCTGGAAGCGTATTTCCCGCTCGCCGACGCCCAAGTCGAATCCTATTTCCGCGCCATCGCGGATGCCGTGGACATCCCCGTCGTCATCTACACCAATCCGCAATTCCAGCGCTCCGATCTCACCCTCGACATCATCGCGCGTCTCGCCGAACATCCGCGCATCGGCTACATCAAGGACGCCTCGACCAACACCGGCCGGCTGCTCTCGATCATGAACCGCTGCGGCGATGCCTTGCGGGTGTTCTCGGCCTCCGCCCATATCCCGGCCGCGGTGATGCTGATCGGCGGCCTCGGCTGGATGGCGGGCCCGGCCTGCATCATTCCGCGCCAGAGCGTCGCGCTCTACGACCTCTGCAAGGCCGGCCGCTGGGATGAGGCGATGGCGCTCCAGCGCAGGCTGTGGCGCATCAACGAGGCTTTTGCCCGCTTCAACCTGGCGGCCTGCATCAAGGCCGGGCTGGCTATCCAGGGCTACGACGTCGGCGATCCCGTCCTGCCGCAGGCCGCTCTCACGGCCGATGCGCGCAAGATCGTGGAAGCGGCCCTGCGGGAGCTTGGCTAGGCGTCCATAGGACGGCTTCGCTTCCACTCGCCTATGCCCGGCATGACGAAATCGTGGATAGACCGCCCAAAACCGCGGCTGGCCTCGCATGCCTCGATCCGCTAAAAGGCAGCCGCTTTTGAGACATTAAGGGACCCCACGGAATGAACATTCTTCCCGGCAATTTGCGTTTCGGAGCGGGGCAGCCCGTCAAGCGTTTGGAAGACCAGCGACTGCTCACCGGGAAGGGGCAGTTCATTGACGACAAGCCGGAAGATGGCGCGCTGTGGTTGTACCTGCTGCGCTCGCCCCATGCCCACGCGAAGATCGTCTCGATCGACACTGGCGCCGCCACTGCAATGCCCGGCGTGACCGCGGTCTACACCGGCGCCGACCTCGTCAAGGACGACATCGGAATCATCCCGACCTTGAGCATCTTCAAGCGCCCCGACGGCAAGCCGATGACGGTGCCGCCACGTCGCCTGCTGGCGCACGAGATCGTGCGCTATGCCGGCGAGGCTGTGGCCGCAGTGGTGGCCTCCTCGCGTGCCGACGCGCAGAGCGCAGCCGAAGCGATCGTGGTCGAATATGACGTGCAGCCGGCGGTGGTCGATCCGGTCGAGGCGGTCAAGCCCGGCGCGCCATTGGTGTGGCCGGAGGCGCCCGACAACATCGTCGGCGCGATGGCTTACGGCGATGCCGCCAAGGTGGACGAGGCTTTTGCCAAGGCGGCGCATACCGTCGAGCTCGATCTCGTCAGCCAACGCCTGGTGCCCTCGGCCATGGAGCCGCGCTCGACCATTGCCGAGATCGACAAGACCGGCCGTCTTCTCCTCCATGTGCAGTCGCAGACGCCCGCCTCGACCCGCGACGTGCTGGCCGAGGCCGTGCTGAAGCGTCCGAAGGACAGCATTCGCGTGCTGGTCGGCGATATCGGCGGCGGCTTTGGCCAGAAGACCAACCTCTATCCCGAGGACGGCATCGTCGCCTATGCCGCAACCAAGCTGAACAGGAAAATCCGCTGGCGCGGGGACCGCACCGACGAATTCGTCGGCGGCACGCACGGCCGCGATCTCACCTCGACCGCCTCTTTCGCGCTCGACGACAAGGGCAAGGTGCTGGCCTATCGCGTCAGCTCGATCGGCTGTACCGGCGCGTATTCCTCGGGCGCGGCCAACATCATTCCGCTGGTGCTGGGGCCGTTCGTGCAGACCGGCGTCTACGATTTGCCGCTGGTGCATTTCGAGGTGAAGTCGGTGATGACCCACACCGCACCCGTCGGTGCCTATCGCGGCGCGGGCCGCCCGGAGGCGGTGTTCATCGTCGAGCGTCTGTTCGACGCGGCCGCGCGAAAAATCGGCATGGACCCCCGCGCGATCCGGAAAGCCAACTACATCAAGCCGGCACAGCTCCCCTACACCAATGCTGCCGGGCAGGTTTACGATTCCGGCGCCTTCGCGCACATGCTCGACCGCGCCGTGAAGCTCGCCGACTGGGACGGCTTTGCCGCGCGCAAGAAGGCGGCGAAGAAGAAGGGCCTGCTCTACGGCCGCGGTCTTACCTCCTATATCGAATGGACCGGTGGCCGCGCCCACACCGAAAAGGTCAGCCTGCACGCGACGTCGGAAGGCCGCGTCATCCTGCATTCCGGCACCATGGCGATGGGGCAGGGGTTGCAGACCACCTACACCCAGATGATCTCCGACACGCTCGGCATTGCCATGGACAAGATCGACGTGGTCCAGGGCGACACCGATCTCGCCACGGGCTTCGGCAGCGTCGGCTCGCGTTCGCTGTTCGTCGGCGGCACGGCGGTCGCGGTCTCCTCCAACGATCTGATCCAGAAGGCGCGTGAGAAGGCGGCGAACGTGCTGGAGACCTCGATCGAGGACATCGAATACCAGGGCGGCATGCTCACCGTGGTCGGCACCGACCGCCGCATCAGCCTGTTCGATATTGCAGAGAAGGAGAGCGGCGCAAAACTCAGCGTCGATTCCGAAGGCGAGGTGGATGGCCCGAGCTGGCCGAACGGCACGCATATCTGCGAGGTCGAGATCGACCCCGAGACCGGCGTCTCCAAGGTCGTGCGCTACACCACCGTCGACGACGTCGGTGTCGCCGTGAATCCGATGCTGGTGACGGGGCAGATCCATGGCGGCGTGGCGCAGGGTATCGGCCAGGCGCTGTATGAGGGCGTGTCCTATGATGCCGACGGTCAGTTGCTCACCGCGAGCTACCAGGACTATTGCATCCCGCGCGCCGACGACGTTCCGCCCATTGTGGTGACGCTGGATGATTCCGCGCCCTGCCGCACCAATCCGCTCGGCGCCAAGGGCTGCGGCGAATCCGGCGCCATCGGCGGCCCGCCTTGCGTCACCAACGGCGTGATGGATGCGCTCGCCGAACTCGGCATCACCCAGCTCAACACGCCCCTGACGCCGCAGAAGATCTGGCAGGCGATCCGGGACGCGAAGGTGGGGTAGTTGCTCGGCGTGTAGCCCGGATGGAGCGAAGCGAAATCCGGGGCCGCTCGCGATTGTTGTCCCGGATTGCGCTGCGCTCCATCCGGGCTACAAGTGCTAAATCCCCAGCATCATCTTCGCAATAATGTCGCGCTGGATCTCCGAGGTGCCGCCGAAGATCGTATAGGCGCGGCCGTTGAGATATTCCGGCACCACGGTTAGCATCTCCTCCGGCATCGCCGGCTCGTGGTTGAGCCTGTAGAGCGGGCGCATCGGCTCGACCGTGAGGGCGTCATGGCCGATCACGTCGACGCCTAACCGCGTCACGGCCTGCCGGATCTCGCTGTTGCGCAGCTTCAGGATCGACGACACCGCGCCGGGATTCTGTCCGGTCTGCAGCGCCGCCAGCACGCGCAGCTCGGTCATCTCCAGCGCGTCGATGTCGATTTCGACCTCGGAGATGCGCGTCGCGATGTCGGGACTGTCGATCGCGCGGCCCGTCAGGTCCGATTCAGCAAGCTCCGCGATCGCCTTCAGCCCTTCGCGCAATTTTGCCGAGGCGATGCCGGAGCCGCGCTCGAACTCGAGCAGATACTTGCCGTAGGTCCAGCCCTTGCCTTCCTCGCCGACGCGGTTCGCCACGGGAACGCGCACGTCGTCGAAGAACACCTGGTTGACCTCGTGGTCGCCGCCGATGGTGAGGATCGGGCGCGTTGTGATGCCCGGCGTCTTCATGTCGATCAGGATGAAGCTGATGCCGTCCTGCTGCCGCGGGCCGTCGCTGGTGCGCACCAGCGCGAACATGCGGTTGGCGTGGTGGGCATGCGTGGTCCAGATCTTGGTGCCGTTGATGACGTAGTCGTCGCCGTCGCGCACCGCGCGCGTCTTCAGCGAGGAGAGATCGGAGCCGGAGCCCGGCTCGGAATAGCCCTGGCACCAATAGTCCTCGCCGGACAGAATGCGCGGCAGGTAGAAGTTCTTCTGCTCTGCCGAGCCGAAGCCGATGATGACGGGGCCGACCATCTTCACGCCCATCACATTGACATTGGGCACCCCGGCACGCGCGCTCTCGGTCTCGAAAATCCAGCGCTGCGCCGGCGTCCAATCCGGTCCGCCATGCTCGACCGGCCAGCCCGGCGCGCCCCAGCCTTGCTTGTGCAGCGTGCGCTGCCAGGCCATGCCGATATCGGGGTCGGAGAACACCGACGGCGTCAGCGCCGTCGCGCGCTTCATCTCCTCCGTGAGATTCTTGGCAATGAAGCCGCGCACCTCGTCCTGGAAGGCGCGCTCCTCGGCATTGAACGACAGATCCATGAGGCTCTCCCAGTATCAGGCAGGCACGGTGCTGCGGCCAAGCCGGGCGTGGCGGCCATAATGGTGCGCGCTGCCGCCGAACAGCGTGTCGAAGGCGACCAGCCGCTTGAAATAGGCGCCGACCTCGAGCTCCTCGGTGACGCCCATGCCGCCGTGAAGCTGGATCGACTGCTCGCCGACGAAGCGCGCAGACTTGCCGATCTTCGCCTTCGCGCCCGATGCGGCCCGCGCGCGCTCGACCGGATCGGCTTCGACCTTCAGCGCGGCGCGCAGCGCCATCGAGCGCGCTTCGTCGACCTGCACCGCCATGTCGGCGAGGCGGTGGCGGATCACCTGGTTGGCCGAGAGCGGCCGGCCGAATTGCTTTCGAATTTTTGTGTACTCCAGCGTGGTGTCCAGCAGTACCTGCATGATGCCGACGGCTTCGGCGCCGAGCGCAGCCATGGCGCGGTCAACAGCCCATTCGATGGTCGGCAGCGCGTCATGCCCGTTGCCGAGCAAGGCATCCTCCGGCAGCTGCGCATCCGATAGCACCATATTGCAGGCCCGCCCGCCGCCGAGGCGCTCGTAGTCGGAGATCGCAACATTCGGCGTCGTCGCCGCGACCAGAAACAGGCCGATCCGCGCCGAGGGCCCCTGATGATCATGGATATGCGCGGAGACGATGATCTCGTCGGCGGCATGGCCGTCGAGCACGGCAATCTTGCTGCCGGCAAGGCGCCAGCCTTGCGCAGTCCTATGGGCGATGGTTGCGACCTTGGCAAGATCGAACCGCGCCGCGCGCTCGGAATGCGCGAACGCGAGCTTCAACGTTCCCTCCGCGATCTTCGGCAGGATTGCCTGCTTCTGCGCCGTGCTGCCGCATCGCTCGATCAACGCAGCGCCAAGCACGATTGTTGCGATATACGGCTCCGACACCAGCCCGCGGCCGAAGGCTTCCATCAAAATGCCGATCTCGACCGCGCTGCCGCCGAGCCCGCCAAACTCCTCCGCGATCGGCAATGCCAGCCAGCCGAGCTCGGCGAATTGCGTCCACACCGCGGGGCTGAAGCCGAGCGGATCGTTCGCCATCTTGCGGCGGTGATCGGCATCGTAGCTTTCGGCCACGAAGCGCTCCGCGCTCTCGCGCAGCAGGCGTTGCTCGTCGGTGAGATTGAGATCCATCCTGTCTACTCCGCGGCCGCCGGCGGCTTGCGCACGGAGGGATGCAGGCCGGATGGATCGACGACCATGCCGAATTCCTGAAGATTATGCGCGTGACAGAGCTGATGCAGCGCGAAGGCCTGGTCGATTGCGGCCGGCTGGCCCATCACGTCAACCGAACGATTCACCGCCTCCTTGGTCAGCTTCAGCGCAAAGGACGGCTTTGACGCGATCCGGCGCGCCAGCGCCAGCACGGCGGCTGACAGCTCTGCGCGCGGCACGACCCGGTTGACCATGCCGAGCTGGTGCGCCTCTTGCGCGCTCCATGCGTCGGCGGTGAACAGAAACTCCTTGGCCTTGCGAGGGCCAAGCTCCCATGGGTGCACGAACCATTCGACGCCGCAGACGCCCATGGTGACCACGGGATCGCAGAACTGCGTATCGTCGCTGGCGACGATGAGATCGCAGGCCCAGGCCAGCATCAAGCCGCCGGCGATGCACTTGCCGTGCACCTCGGCAATGGTCGGCTTGGCGAGGTTGCGCCAGCGCCGTGTGATCTGGAGATAGATCTCCTGCTCGCGCGCGAAGCGGCCATGAGCATTCGATTCAGCGAAGCCGCCCCAATTTCCGATCGGCGGAAAATCCACGCCCGCTTCATTCTTGCTGCCGGGCCGCAGGTCATGGCCCGAGGAGAAGTGCGGGCCGTTGCCGGCGAGAATGATCACCTTGACCGCATCGTCCTGCACCGCCTCATCGAAGGCGGCGTTGAGATCGTAGGTCATTTGCAGGTTCTGCGCGTTGCGCGCGTCGGGCCGGTTCATCACGATCCGGGCAATCGCCGGCTCCGGCCTCTCCACGAGGATGGTCTCGAACGAACTCATCGCATTCCCCTGGCGTTCCCGACCCGGTATTATTGTTCCCTCAAGTTGACTATTACAGCCGGGATTAAGCAAGAGGCTTGCGTACATCGGCTGCTTTTCGCGGCCTCGGCCGGGACGCAAGATGTCTGGCATCTCGCGTATGCAATCTGGTAGCTTGCGCCCGATTCCACCGGGAGAAATTTGATGCGCAAGATCCTGACCGTGCTGGCGGCGCTGGCCTCGTTGAGCCTCACCAATTGCGGCTATAACGCGATCCAGAGCGAGGACGAGCAGATCAAGGCCAACTGGTCCGAGGTCGTCAACCAGTATCAGCGCCGCGCCGATCTCGTGCCCAATCTCGTCAACTCGGTGAAGGGTTTTGCGCAGCAGGAGAAGGACGTGCTGCTCGGCGTCACCAATGCCCGCGCCAAGGTCGGCAGCATCCAGGCGACGCCCGAGGTGCTGAACGATCCCGCCGCATTCCAGAAATTCCAGGCCGCCCAGGGCGAGCTCTCCGGCGCGCTGTCGCGGCTGCTCGTGGTCACCGAAAACTACCCGCAGCTCAAATCGGATGCGCTGTTCAAGGATCTGATGTCGCAGCTCGAGGGCACCGAGAACCGCATCACGGTGGCGCGCAACCGCTACATCAAGGCGGTGCAGGACTATAACGTTACCATCCGCTCGTTCCCGAGCAACGTCACCGCGATGATGTTCGGCTACAAGGAGAAGCCAAACTTCACGGTCGGGAACGAGAAGGAAATCTCGACCGCACCGAAGGTCGATTTCAATCCGGCACCTGCGCCGTCGAAGTAAGTGCGCGCTATTTTGCGCATGCGCCCAGCCCCACCCACCACTGTCATTCTCCGCGAAAGCGGGGAATCCAGTACGCCGCGGCTTCACCGTATCCCGCTGGCGTCTCTGGAATACTGGATCGCCCGGTCCCGGCTTCGCCAAGGGCTTCGCCGGACTCCTCGATATTGGGCCGGCGAAGCGTCAGCGAAGACGGCGAGCCGGGCGATGACAGCGCATGTGTGGCGAGCGATAGTCGCCGTCGCATTCTCATTCTTTCTCACCTTTGCGCTTCCCGCCTCAGCTGATGTCGCCATACCCCAGCTCACCGGCCGCGTCGTCGATCAGACCGGCACGCTTTCCAGCGGCGACATCGCCGCGCTGTCGCAAAAGCTGCAGGACTTCGAGACCCGCAAGGGCAGCCAGATCGCCGTCCTGATCGTGCCGACGACGGATCCGGAGACGATCGAGCAATTCGCGATCCGCGTTGCGGAGGCCTGGAAGATCGGGCGCAAGAAGGTCGACGACGGCGCCATCCTGGTGGTCGCCAAGAACGACCGGCATTTGCGCATCGAGGTCGGTTACGGCCTCGAGGGCGCGCTCACCGACGTCACCTCGCGGCGCATCATTGACGAAGACATCACGCCGAAATTCCGGAGCGGCGATTTCGCCGGCGGCATCACGGCGGGCGTCGATCGCATGATCCGCGTCATCGATGGCGAGCCGCTGCCGACGCCCTCGCGCAGCGTGAATTTCGGCGATTGGAACGACATCGAGCCGCTTTTTTTCTTCCTGCTGTTCGGGCCGCTGGTGATCGGCGGCATCCTGCGTTCCATGTTCGGGCGGCTGTTCGGTTCGGGCATAACCGGAGCAATCGTTGGTGTCCTCGCCTGGTTCGTGATCGGCTCTGCGGTCATCGGGTTGGGTGTCGGTGTGCTCGGCGCTGTCCTGACGTTTATCGCCGATCTGTTTGGGGCGGGATCGGGCACCGGGTCCTCGCGCGGCCGCTCGTGGTCGAGCGGCTCGTCATCCGGCGGCTGGAGCAGCGGGTCGTCGTCGAGCGGCGGCTTCAGTGGCGGTGGCGGCAGCTTTGGCGGCGGCGGTGCTTCGGGGAGCTGGTAGGTCATGAGCATCAAGCGCATCACCCGGCATCTGCTTCAGCATCATTGGCGTGCCAAGCAGGTGTTCCCAAAAGACATGCTCGACCGCATCGAGCAGGCGATCAGGCGCGGCGAAGCCATGCATTCCGGCCAGGTACGGTTCGTGGTCGAAGGCGCGCTCGACGGCGGCCCGCTGTTTCGCAACCAGCCGGCGCGCGAGCGCGCGCTCGACGTGTTCTCGCAACTGCGCATCTGGGACACCGCGCACAACAACGGCGTCCTGATCTATCTCCTGCTCGCCGACCGCGATGTCGAGATCATCGCCGACCGCGGTATCGATGCGAAGGTCGGTGGCGAGCGTTGGGAACGCATCTGCCGCGCCATGGAAGTCGAGTTCAGGTCGGGGCAGTTCGAGCGCGGCGTGATCGGCGGGATCGAGGCGGTGTCCCGGCAGCTGGCAAAGCACTTTCCGCCAAGCGGCCCGCATCCCAACGAGCTGCCGGATGCACCGGTAGTGATGTGATGGGAGCGGTCATAGCTCGCGATAATCTATCACCGTCACCCTGAGGTGCTCGCCTCTTCGGCGAGCCTCGAAGGGCGACGGCCCGGCTGCATCTCGGCCGTTCATCCTTCGAGGCTCCCGGCGCGATGCTTTGCATCGCGCCGCTCGCACCTCAGGATGACGGGCCAGGAGAGGCGGGTGCCGCCAGCCCACCTAATCGTCCAGCTTGTTCAGATCCCGCACCGACTGCATGATCGGCTCGAAGTTCGAGCGCGCATCGAGCGCGTCGAACAGTTGCGCGGTGTCGTCCAGCAACCCATGCGACCTCGCGATCGCGATGCGGACGTCTTGCTGCGGTGTGTCCGACAGCCGGCCATGGCCCGATAGCAAGATCTTCGCGTTCAATCCCTTGAGCCGCTCCAGCGATTCGATGTAGTCGGCGATGCTGCCCGAGCCGAACACGCCGCCCATCACGCCGCCGGGCATGAGCGTATCGGCGGCAAACAGCAGGCCCTTGTCCTGATCGAACAGCGTGATGCAGGCCGAGGTGTGTCCCGGCGTGTGCATGACGTTGAGACGGAAATTGCCGAGGTCGATCAGATTGCCCTCCTCGAGCCAGATGTCGATATTCACAGGCACGTTCGGCTCGTTGAACATCTTTCGCAGCATCGAGAAGTCGTCGCGCAGCATGATCTTGTTGGCGGCGAGGCGATGGGCGGCGACGAAGGTGCGGCGCTCGTTGAAGTGCCAGGCCGCGCCGATGTGGTCGAGATGCTCGTGGCTGAGCACCACCATGTCGATCTTCTCCGGCGGGCAGCCGACGAAGTTCAGGCAATCGACCATCGCCGCATAATTCGAGGACAGCCCGGTATCGATCAGGATGGTCCGCGCCGAGCCGCGCACGAGATAGACGTTGGCGGCGCGATTGGAGAAACGGATCTGGTAGACGTCGTCCGCAGCCTGGATCAGCGAGCAGGTGTCGTTCTTCATCAGGACCGGAAAGGCCGTCGGCTTGCCGTCGCTCATGATTGGGCCGCCCTGTAGCTGACCGCGTTGGCGGCGCGCAGGCGCTTCGACAGCGCATCCATCACCATCAGCGCAAACGCCGGCTGCTGGCTGACGAGATAGACGAAGCGGGCGTGGTTGACCCTCATCACCTTGGTGTTCGGCGCCGCCGCGATCGCGGTCGCCGAACGTGCCGAGCCGTCGATTACGGCCATCTCGCCGAAGAATTCGCCCTTGCCGAGTTTGATGATGCTGGTCTTGCTGGCGCCGCTGATCTTGGCGATCTCGACCTCGCCGTCGAGGACGACGTACAGCTCGCGGCCGGTCGAGCCCTCCTCGAAGATGATGTCGTCGACGCCAAACTCGTTGATGCACTTCTCGATCGTCATGACACCCCCCAAGGGCCTTCTGCAGCCGTTCTGGCTGACAGTCATGTTAGCGGGGTAACAGGGGCGGGCAACAGCCTGTTCGGGGAGAGCGTGGCCTGCCGCAGGGCAGCATCGGCTGACAATTTGTTGCACAGCGCCACACCGGTTCCACGATCCCGGCCCAATTCGGCCCCGGATGAGTTCCTAAAATTTCGGTAAGCGGGTCCGCAGGTAAGGAATTCGCAAGCAATGAAAGTTACCAAAAGGTCAACCGAGACTGGAGTATTTGAGCCGTGAGCGAACCAATGCCCGAGCAGGCCGCCCAGGATACTGGCGTCGTCGAAGCCGCAGCGACCGTGCCGCAGGCCATCGAGGCTGCTGCCGGGATCGAGGCCCCCTCGATTGCCCCCGACCACGAGACGCCGCCCAAACCCGACCCGGTCAAGATCGAGCCGCCAAAAATCGAGGCGTCGAGGATCGAGGTGCCCAAGTTCGAGGCCAAGGTTGAGCCCAAAGCCGAGACCAAGCCCGAGCCGAAGCCCGGCAAGCTCATCGTCATGGCACCCGCGGAGCGGCCCTGGGACCGTGAGGAGTTTGCGCCGCATGTGAAGGCGGACGAGCCGCGCGAGACCGGCGGCAAGCGCCGTCTGTCGGCGATGGCCGCGGTGGTGGCGATAGCGGCCAGTGTCGGCGCCATCAGCGGCGCGCTCGCGACCGCAGGGATGATGCACTTCGCAAGCCCCGCGCCGGCACAGGTTGCCGACACCAGCGCGCTGGAATCCTCGGTCGCCCGGATCGATGCCGATGTCGTCGCGCTCAAGGCCAACGTAGAACATACCTCCAAGACCGGCCTCGGCCAGTTCAACCGGACCAACGACCGCCTCGACAAGCTCGAGAAGGCTCAGGCCGAGCCGATGGCCAAAATCGCGAAGCTGTCCGAGACCGTCGACAAGCTCCGTGCCACCCCGCCCGCGGCGCCCCAGGCGGCAGCCGCCGTGTCCGCCAGGGAGACCACCGGCTCGATCGCGCCGGCCCAGGTTGCGACCGCGGCAGCTGCGCCGGCTCCCGCCGCACCCAAGACCGAGGTCGGCCGGCTGCCGACGGTTGAAGGCTGGGTGCTGCGCGACGTCTCCAACGGCGGCGCACTGGTCGAGGGCCGCAATGGCCTCTACGAGGTCTATGCCGGCGACCCCATCCCCGGCGTTGGCCGCGTCGATGCGATCCGCCGTCAGGACGGCCGCTGGGTGGTCGTCACCAGCAAGGGGCTGATCGTCGCGCGCTGAGCGGCTGCTATCCGATTTTCGAAAAGGCGCTTCACCACCATGTGAAGCGCCTTTTTGCTTGAATAGCCGTCCCGGCGCGGTGTTACCTGAGGCATGAGCCGCGCCTTACGAATTCTCGTTGCCGCCGCCGTGTTTTCCGGCGGCGTCGTCTCGTCGTTGGCCGCGGAGAATCCGCAACTGGCGCGCGGCACGGCGATCACCGATCCCGATCTCCTGCGCGAGCTCGACCAGCACGATGCGTTCACGATCTCGCGCCTGTTGTGGCCGGAGCGGAACGCGAACTTTCCGCTGACGACCGATCTGATGTTTTCGTGGTTGTCGCAGCTCAAGGAAATTCGCCCCGCAATCGAAGGCGAGATCGACCGCTACGTCGCGCGGCAGAAGGCGGCATATCCGACCGAGACCATCGGCGTCGGCGATGGCTTCGACGTACAATTGTTCGATCAGTCCAATCTGAAATCCCGCGACACCCGTTTCGTGCTGGCCGGCATCGTCAACCGCATGGACCGGGCCTATGTCTCGGAAGACTCTTGCGGCGAGATCAGGCTGATCTATCGTCTCGCGCGTTTCGAGACCAAGCCGGACGGCGGCACAACCGCAACGCGGCTGCCTATGACGCTCAACCTGGTGATGAAAGCGCGCGATCCGCGGCAGACGGATGCGAGCGGCAAACCGATCACCTGCGCCGAGGTCGCGCGACGCTGGCTCGGTCATGGCGACTGGCAGGGGCTGATCGGCAGCAGCTTCCATCCTTACGATGCGATGCTCGATCGCATCGAGACCAACTTACAGATCTCGGTTGCAGCGAAATCGGCGCTGCACGATTTCCGCTCCGACTATCTGCTCAAGGTGTTCAAGTACGACGCCGTCTCGAAGACGTTTGAGGAATCGACGCTGGAAAACCAGATCGACCGTGACCGCATCCTCGCGGACGATGCACTCCGGCGCGATTTCAGGGATTGGCTGCTCGCGCCCGAAAATCTGCGTGCGTTCGATCGCGGCACGGTGCTGATCCCCGAGAAATTCCTGGCCAAGGCTGCAATCGTGCCGACGCCAGCCGGCCTCGATGCTTCTCCGTTGCAGCCGGAGTTCGGGATGATGCAAGGGGAGGGCAATGGAGAGGGACAAGGCGAGCCGGTCTTCTCCGACAACGACGTGGTTGGTGCGCTGAAGCAAGCTGCTGCGCGCGGGGACATGCTGAACGTCCGCTCGGTCGCGGGCTTCCAGCGCCGCCTCAATGACGTCACCTGCGCCGGCTGCCACCAGACCCGCGGCATCGGCGGCTTTCATTTCCCGGGCGTCGATTGGCTTGCGGACAAGCCGTCCAACTCGACCATCGTGCCGGCCTCGCCGCATTTTCTTGGCGACCAGGTCCGCCGCCGCGACATCCTGACCGCGATGGCCGCAGGCAAACGTCCTGATTTCTCACGCGGATTTGCCGGCCGGCCGCAGACCCGCGGCAGCACTGAGCTGGCCGGGACCGAATATCAGGATGGCTGGGGTGCGCATTGTTCCCTGGAAAATGCGGGATCGGGATCGGCCGACAGGAGTTTTACGTCATGGAGCTGTGCTAAAGGGCTGACCTGTCAGGCTGCCGCCGCCTCGCGCCGCATAGGCATGTGCTTCATCAAGACGCGTTAGCGCGTGATCCGGACCCGGAGGGCCGCGCCAGCGCAAAGTGTGCAGCGGTTTTCCGATAAGATCACGCGCAAGATAAAGCCCACAATCGGTTTGGATGACCCCATGACGGACTCCAGCGAAGCCAACAAGGAGCGCAATCGCGAGATCGCGCAGAATGAAGAGGCCAAGCAGGTCAGCGGCAGCTTCCGCGTCAGCACCTCGGCGGTCGCCGTCGTCGTCATCATCGGCGGAATCCTGTTCACGCTCGGCTGGCTGGCGCTGAAGTAGTCGGCGCCCTCACGTCGCGTAATTCGTCATCCGTTTGCCGGGCAGCAGCTCGTAGGCCGGCTTCCACCCGGGCAGTGCAGCCATGCGGCCAAGCCAGGCGTGAATGGCGGGATAGCTTTCCGCGAAATCGAAGCCGTGCTCGTCGCTCGGATAGTGCAGATAGGCCATCATCGAGATGTCGGCGACGGTCGGCCTGGTGCCGATCGCGAATTGATTGTGCTGGAGATGGCCGTCGAGAATGCCGAGAAAATCCTCGAGCCGCCGGCGAAAATGTTTCAGCACCTGCGGATCGTTGCTTTGCGTGAAGGCGCGCATGAAACGGTAGGTCGCCATGTAGCCGGTGAGCTTGTGGTTGTCCCAGAACAGCCAGCGCAGCAGCTCGAACTTTTCCTCCTCGGTCTCGGCACCGAAACGCCCGTACTGCTCGGCAAGCTTGAGCAGGAGAGGCGCGGTCTGCGTCATCTTCACACCGTCGATTTCGAGCACGGGAATCTCGCCCATCTCGTTCACGCTCTTGCGCCATTCCGCCGTCCGCGTGACGCCGCCGCCGAAATCGGTCCAGACCGGCTCGAACCTCTCGCCGCAAAGCGTCAGCATCAGCGCCAGCTTGTAGCTGTTGCCGGATTCGGGGAAGTAGTGCAGGCGGTAGCTGGGCATGGGACCTCGCGATGACGAATGTAGTTGAAGCAGGCTATCCCTCACCGTCGTCCCGGCCCCCGTGCGCAATTGCGCACTAGGCCGGGACGACATAGTAGATGCAGCGAGCCGCCTCTCCTACCCCACCGCCCCCTGCGACCGCAGCCGCTTGATCGCGGCCTCGTCGTATCCCGCGCCACGCAAAATCTCGTCACTGTGCTCGCCGACGCCGGGGGGCTTGCGCGGCTGCACTTTCTTGGCGCCGTCGATCCAGATCGGGCTGGAGATGGTGAGCATGGTGTCGTTCTCGAACGGCACCAGCACTTCGTTATCGAGCATCTGCTTGTCGTTCGGGATGTCGTCGAGGATGCCGACGATGCCGAACACCAACCCGTTGCCGTCGAGGATCTTGCGCCATTCGGCGAGATCCCTGGTCGCAAAGGTCTCGTCGAAGATCTTGATCAGCTCGACAGAGCGGGCGTGGCGGTCGGGTTTGGTGGCGAAGCGCGGATCGGTGATGAGGTCTTCGCGGCCGAGACACCTGGCCAGCGTCGGAAACTGTTTCTCCTCGCTCAGCAGCGACAGGATCAGCCAGCGGCCGTCCTTGCACTGGTAGTGGTTGGCGACCGCGTTCAACGCGCGTTCGCGCGGCCGCCGCTCGGCGAACTTGGCGCCGCAGAGCTTTGCCTGCGCCAGCACGCTCGCAGCCCACACGCCGTTCGCCATCAGATTGGACGCGACATGCGAGCCCTTGCCGGTCTTCTCGCGCTGGTACAGCGCGGTGACGATCGCGCCGTAGAACGCCATGGCGCAGGGATGGTCGCCCATGCCGGCGACCGAGCGGGCCGGCGTCGTGTCGATGTCGGCGCGGACGAGGTCCATCAGGCCGGAGCGCGCCCAATAGGCGTTGCTGTCGAAGCCGGGCTTGTTGGCCTCTTCGCCCTTTTCGCCGTAGCCGGTGAACGAGGCGTAGATCAGCCGGTCGTTGAGATGGGCGAGGTGGTCATAGGTGATGCCGAGCTTGGCGCGCACCGGCGGCGGCATGTTGGTGATGAAGACGTCGGCCTCTTCCACGAGCTTGTAGAGCACGGCCTGCGCCTCGGGCTTTGCGAGGTCGAGCGCGATGCTCTTCTTGTTGCGGGCTTCCAGCAGCCAGGCGAAATTGTGCTCGCTGGTCGGATATCCCGGAATGTTGGGCAGGTTGCGGTAGGGATCGCCGGCGCCGGGCGGCTCGATCTTGACGACATCGGCGCCGAAATCCGACAGCACGGTCGCGGCCGCTGGTGCTGCGATGAAGCTCGCGCAATCCAGCACCTTGAGCCCTGCAAAAATGCCCTTTTCCATCGCGGAATTGCTCCCTCGCTCGTGTTGTTTCCCGCGCGCTGGAATTGGCGAGGGCTACGTCACGGGCAGCATTAGACCGATGTTGCGGCGGGATGCAACGGCGGCGGGCGCAGAGCTTCGCTGCGGTACCACTCCCGTCATCCTGAGGTGCGAGGCATGGGGCGCATTGCGGCCCATGCGGAGCCTCGAAGGATGAACGGCCCGGCTGCATCTCGGCCGTTCACCCTTCGAGGCCTCCGCTACGCTCCGGCACCTCAGGATGACGGAACTGACATCATGCGTCGTAGCGTGCTCCTCGCCGCGCCTCACTCATTCCCTGCCAGCAGGGCAGCGTTGCCGCCGGCTGCTGCGGTGTTGATCGTCACGGTCTGCTCGGTCGCAAAGCGCGCGAGGTAGTGCGGGCCGCCGGCTTTCGGGCCGGTTCCGGACAGGCCGTTGCCGCCGAACGGCTGCACGCCGACCACGGCGCCGATCATGTTGCGGTTGACGTAGATGTTGCCGATCTGGACGCGGTCGACGATCGCCTCGATGGTGTCGTCGATGCGGGAATGGATGCCGAGCGTCAGCCCGTAGCCGGTGCGCTCGATGGCATGCAGGACGCGTTCGAGATGTTCCGCACGATAGCGCACGACGTGGAGGATCGGGCCGAACACCTCCGCGGTGAGCTGGCCGGCATCCCCAAGCTCGAAAATATGCGGCGCGACGAAGCAGCCCTCCGGCCCGGTGCCGGCAAAGTGCAGTCGCGCCTCGGTCTTCATTCGTGCGATGTGCGCGTCGAGGCGCTGCTTGGCCTCGATATCGATCACCGGACCGATATGGGTCGCGACGTCGCTGGGGTCGCCGATCTTCAACTCGCGCGCCGCGCCCGCGATCATCTCGATCATGCGGTCGGCGACGTCCTCCTGCACGAACAGCAGCCGCAGTGCCGAGCAGCGCTGGCCGGCGGAACGAAACGCCGAGGTGACGACATCATCTGCGACCTGCTCGGGCAACGCGGTCGCATCCGCGATCATGGTGTTGATGCCGCCGGTCTCCGCGATCAGCGGCACGATCGGTCCGTCCTTGGCTGCCAGCGCCCGGTTGATGCTGCGCGCGACTTCGGTCGAGCCGGTGAAGACGATTCCGGCGATATCGGGATGCGCGGCCAGCGCGGCGCCGATGCGGCCGTCGCCGGTGACGAGGTGCAGCGCGCTCGCGGGGATGCCGGCCTCGTGCAGCAGCCGCACCGCCTCAACCGCGATCCGCGGGGTCTGCTCCGCGGGCTTGGCCACCACGCTGTTGCCGGCCATCAGCGCTGCCGTGACCTGGCCGAGGAAGATCGCCAGCGGAAAATTCCAGGGCGAGATCGCCACGAAGACGCCGCGGCCGCGCATGGCCAGCACATTGCTCTCGCCGGTCGGGCCTCGCATTGCCACATCGTTGCCGAACAGCTTGCGGCCCTGCGCGGCGTAATAGCGGCAGAAGTCGGCGGCCTCGCGCAGCTCCGACAGCGCATCGTCGAGCGTCTTGCCGCCGTCGCGTTGCAGCAGCGCGATGAAATGGGGCGCGCGGCTCTCCAGAAGATGCGCGGCCTGCTCCAGCGCCGCCGCGCGCGTGGCTGTCGGAGTCCGGTCCCAGGCGGCAAAGCCCGCGCGCGCAGCCGTCACGGCCGCATTGGCCTGATCCGGCGTTGCGTCAGTGACCGGCTTGAGGTCGATCGTCTCGGCCTCGACCTCCGTCAGCAACCGGTCGAGCGCGGCGCGCGCGCCGAATTCGACGCCGCGCGAATTGCGCCGCTCCGGCGCGAACAGATCGCCCGGCAGCGGAATTTTGGGATGGGCCGCCTGCTGCGGCCCGACGACGGCATCCGCCGGACGTTGCAACAGCGCCGTAACCGGCACGCGGTAATCGGCCGCCTGCGCCACGAAGGAGGAGTTGGCGCCGTTCTCCAACAGTCGCCGCACCAGATAAGCGAGCAGGTCGCGATGGCTGCCGACCGGGGCGTAGGTGCGGTAGGCGATGTCCGGGCGATCCTTGGCGAGCTGCTCGTAGAGCGCTTCGCCCATGCCATGCAGGCGCTGGAATTCGAAGCCGCCGTTCGCACCGGCAAGCTCCAGCACGGTCGCGACGCTCAGCGCATTGTGGGTGGCGAATTGCGGGAAGATCCGCGGCCGCAGGCTCAGCAGCTTGTGAGCGCAGGCGACGAAGTTCAGATCGGTCATCGCCTTGCGGGTGAATACGGGATAGCCGTCGAGCCCGCGCTCCTGCGCGCGCTTGATCTCGGTGTCCCAATAGGCGCCCTTGACCAGCCGCACCATCAGCTTGCGATCATGCGCGCGGGCCAGCGCATCGACATAGTCGATCACGGCGCCGGCGCGCTTCTGATAGGCCTGGATCGCGAGGCCAAATCCGTCCCAACCGGCAAGCGAGGGATCGGCGAGCGTTGCCGCGATCACGTCGAGGGACAATTCCAACCGGTCGGCTTCCTCGGCATCGACGGTGAAGTTGAGGTCATGGGCCTTGGCGCGTTGCGCGAGGTCCAGCAGTTGCGGCACCAGTTCGGCCATCACGCGGTCGCGGCTGATCGCCTCGAAGCGCGGATGCAGCGCCGACAGTTTGACGGAGATGCCGGGCCGGTCGGGCAGGGGATGGTGACCCGCCGCCTTGCCGATGGTCAGAATCGCGCTGGCATAGGCGTCGAAATAGCGCTTGGCGTCGGTGGCCGTGCGCGCGCCTTCGCCCAGCATGTCGAACGAATAGCGCTGCCTCTCACCCGAGCGCGGTCGGGCCCGCTCCAGGGCCTGCGCGATGGTCTCGCCCAGCACGAAATGATTACCCATCAGCCGCATCGCTTGGCGCGTGGCGGTGCGCACGGCGGGTGCGCCCAGCCGCTTCACCAGACGGCCGATAGTGCCGTCGGGCGTCTCGCCGGGCTGGATCACCCGCGCCGACAGGCCGAGCGCCCAGGCCGAGGCGTTGACCAGGAAGGCGGTGGACTTGGTCTCGTGGTGGATGAAGTCTCCCTCGCCGAGCTTGTCCTCGATGAACTGGTCGGCGGTGCGCGCGTCAGGCACGCGCAGCAACGCCTCGGCCAGCACCATCAAGGCGAGGCCTTCCTTGGTCGAGAGCGCGAACTCCCGCAGCATGTCCTCGACACCGCCAAGACTGCCGCTAAGCCGGTCGTCCCGCTTGCGGATGGCTTCGATCAGCCGCGTCGCGGTGCGATCGATCTGCGCCTCCTGCGGCGCGCCGAGATGCGCAGACGGCAAGAGGCGCGCGGCGATGTCGGCATCATCGGGCGCGTAGGCGGCGGAGAAGGGAGGCGGAATGTTCGGCATGGCGTGTCCCGTGGCTCAAATCCAGGATAATGCCCACGCTACCTTAGCTCGATAGACAATTTAGCTCATTCGGCTTATAAAATGAAGCAATCGAGCCATTTGGCCTTATGAAATATGGAATTAGATCGAACCGACCGGAAAATCCTCTCGATTTTGCAGCAAGACGGGCGAATCGCCAATGTCGAGCTCGCGGAGCGCATCGGGCTGTCGCCGACCTCGATCGGCGAGCGGCTGAAGCGTTTGCAGCGAGAGGGCTTCATCGAAGGCTATGGCGCGCGGCTCAACCCGCACCGGCTCGGCCTCGGGCTCCTGGTGTTCGTGGAGGTGCTGCTCGACAAGACCACGCCCGACAATTTCGAGCGTTTTGCCCGCGCGGTGAAACTCGCGCCCGAAGTGCTGGAGTGTCACATGGTTGCCGGCGGCTTCGACTATCTTGTGAAGGCGCGGCTGGCAGACATGACCGCGTATCGACGTTTCCTCGGCGAGACCTTGCTGTCGATGCCGGGCGTGCGCGAAACGCGAACCTATGCGGTGATGGAAGAGATCAAGCGCGACGCACCATTGCCGGTGGACTAACGAAATGCCGTCGCGATTGTCGTTGCTGTGGCGTCGAACGGGCGGTCTTCACGGGCAAATAGTTCTCCGTGTGCAATCGCAACGCCTGTCGTCGAATGCACTGACCGTCTTCTGAAATTTTCTTGGCCCGGCTCCCGGATTGATCCGGGAGTTAGCAAAAGCCGGCGGGCTTATACTTTGAGGTTCTCTGCGGAGCTTTTGCCTCGGTTTGCGATCTCTTCATACTCCACCGTCTGTCCTTCGTTCAGGGACGACAGACCGGCTTTCTGCACTGCCGAGATATGCACGAACACATCCTTGCCGCCCGACGCAGGCTGGATAAATCCATAACCCTTCGTCGGGTTGAACCACTTGACCGTACCTTTAGCCATCACGACTTCTCCGCGGGTCTTCCTCCGAGATCTCGAACCGCCAGTCCCCGCCAACCGGCCGGTTCGGTCCTAATACGATACGCGGAATGTGGCTGGCTTGGTAGCTCAAACCACATCTGCATTTCGCCGAATTCCGCTCAACTTCGCGGCGTTTTTGCCGGATTTGCCCGTTTCGCGGTCACTTGGTCCGCGCACCGCGCGCCATCCTCAATAAGTCGCGGCCAGATAATCGACGATCTTGCCGACATCGGCATCGTCGATGGGGGCGCCATAGACCTTGATCATCTTGGTCACCTCGGCCTGCCAGAAACCTTTCTTGTCCTTCATCGGCGGCTGCGTGTTGATGTAGTCGGACGAGTGGCAGGCCGTGCAATTGCCCTGAACCACTTCGAGATTGGGCCCGGGCTTGAACGCCGCGACCTCATCGGGGGTCTTGTAATTGACCGGTGCTGCAAGTGCCGAACCCACCAATGCGGCGAGGGCGAGCGTGATGGCGAGGAAAACGGTGCGCTGCATGATCATTCCCCTCAAGCCACGGTGACGCGGACGGTTTCGACGACGTTGCGCAAGTAACCCGCCGGATTCCAGCGCGGCGTATCCGGCTGGGTTTCGCCGCCATTGCCGGTGGCGCGCACCTTGAGCTCGTGGGAGCCCGCCGCGAGCTTCACCGGCAGCGTCCATTCGCGGAATGAGTATTTGCCGAGATCCTTGCCGAGCTTGGCGCCGGTCCAGGTCTTGCCGCCGTCAGTGGAGACCGCGACCTCCTTGATGCCCTTGCCGCCGTCGAAGGCGATGCCGCGCAGCGTGGTGCCGCCTGCTTTCAGCTTGGCTCCGTCGGGAACGCTGGTGATGAAGGAACGGATGGTGAAGCGGTTGATCGGGATCGTCGCCTTCGGCGCGGTGCCCGGCTCGATCGCATTGTTCGGGGTGTCCGGAATACGATAGGCCGACTTCATCCAGAAGCCGTCATAGACATTGTCGACGACGGTGATCTCGTTGAGGTGCTTGACCCAGTAGGTGCCGTAATAGCCGGGCACGATCAGGCGGAGCGGAAAGCCGTTGAGGAACGGCAGGTCCTCGCCGTTCATGCCATAGGCCAGCATCACCTCGCCGTCGCTGGCGTGATCGATATCGAGCGCCTTGACGAAATCGGGCGTCTTGTCGCTGACCGGACCGTCCATGCCGTTGAAGGTGACTTGCTTGGCGCCGCTCTGCACGCCCGCCATCGCCAGCACGGCCTTCAACGGTACGCCGCGCCAGCGCGCATTGCCCATCGCGCCGTTGGCGAGCTGGCCGCCGGCGACGCGCGGATCCAGGAAGCCGCGGCTGTTGCCGGAGCACTGGTTGACGGCGACGATCTCGGTCGCCTTCATCTTCCTTATGTCCTTCAGCGACAGCTTCAGCGGCTTGTCGACCTTGCCCTTGACCTCGAGCGTGAACTTGTCGGGGTCGATGTTGTAGGGCAGGTCGGAAAGGTGATAGCGCACGAAGAACGCGTTATTCGGCGTGATCGGGCCGTCGTTGAACACCGCGAACGGCGTCTCGAGCTGCGGCGGGCGGCTGGTCAGGCCGATCATCGGCCGCTTCTGCGGATATTTCACCAAGGGACGTTCGCCATTGGCGAAGGGCAGGGTGACGGTGTCGAGTGCCAGCGCTTTGGTCGGGTTCATTGCAGCCGCAGCAGCAGCAAAGCCCGCTCCTTTGAGCAGGTCGCGTCGATCGAACATGGGGTCTCCTCCCGGAGCTTTTCGTTGATGGCGGTCATCACCGCCATCTCGCGTCCATGTGTCGCAACGACTCAGTTGAAGTCAATTCGTGCTTTCGCAGCAGGCCCATGCCGCTGCGTTGCAGCAAGCCGGTGTTTCGCTTGCAAGGAGATTGAGCCGAGCCGTAGCCGCGACGACGGTGCACCTCTCCCGCTTGCGGGAGAGGTCGCGCCGAAGGTGCGGGTGAGGGTTTTCTCCTCTGGGGGATTGCCCCGTTGCGGAGACACCCTCTCCCCGACCCTCTCCCGCAAGCGGGAGAGGGAGCGCTCCGCCTCAGTGGCCGCCTTACGCCGCGACGCGTTCGCCGTGATCGACGAGCGCCGACAACTGCCTGGCGTCCGCGACGACGCGCACGGCCATGGGTTCGTCGCGGCCGCGGATCGGGACCTCCTGCTGTGGCAGCGCATCCTCGGCAAGGCCGGCGGTGCGGCGGACTTCCTCCGACACGACCGCTTCGCAGGCCAGTGTCTTGGTCATGTCCTGGAGCCGGGCCGCGACGTTGACGGCATCGCCCAGCGCCGTGAAGACGATGTGATCGCGATAGCCGATGTCGCCGATGATGACCTCGCCGCCGTGGATGCCGATGCCGAAGCGGATCGGCTGGCGCAGATCGTGGCTCAGGAGCTCGTTGAGCTCGTCGATTTGCCTGGCGATGCCGGCTGCGGCCTTCAGCGCCTGCCGGCAGGCTTCTTGCGGATCGGCGCTCAGTCCGAACAGCGCCAGCATGCCGTCGCCGACGAATTGGTTTGGCTGGCCGCCATTCTCGATGACCGCCTGCGAGACGGCGCCGAGGAAGCGGTTGACGATGAAGACGGTGTCGAACGGCAGCCGCTTCTCGGCCAGCTGCGTCGAGCCGCGCATGTCCACGAACAGGCTGACGAGATAGCGCTCCTGGCCGATTCTGGCGGGCGTCGAGGCCTGCGAGCTCGCCGTCAGGGTATGCGCGGTGAAGAGCTGGAAGAAGGAGAGATCCGACGTCGGCCGCAGCTGGCAGGCGAGCCTGATCGAGGGGTCGCTGGTGCCGACACGGGTCAGCACGAACGCCTCGCGCTGCGACGGCTCGGGCAGGGCGCCGTGATCGCCGATGATGCGGATGCGGCAGGTCGAGCAGCGGGCGCGGCCACCGCAGACGCTGGCATGCGGCACATTGTGGCGCAGGCTCGCCTCCAGCACGGAGAGGCCCTTGGGGACGCGCACCGTCTTGCCGTTGCCGTAGGACAGCGCGATCATGCCACCGCGTCGTTCGCGCAAGGCCCGTACGCCGCGTGCGGCCAGCGCCAAGGCGAGCAATCCGAGATAACCGGCGGTAAGGCCGCCGGTGATGCGGTCGAGCGTCGTGGCCTCGGCCGCCGTGCCGACCTGGCGGCGCGTGAGATTGTGCGTCCGCCATTCCCCGTCGTCGGCCTCGACCTCGACGCTGCGGCCACCCTGGTAGACACCCAGCAGCGACAGCGTCGGGATCAGCACGGCCGCCGCGAGCAGATAGGGCGCCGCGCGCGTGAAGAACGGTTTGAGGCGAAGCCAGAAATAGATGCCGATGCAGCCGTGCACCCAGGCGATGAGAAGCAGGACCGTCATGGTCCAGATACGGTTCGACGCGACGAAGAACAGATAGAGTTCCTGCGGATAGAGTTTCTGGTGTCCGTAAAGCGTCTGGCCGAGCCGCACCCCGATTACATGCGCCATGACCAGCGCGGGGATGCTCAAGCCCAGCACGAGCTGCAGCGGCTCGACCGTCCGCCAGCGGAACTGCCGGCGCTGATACAGTGCATAGATGCCGAGCCCCATATGCGTCAGCGCCGCCGTGTAGAACACGATCGCAACCGGCAGGAACTGCCAGAACAGCGTGTGGTAGGTGACCCCGATCTCCATGGCATCGACCGAGATGTTGCCGAGTGCATGGTTGAGGAAATGGCTGACCACATAGGCGAACAGGATGACGCCGCAGACCAGCCGCACCTGGCGCAAGCTGATGGCGCGGGAAAGCTCGGAAAATCGGGAGGATGCGGTTGCGGCCATGATTCTGTTGTATCAGTTCATGAAGGAGAACAGCCAGCGCCGCGTTTAATTCCGGGCTCGATCGGTTCGCGGGATCACATCCGCGGCAGGAATTACTCCATTGTCGTCCCGGACAAGCGCCGCATGGCGGCGCGCAGATCCGGGACCCATAGCCACAGGGAGTCGTTGTGGCACGGGCTGGTAGCTACGGGTCTTCGCCAAACCCCTCCCTGTGGTTATGGGTCCCGGATCAGCGCTTCGCTTGTCCGGGACGACAGCGCAACAGGCCGATCCACCCCCCAACATTGACTCCCCCTCCCAGGTTGGCGAAAAGCGCCGCCGTGACGACAGCTCCCGACATCACGATGCCCCCCGCCGGCGCGGCGCGCCGGCCGCTCGTCATGGCCGCGGTAATCATCGCCGCGATGACGCTGCTGCGCATCGTCTACGCCTCGGCCATCGAGCTGCGCACGGACGAGGCCTATTACTGGACCTGGTCGCGGGAGACGGCGCTCAGCTTCCTGGATCATCCTCCCGGCATCGCCTGGCTGATCCGGTTCGGCACCGCGATCTTCGGCGACACCACGCTCGGTGTGCGCTTTGGCGGCATCGTCGCGATGCTGGTGACGCAGCTCCTGCTCGCCGATATCGTTCGCCGCCTCACCCACGACATGCGCGCCGTCGTGCTCGCGGTGCTGATGCCGGAGGCCGCGCTCTATTACGGGCTGCTGATGGCGAAGGTCGCGCCCGATGTCGCCATGATCCCGCTTGCGGTGGCGATGATGTGGTGCCTGGTGCGGCTTGCGCAGGGCGGCGACGGCTGCTGGTGGCTCGCGGCCGGCCTGTTCGCCGGGCTGGCGATGCTGTCGAAATTCACCGTGATCATGTTCGCGCCGGCGGTTGCCGCCTTTCTGCTGGTGCCGGATTGGCGCTGGCGCTGGCTGCGCAGCCCCTATCCGTATCTCGCGGTCCTGATCGCAATTGCCGTATTCTCGCCCGTCCTGATCTGGAACGTGCAGCACGACTGGGCCGCGATCCGCTTCCAGGGCGTGCGCGCCACTACCAGCTACGGCATTTCGCTCCGCACCTTCGGCGATTACATCGGCTTGCAATTCGGTCTGGTCGGCTTCGTCATGCTGCCGGTGGTGCTCACAGGGGTGGTGCTGACGGCGTGGCGCGGCTACCGCACGCGCGAGCCGGTCGCAATTTTGCTGTCGACCGCGGTGCTGGTGCCGTTTCTCTATTTCCTCTTGAAATCCCTGACCCTCCGCGTCGGCGACACCTGGCCGATGTTCATGTGGCCGGTCGGCTTCGCCGCCGCCGCTGTCAACCTCACCATGCTGTCGCGTGAAGGAAGATCGGCGCGGATGCTCAAGTCGGCGCTGTTCTGGGCCAACACGGCGGTGGTCTCGGGCATCGCCTTTGTCGCCATCGTGTTCCTCTACTACGTCGCCGCGCCCTGGAATTTGCTCGGCAAGATCGATCCGATCGGTGCCGAGTCCGGTTACGAGCAGGTCGCCGCGCGCGCACAGGCCGCATTGGACGAGACCGGCGCGACCTGGATCGCAACCACGGACTACCGCACCTATGCCATGATGCGCTGGCTGTTCAGGGGCCGCGTGCCCGTGATCGAGATCAACGAGCGCGGCCGCTTCCAGGATTTTCGTGATCCCGGCATGGATCGGATCAAGGGCCACGCCGGCATTTATGTTGGGCGCGAGCCAGACAACCGCTCGCCGCTTTGGGAGAACATCCCCGCCAGGCGCGAGCCGCTCGGTCAGGTCGAGCGCCGCTGGCGCGGACTCGTGATGGACACGTACACGCTGGAAAAGCTCACCGGCTGGACTCCGGAGCTTTCACCACCGAAGGACTCGCCGCTGTTCCAGTGGCGCGTGCTGGCGGGAGAATTCGAGCGACGTACGCTCGCCTAGCAAGGCGGCCTTCTTCCTTCTCCCCTTGTGGGAGAAGGTGGCGCGAAGCGCCGGATGAGGGGTATCTCTCCGCAAATTCGAATGAGAGTTGGACTCGAGGAGAGAACCCCTCACCCGTCTCGCCGCTTTGCGGCGAGCCACCCTCTCCCACAAGGGGAGAGGGAACAGCGGTTGCGTCGCGCGAACAGAGCGCTACTCCTCCTCGTCCTTCTTTCGCAACAGATCGGTCGCGAGGTCCGACAGCTTCGGCGGTGGCAGCGCCGCGAACGGCAGCGGCCGTGTGACGTCGATCGCAGCGAGGCCTAGCCGCGCCGTCAGCAATCCGTTCAGCATGCCTTCGCCCAGTCGCTGCGACAGCTTCGCCGCAATCCCATGGCCGAGCATCTGCTGCACCAGACTGTCGCTCGCCGCCATGCCGCCGGTGATGGCGAGATGGGCGATGACGTGGCGGAGCAGGCGGATCATGCCGAGTGCGCCGGGACGGCCACCGTAGAGAAAAGCGAGCTGGCGGATCAATCTGAGCGACGCCACGAACACGAACAACACGTCGATCAGCGCGCGGGGCGAAACCGCTGTCACGATCGAGACCTTTTGCGCGGCTGACGACACCAGCCGCCGCGCCTCGATGTCCAGCGGCGACATCAATTCGCGCTCGGCGAGCCGGATCATGTCGGCGCCGTCGATGATCTCGCCGGCGTGGCTCTCCAGTGCGGCACGGGCGCGCGCGAGCTGCGGGTTCTGGTGCGCGATCTTAAGCAGATCCTGCACGATGATTCGGCTCTCCTTGCGGTCGTCGCTGGCAAGGACGGCGGCTGCGCGCTGATGCAGCTTCTCGATCGTTGCCAGCCGCGCCAGCCCGAAAGCCTCGCGTCCGGTCACCACCGCGAGCGCAAGCGCGGTGACGGAGGCAAGCGCCAGTCCGACGAAGCCGAGGCTTTCGCTGCGCGCAAACAGATCCTCGATCAGACGGACGACGCCGAGCCCGACCCCGAGCAGCGTCAGCCCGGCAACGCCGGACCAGAACAATGTGCCCCAGGGAAAGCCGCGCCGCGCCGGAAGCGTCGCTGCGATCGGCACCGGAAAATTCGCCGGATCGGGCTCCGGCGTGATCTGGATGGTGGTGCGGCCGAGCCGGGTCGTCTCGTCGGCCTCGGTGACGACGACGCCGGGATCGTCGAGCCGGAACGTTGCCGGCCGCCGTGGCTTCGATCGGTCGTTCATGACAATTTGTCTCCGATCAGGAACTGCAAGGCACGGTCGAGGCGGATGTGAGGCAGCGCCGGCTGGTCGTCCCCCTCGCGTTCGAGCTTTGGCGGACGAAAACGCAGGAAACGAAAATCGCTCTTCTCGGCGGCCTCGGTCGAGAGCCCGCGGAACGCGTCGGTGCCGTTGAACAGGGGCTCGGGATCCAGCGGCAGGTCGCCCGGAAAGGTTGCCACCTCGGTGTTGCCGTCGAAGAACTCGCCGCTGGCGCTTTCGCCTGCGGCCGGCGTTCCCAGGATCGACGGCAATTTGTCACGGCCATGCGCAACCTGCGCCTCGCGGGTAGCGCGGACGGCGGCAAGCGCGACGACGTCGATCACCGCGCCGGTAGTTTCCGCGCGCGCAACGGCTCCCGAGACGGCGCGGCGCAGCACGGCCTCGAGCCGGTCGTGGCTGGAATGATGCAGATGATCGGCCTTGGTCGCCGCGAACAGCACGCGGTCGATCCGCGGCCGAAACAGGCCGGAGAGGATCGTGCTGCGGCCGATGTTGAAGCAGTCGAGAATGCCCGCGAGTGCGGCTTCGAGATCGTGCAGCGCTTCGGGGCCGGCGTTGAACGCGGCGAGCGCGTCGGCCAGCACGATCTGGCGATCGAGCCGGGCAAAGTGATCCCGGAAGAACGGCCGCACCACGACGTCCTTGTAGGCCTCATAGCGGCGCACCATCATCGCCCACAGCGATCCCTCCGGCGCCTGGCCGCCCGCGGGCACGTCGAGCGGAGCAAAGGTCAGCGCCGGCGTGTCGGCGAGATTGCCCGGCATCAGGAAGCGGCCGGGCGGCAGCAGGCTCATCGCAAACCGCTCGTCGCGGCAGCCTTGCAAATAGCCCCTGAAGAGCTTTGCGGCCGTGAGCGTCGCCTGCTCGTCCTCGCGCGCTTCGGGTTTGAGCGTTGCGAGATGCGCGTGCCAGTCCGCGGCCAGATGGACGCGCGGCGCCTCGCGCGACAGGGCGAGACTTTCGGCCGACCATTGCTCAAAACTCTTCTGGAGCAGCGGCAGGTCGAGCAGCCACTCGCCGGGATAGTCGACGATGTCGAGCGTCAGCGTGCGGTCGGCGCCGTTCTGGCGCTGGTAGTCGATGACGAGCCTGAGCTCGCTGATGTCGACAGTCGAGTTCGGCCAGCGCCGCTCCTCGATCAGCGCGCGAAGATGGCTCTCATAGGCAAAGCGCGGCACGGCGTCGTCCGGCTGCGGCGCCAGATGCGCCCGCGCGATCCGCCCGGATGAATAGGCCTCGAAGACCGGAAACCGCCCACCGCGCGTGAGGCCGTGGATCAGCGCGGTGATGAACACCGTCTTGCCGGCCCGGGACAGGCCGGTGACCCCCAATCGTACCGTCGGATTGAAGAAATGCTCGCCGTAGTCGATCAGCGCCCTCGCCGACAGCCGCGCTTCTTCGACGATATCCTGGAAACTGAATGCCATGTGAACGAGAGGGTCTCGGGCGGGGGGCAAATACGCAAAACGGACTAATCACAAAAATGGCAACTGCCTGAGGAAAATCAAGCTTCACACTTCCACCGCCTTTATCGGCAAATCAGCTATTTGAACGACGCGCCGATGCCGAAAGACCCATAGAAAAGTGGCCCCTTCCTTGCCTCCGGATTGCCATGACTGTCTTCCAACTGAAACAGCTCGCATCCTTCTCCGTCCACGCAGCCGCTGACGCGGTCGGCTGGCATTACGACCGCGCCGAGTTGATCGCCGACGGCGTGATCCACGCGATCGGCGTGCTCTGCGGCATCATTGCCGCGACCGTGCTGGTGGTGCTGACGGTGCTCTTTGCCGACGGGACCGACATCCTCGGCGTCTCGATCTACGTCGCCGGCCTGCTCTCGATGCTGGTGTTGTCGGCGACCTATAATCTCTGGCCCGTCTCGCCGGCCAAATGGCTGCTGCGGCGCTTCGACCATTCGGCGATCTATCTCCTGATTGCGGCGACCTACACGCCGTTCATCCTGGAGGTGAAGGACAGCGCCTTCGCGCTGGTGCTGCTCGCCGGCGTCTGGTGCGTGGCGATCCTCGGCATCGTGCTGAAGCTTCTCTATCCCGGCCGGTTCGACCGCGTCGCGGTCGGCATCTATCTCGCGATGGGCTGGAGCGGCGTGATGCTCTACGATTCCGTGGTCAAGGCGTTGCCTGCGCTGGTGCTGGGCTTCATCCTTGCGGGCGGACTGCTCTACAGCTTTGGCGTGATCTTTCATGCCTGGCGGCGGCTGCGCTTCCAGAATGCGATCTGGCACGGCTTTGTCTTGGCCGGCGCGGCATGCCATTATACCGCGGTGCTCGACCTCGTGTTGAGCTGAGCAAGCTCCGCGAAGCGGAATAAGCGAGTATAAAAAAAGAGGAGACGTCGCATGCAGGTGACCGGCAAGGTCGTGGTCGTCACGGGCGGCGCCAACGGCATCGGCAAGGCGCTGTGCGAAGCGTTTCACAAGGCCGGTGCGGCCAAGGTCGTCGTGGCCGATATGGACGCGGACAATGCGAGGGCGGTCGCAGCCACGGTGGATGGCGCGGCCTTCAAATGCGATGTCGCGCAGGAAAAGGATATTTCCCACGTCATCGAGGAGACCGAGCGGCTGTTCGGCCCGATCGAATTGTTCTGCTCCAATGCGGGCATCGGCGGCGGCTTCGATCCGATGTCGGTCAATGCCGGTGGCGCCTCGGATGAGCCGTGGCAGCGCAGCTGGGCGATCCACGTCATGGCGCATGTCTATGCGGCGCGGCATCTGATCCCGCGCATGAAGGCGCGCGGCGGCGGTTATTTCCTCAACACCATCTCGGCCGCGGGCCTGCTGTCGCAGGTCGGCAGTCCGGCTTACTCCACCACCAAGCATGCCGCGGTCGGCTTTGCCGAAAATCTCGCGATCTCGCACAAGGCTCACAACATCCGGGTCTCGATCCTCTGCCCGCAGGGCGTCGATACCAACATGCTGCGTTCGATTCCCAAGGGCCCGCAATCCGGCGACGGTGACCTCTCGCCCGAGCAGGTCGCCAGGGACGTGCTCGCCGGCCTCGAGCAGGAGACCTTCTTGATCCTGCCGCACCCGCAGGTGCTCGGCTACATGCGCAAGAAGACCGAGAACTATGACCGCTGGATCGGCGGCATGGCCAAGATCCAGGCCAGGATGCGGGAAGATTTCGGGACGTAGGCTGGGCTACAATTTCGGTGTCGTCCTGGCGAAGGCCAGGACCCATACCGCGAGGTCTACCGATCTTGCCGTGGTAGCAGTACCGAACGACAAGTCTTCGCCAAACTACTTCCTGGGGTAATGGGTCCTGGCTTTCGCCAGGACGATGCTGGTAGCTACGCCGCCGACTCCACCTCGCCCTCCACCCGGCTCTGCCGCAAAGCCCGCGCATAGAGCATCATCCCTTCCCGGACCGTGCGCTGCTCGGCCTCTGTCAGTGCGGCCAGTGCACCACTCACCTGCTGCCGTCCGAACGCGTGCAGCGCCTCCAGCGTGCGGCGGCCCTTCGCGGTCAGTGACAGCAGCTTGCTGCGCGCGTCGGCCGCATCGGGCGTTTCCCGCAGCTCGCCGCAGTCGATCAGCTTGCGCACCAGGCGGCTGACGCTCGATTTCTCCAGCCGCAGGAAATCGCCGAGCTCGCCGGAATTCATCGGCCCCCGGATACCGATCTCCAGGATCGTGTGCACGGCCGACGGCGGATAGTCCGATGCCGCCACGGTCGCATCCATGAAGCCGAGCTCGCGCACCATCAGGCGCGAGGCCGCGCGAATGTCGTCGATCAGCGACAGCCTGGTCATGCTTGACTCCGCGGATATAGTTGTACCATACAACTATATGCGCGCAACGGCGCGTGCAAGCGTTTTGGAGTGAGCCATGAGCGGAGCTTTGCCTGCGGGGGTGCGGATGAGCGGCAAGGTCTGCCTGGTGACGGGCGGCGGCAGCGGCATCGGCCGTGCCACGGCGTTGCGAATGGCGTCCGAAGGCGCGGAGGCGATTGTCTTGGCGGGCCGGCGCGAAGCCGAGATCGACGCCACCGCCGCGGCGTGCCGCGAACTCGGTGCGAACGCCATCGCGTTCAAGACCGACATCACGCGCGAGGACGACGTCGCGCGCCTCGTTGCCACGGCGGTCGAGCGATGCGGCCGGCTCGACGTCGCCTTCAACAATGCCGGCTTCCAGGAGCGGCGCGCGCCGCTGGAGGAGCAGGGCACGGATGTCTACGACAGCGTGTTCGACACCAATGTCCGAGCGCTGTTCCTGTGCCTGCGCCATCAATTGCCGGTCATGCTCGCGCAAGGCCGCGGCAGCATCGTCGTCAACGCCTCCGTCAGCGGCGTGCGCAATCCCAATCCCGGCTTCTCGCTCTACTCGGCATCCAAGGCCGCGGCGATCTCCCTGACACGTTCTGCTGCGATGGAGAACGCTCCACGTGGCATCCGTATCAACGCCGTCGCTCCCGGCCGCGTCGTCACCGACATGATGCTGCGCGCCGGTGTCGGCGATGTCGCAACCGTCAGCGCGGGCCTGCCGCTGCGACGGATGGGGAGCCCGGAGGAGGTGGCCGAGGCGGTGGTGTGGCTATCGTCCGACGCGGCGTCCTATGTCGTCGGGCATGTGCTGGCGGCGGATGGGGGGTTCCTCGCTTCGTAGCCCGGATGGAGCGTAGCGTAATCCGGGGCGGATTCGCGTGTGGCACGATTCCCGGATTACGCTGCGCTCCATCCGGGCTACGGCACGGTCAATGCTTCTGCCCGTACAGCACCGGCACCGCCGAATCGACGATCACCTCGACGAGGCTGGTCCCTTCGAATGCCATCCCGCGCTTGAGCGCGTCGCCCAGCTCCGCTGCCTTCGTCACCCGCACCGCATCGCAACCCATGCCCTCGGCAAGCCGGACGAAATCGATCCCCGGCAGCTCGAGTCCCGGCACGTTCCTCACCTGCATCACCTGGCTGAACGAGCGCATCGCGCCGTAGCCGGAATTGTTGATGACGATGATGGTGAGCGGCAGCTTGCGCTGCGCGGCGGTCCACAGCGCCTGGATCGAATACATCGCCGAGCCGTCGCCGATCAGGCACACGGTGCGGCTCGTCGGCTTGCCAAGCGCCATGCCGACCGCGGCCGGAAGCGAGTAGCCGAGGCCGCCGCTCGCCATGGTGTAAAAACTGTCCTGGCCGCGCATCGGCATGAACTTTTGCATCGCCGGCCGGTGCGAAGGGATTTCCTCGACCAGCGACGCGCCATCCGGCATCGCCTGCGACAGCGAATGCAGCAGGAATTCGACCGGCAGCGGATCGCCGGCTTGCGGGGCCGGCGGCAGCGTACGCCCCTTTGGTGCGGCGCGCTTGCTCTCGGGCAGGAGCTCGAGCAGCGCCGTGAGCGCCGGCTTCATCGTCGCGATGATGCTGGTGCCGACCGGCGTCACCGCTGCGGCATCCGGGTCATCCGTGATCTGGAAGATCGTCGCGCCGCCGTCGAAGATCGCGGCGTGGCCTTCGACGTGGAAGGTGAACACCGGCGCGCCGATCACGAGGACGAGGTCGTGCTCGCGCAGCGCGTCGGACAATTGCGCCGGCGAGGCATGCAGGAAGCCCGCGAATTGCGGATGGCGTTCCGGGAACGAGCAGCGCGCCGAAAACGGGCTGACCCAGACGCTGGCCCTGGCCTTCTCGGCGACGCGCACCATCAGGTCGACCGCACCGGCGCGATCGACGCCGGGGCCGACGACGAGGGCAGGGTGCCTGGCCGAGCCGAGCGCGGTGACCAGCGCCGTCATCGCGTCAGCCTCGGGCCCGATCTCGCGGCTGACCTTGCGTGCTTCGATGGGCGCGGTCGCATGCGCCCAGTCGTCGACCGGGATCGAGACGAAGGTGGGCCCGCATGGCGGCTGCATCGCGGTGTAATAGGCGCGCGCGATCGCGGCCGGAACGTCCTCGGGCCGCGCCGGCTCCACGCTGTACTTCACATAAGGCCGCGGAAATTCGGATGCACGCTCCGCATAGAGGAACGCCTGCAACGGGAGGATCGAGCGCGCCTGCTGGCCCGCCGTGATCACCAGCGGCGTCTGGTTGCGATGCGCGGTGTAGATGTTGCCGAGCGCGTTGCCGACGCCGGCGGCCGAATGCAGATTGACGAAGCCGGCATTGCGCGTCGCCTGCGCATAACCATCGGCCATGCCCACCGCGGAGGCTTCCTGAAGCGCCAGCACGTAGTCGATGTCGTCGGGCCAGTCGCTCAGGAACGGCAGCTCGGTCGATCCAGGGTTGCCGAACACGCGTCTGATGCCGAAGGAGCGCAGCAGGTCGAGCGTCGCCTGCTTGACGGTGACGGATTTGGCGTTTGCTTTGCCGTTTTTTGACATGGTTTCCGTCCCTCTAACTCCTCATCCTGAGGAGCGCGTCTTCGCGCGTCTCGAAGGATGAAGGCCCGGCTGGTGGCCTCGCCCTTCGAGACGCGCGCGAAGGGCGCGCTCCTCAGGGTGAGGGTCTAGCAGCAGTGTATCACCACACCGCCGTCCCCTTCATGGTCGGCTGCCCCTCCGCGTTCGCGGTCCACAGCTCCATCCCATCGGCGGTCTCGTTGGCGTTGATGGAGAACTCGCTGCCCTCGAACAGCGGCTGCAAGCCGCGATAGGTGAACTTCTTAGGCGCCTTGCCGCCGTGCAGTTTCGCCGCCATCTCCACGATGAGCGCCGCCTGCAACGGCCCGTGGAAGATCAGGCCGGGATAGCCCTCGACCTTGGTGACATAGTCGCGGTCGTAATGGATGCGGTGGCCGTTGAAGGTCAGCGCGGAATAACGAAACAGCAGCACGGGATCGGAGACATGCGTCTCGCGATGCTGGGCCTTGGGCGGCGGAGGCGGCGCCTTCGCCGGCGCGGGCGCCGTCGTCATCTCGCGATAGACGATGTCCTGCCGCTCGCGGATGGCGACGCCGCGCGGCGAGGAGATGCTGTGCTCGACCGAGACGAAGCACAGCGTGCCGGTCGAGCCGGTCTTCACCTGCACGTCGGCAATGCGCGAGGTCCGCGTCGATTCGTCGCCGACGCGCAGCGGCTCGAGAAACTCGATCTCGCCGCCGGCCCACATCCGGCGCGGCAGCGGCACTGGCGGCAGGAAGCCGCCGCGGGTGGGGTGGCCGTCGGGGCCGAGCATCGACATCGGAAACACCGGCTGCGCCAGGCACCAATGCACCGTGAACGGCGCCGCATCGCCGGCCTTGGGCGAGCCGACCTCCTGGAACAGCGTCGCGCGCAGACCCTTCACGAGCTGCGCGGTGACGGTGTCGGTGGCCTCTTCGCTGCGGCCGATCCATTGCCTGAGGTGATCGATGTCGAGCTTTTCGGTCATGACGCCTCGCTCTCGTTATTTCTTGGATTGGGGATTTTCGCCGATCCCCGGCACCGCACCATAGCTGCGCGTCTCGCCGACAATGATCGGCGCCGGCGCGGGATAGCTGACACGTCCCTGCGGGGTGTCCACCTCGATGCGGCGCAGATGCGGATGCTTGGTGAGGTCGGCCATGGTGTTGACCTCGGCAAAGGCGATGTCGGCCTCGGACAGCCGCTTCAATAGCTCGTCGCGCGTCATCTTGCTGAAGGCATCCGCGACCGTCTTGTCGGTGAAGTCGCGGTTGCGCACGCGCTCGACCATGTTGGCAACGCGCGGATCGGCGGGCAGATCCGGCTGCTCCAGCACTTTTGCGCAAAGCGTCTTCCACTCGCGCTCGCTCTGGATCGAGATCAGAATGTCCTTGTCATCGCTGGACGTGAACACGCCATAGGGCGCGATCGAGGGATGGCGCAGGCCCATGCGCTTGGGCGGATTACCGGCTTCCGAGTTGAGCAGCGGCACGGTGCACCAATCCGCCATCACGTCGAACATGGAGATCCGGATGTCGGCGCCCTTGCCGGTGCGCCCGCGCCCAATCAGCGCCTCCAGGATCGCCGCATGCGCGGTGGCGCCGGTCGCGACGTCGACGATGGACATGCCGACCCGCGAGGCACCGTCGGGATTGCCGGTGATCGAGGCAAGGCCGCTCTCGGCCTGGATCAGGAGATCATAGGCCTTGCGGTGCGCATAGGGACCCTCGTCGCCATAGCCGGTGATCGTGCACGAGATCAGTTTGGGATAATCCTTCAGCAGCCGCTCGCGCGAAAAGCCGAGCTTGTCCATCGAGCCCGGCTTGAGGTTCTGGATCAGCACGTCCGCGCTCGCGATCAGTCTCTCCAGCTCGGCGCAACCTTCCTTGGTTGCGAGATCGACCACCGCCGATTGCTTGCCGCGGTTGAGCCACACGAAGTAGCTGCTCTGGCCCTTGGCTGCCGCGTCATAGCCGCGGGCGAAATCGCCTTCGGGCCGCTCGATCTTGATGACTTCCGCGCCGGCATCCGCCAGCCGCGACGAACAGAACGGTGCTGCCACCGCCTGCTCGACCGCAATCACCCTCATCCCGTCAAGTGCGCCCATGATGGCTGCCTCAGTACGAGCGGGGCATGCCGAGGACGTGCTCGGCGATGAAGGACAGCACGAGATTGGTCGAGATCGGCGCGACCTGATAGAGCCGCGTCTCGCGAAATTTGCGCTCGACGTCGTATTCCTCGGCGAAGCCGAAGCCGCCATGGGTCTGGACGCAGGCATTGGCCGCTTCCCAGGACGCATCGGCCGCGAGCATCTTGGCCATGTTGGCCTCCGCGCCGCAGTCGAGGCCTGCCTCGTATTTGCGCGTGGCTTCCTTCACCATCAATTCGGCCGCGCGCATCGCGGCGTAGGCCTTGGCGATCGGGAACTGGATGCCTTGATTCTGGCCGATCGGCCGGCCGAAAACGCTGCGCTCCTTGGCGTAGTTGGTGGCCTTTGCGATGAACCATTTGGCATCGCCGACGCATTCGGCCGCGATCAGGATCCGTTCGGCATTCATGCCGGAGAGGATGTAGCGAAAGCCCTTGCCCTCTTCGCCGATCAGATTCTCCGCCGGCACCTTCATGTCGGTAAAGAACACTTCGGTGGTGGCGTGGTTCATCATGGTGCGGATCGGGCGGATCTCGAGGCCCTTGTTCTTGGCCTCACGCATGTCGACGATGAACACTGAAAGGCCGTCGGTGCGCTTCTTGACCTGGTCCTTCGGCGTGGTCCGCGCCAGCAGGAGCATCAGGTCGGAATGTTCGGCGCGGCTGGTCCAGATCTTCTGGCCGTTGACGACGTAACCGGCATTGCCGTCCTTGCGCGCGAAGGTCTTCAGCGAGGTGGTGTCGGTGCCGCTGGTCGGCTCGGTGACGCCGAAAGCCTGCAGCCGCAATTCGCCGCTCGCCACCTTCGGCAGATATTTTGCCTTCTGCTCGTCATTGCCGTGCCGCAGCACGGTGCCCATCGTGTACATCTGGGCGTGGCAGCCGCCGCCGTTGCAGCCCGCGCGCTGGATCTCTTCGAGGATCGCCGCGGCCGCTGAAAGCTTCAGGCCCGCGCCGCCATATTCCTCGGGGATCAGCACCGAGAGATAGCCGGCCTCGGTCAGCGCGTCGACGAAGGCCTTGGGGTAGGCCATCTCACGGTCGAGCTTGCGCCAGTATTCGCCGGGAAACTGCGCGCACAGCTTTGCGACGGCTTCGCGGATGTCGGCGTGATCTTCGGTGTGGTGTTCTTCACTCATGGGGTTTCCCGTATATGCGGCAGTCAAGATAACGCCGGCCGATCCTCTGGCGTTGTGAAAACAATGCCAGCCCCCTATGCTCATTTGCTATAGCGTATGGAGTAGCCTTCCAGGATTGGCAAGCATGGATTTCCGTCAGCTCAGGACCTTCAGTTGCGTGGCTGAGCTCGGCAGCCTCTCCAAGGCGTCCGACACGTTGCGCGTGGCGCAGCCGGCGCTGTCCAGGCAAATCAAGCTGCTGGAACACGAGCTGCGCACGGAATTGTTCACCCGCAACGGCCGCGGCATGGTGCTCACGGATGCCGGCCGCCTGTTGCTGGCGCGCACCTCGGGCATCGTGCGGCAGATCGACCAGATCCGCGACGACATCCAGTCCTCCAAGGGGCCGCCGTCGGGCCAGGTCGTGCTCGGCCTGGTCCCGACTGTGAGCTGCGTGCTGTCGGCGCGCTTCGCGCGGCGCTGCGTCGAAAAGTTTCCCGGCATTTCGCTGCGCATCGTCGAGAGCTACAGCGGTCATCTGGTCGAATGGCTGCATCGCGGCGAGATGGATCTCGCCATCCTCTACGGCCGCTCCGCCGATCTGCATCTCAACGTGGAAAGCCTCGGCCGCGACAACATCGTCGCGGTGGGTCCGCGCGGTTGTGGCTTGGCGCGCAAGAAGAGCGTCGATATCGGCTGGCTGCTGCGGCAACGGCTGGTGCTGCCTAGTCATTCCCACGGCCTCCGTGCGCTGATCGAGCACGCGGCGGCGCAACGCAAGATCAAGCTCAACGTCCAGCTCGAGGCGGATTCGTTCCGCGTGCTCACGAGTCTCGTCGAGGAAGGCCTCGGTTTCGCGCTGCTGCCGCCCTCGTCGGTCCACGGCGAGGTCGCGGACGGGCGGCTGGAAACCGCCGTCGTCTCGAAGCCGATGACCCGCGAGCTCATATTCGCCTCTCCGATCGACCGTCCGGTCTCGACGGCCTCGGTCGCCGTCACCGCCCTCCTGCGCGAGGAAGTCGCCGCCTGCCGCAAGGACGGGGTCTGGGACATCAAGTTGAGTTAGATGTGTCCGTGCGGTTTAGGACAGTACGCCGTGTGCGACCCATCGCATGTTGTGCGAGCTGTCATGCCGGAATTTTATATCCGCGCGAAAGGCGTTTATCCTCATCCTGAGGAGCGCGTCTTCGCGCGTCTCGAAGGATGCAGGCCCTGCTCTCGGCCTCGCCCTTCGAGACGCCTGCTTCGCAGGCTCCTCAGAGCTTGAGAATGTTTTGCTCCCGCCGGGAGAGTTTTGCATTGCCTGGAGAGCGGTGACCCCAAGGTTTT